>JAZKTH010000143.1:0-6174 GCA_036625675.1 Haloferacaceae archaeon
CGCGAGGTGGACAACCTCCTCGTGTTCGACAACGACGCGTGGCGAAAGACCGGCGAGTCGGTCTCGGGCGGATACGACCAGATCAACGAGGAGATCGTCAGGCGGTTCGGCATCCTCTTCGGCGCCGGCGAGGTGTCCGACGGCCAGGAGGTCGCCGAGAGCGTCGTCGACTCCTCCGAGATCATCAACACGCTGTCGGGCGGCGGCGTTTCGACCGTCGGCTACGCCAGCGAACAAGTCGAGGTACAGGAGTCGGGCGGGCTGCTGTCCCGGCTCCGCGGCGGCGAGGCCGACGACGGGCTCGACACGGCCCACACGACGAACAGGATCACGAGCCTCGTTCGCAAGGCCGCGCTCGGACGCCTCACGCTTCCGTGCGAGATCGAGGGGGCCGAACGCGCCCTTCTCGTGATGGCCGGCCCGCCGAGGCACCTGAACCGAAAGGGCATCGAGCGCGGCCGAAAGTGGCTCGAGGAGCAGACCGGCAGCATGGAAGTCCGCGGCGGCGACTACCCCGTGCGGGGGAGCGGCTTCGTCGCGAGCGTAATCCTGCTGTCCGGGGTCACCAACGTCCCCCGGATCAAGGAACTGCAGCAGGTCGCGATCGAGGCACAGGACAACCTGGACGAGATTCGCCAGGAGAGCGAGGAAAACCTCACGAACCTCATAAACGATGACGAAGACGAGCTGGAGTCGCTGTTCTAGCCTCCTGCTCGCCGTCGTACTGATCGTGTCGCTCGCGACGCCGGCCGCAGCCGTCTCCGTCGCCGATCAGTCGGTCGCCGAGGAGGCCGAAGTCGGGGAACAGATCACCGCGACAGTGACGCTCGAAGAGCTGTACCGCAACCCGGAGATAAGCGAGTGGGATCTCGCCGGGGAGACGAACCTGACGAACGTCACCTGGACGGTGTACTACTACGACCAGACCGGCGCGCTGGTCACTCAGAAGTCGTACGACGGGCAGTCCTTCGAGGGGGCCACGATCCGTGCCGACGACGGCGTCAGCGAGGTCGAGGTCCGGATCGAGGGGACCGTTCCGGAAGTCGAGTCGTACACGTACGACCCCCCACAGGAGTTCCGGCTCGTGGAACTGGCCCAGACGCGCGAGGGCGGGGCCACCAACGAAATCGACACCTGGACTACCCACCATTACACCGCCGATAGCGACGCGGCGCGCTCGGCGCTGGACGAGGCGCGGGCGACGATCGACGCGACCGACGCCGACACGAGCGAGGCGGAAGACGACTTCGACAAGGCGATCAACGCCTACGAATCCGGGAACTTCGACCTGGCGACGACCCTCGCGAACGACGCCCAGGAGAAGGCCGAGGCGAGCCAGGAGTCCAGCGAGCGACGACAGTTGCTCCTGTACGCCGCCGTCGGGCTCGTCGTGATCGGACTCGTCGCCGGCGGGGTGTACGTCTACCGCTCCCGCCAGCAGACGTACGACCGGCTCGGGTGAGGGAACGTCCCGTGCGCGTGTTGATTCCGTTCGCCGCCGACCGCCCGAAGACGAGGCTCGATCCGATCCTGTCTCCCGACGAACGAGAAGCGTTCGCGGCCGCGATGCTCGCCGACGTCCTCCGTGCAGTTCGACTCGCAGGTCGAGAGCCCGTCGTTCTCTCGACGGCACCGCTCGAAGGGGAGGACGGCTCCCCTGAGGGGGCCGGGACCTCCGGCTTCGCCCCGACCGCCCTTTCCGAGGAGCTGGCGGTCGACCTCGGAGAGGAACTGGCGTCCGCCCAGGTCGTGGTCGACGAACGACCACTCACGGCAGCAGTCAACGCGGCGCTGAGGGACAGGAAGTGGGACGACGGCGCGATGGGTGTGGTGATGAGCGACCTCCCGCTGGTCACGCCGAGGGTCCTGAGCCGGTTCTTTGCCGCCGACGGGGACCTCGTCGTCGCGCCCGGGCGCGGCGGCGGGACGAACGCGCTCGTGGTCCGGGATTCCCGGTTCCGCGTCGACTATCACGGCACGTCCTACCTGGACCACCTCCGGGTCGCCGACCGGCTCGGCGCGACCGTGCGGGAGTTCGACTCCCACCGGCTGTCGACCGACGTCGACGAACCGGCCGACTTCCAGGAGGTGCTGTCGCTTTCCGACGGGGTCGCCCGGGCCTGGCTCCGGGAGGCCGGGTTCGAACTCGACGCCTCCGGCGGTCGGGTCGGCGTCCGTCGCGGGTGAGCGTCGACTGGTACGTTTTTGTACGTCGCTCCCGGACCCCCGTGCGTGTTCCCCGGTACCACGGAGTACGGCGTCGAGATCGACGTCGACCAGCGGGCGGTCGACGCGCTCCTCGAGATCACCCCGGCGGCGGTCGAGCCCGCGGAGTCGCTCACGTTCGCGCGGAACGTCTTCCTCCCGCTCACGACCGCCTGCCGGTACACCTGCACGTACTGCACGTTCTACGATCCGCCCGGCGAGGCGACCCTCATGACCCCCGCGGAGATCAGGCGCCAGTGTCGGCGGGCGGCCGAGGCGGGCTGCACGGAGGCGCTTTTCACGTTCGGCGACGAACCCGACGACCGCTATACCCGGATCTACGAAGGACTCGAGGAGTTCGGTCACGACGACGTGCTGGAGTACCTGTACCGGGCGTGCGAGATCGCGCTCGAGGAGGGGCTGCTCCCCCACTCGAATCCCGGCGACCTGACCGAACCGTCGTTCCGCCGGCTCCGCGAGGTCAACGCGTCGATGGGCGTGATGCTGGAGACGACCGCGGACGTGCGCGCACACGGGGGGAGCCGGCGCAAGAGCCCCGGCCAGCGGCTCGCGACCATCCGGGACGCCGGCCGTGCCGGCGTGCCCTTCACGACCGGTATTCTCGTGGGGATCGGCGAGACGTGGCGCGACCGGGCCGAGTCGCTGCTCGCGATCCGGGAACTCCACGAACGACACGGCCACGTCCAGGAGGTGATCGTCCAGAACGTCGTGCCGAACGAGCGGTCGGACTTCGAGCGACCCGGCGTCGAGACGATGCGGCGCGCGGTGGCGATGGCGCGTGCGGCGCTGCCGCCGTCGGTGTCCGTGCAGGTACCGCCGAACCTCTCTCCCACCCGGGAACTGCTCGACTGCGGCGTGGACGACCTCGGCGGCGTCTCCCCGGTGACCGACGACTACGTCAACCCCGAGTACGAGTGGCCGGCGCTGTCGGAACTGCGGGAGATCGCCGCGACGGCGGACGTCCCGCTCTTCGAGCGTCTCCCGACGTACGGCCGATATCTCCCCCGCGAGCTCCGGGGAGGGTTGGCGGGGTCCGACGGACCGACCCACGCTTCGGACGGCGATCCGTCGGGGGAGTGGATCCACGACCGGATCCGTCGGCGGATCGAACGCGACGACGTCCACGGGCGTCGACTCCGGCGGGTGGGCCGAGGAGAGGAACGCGTCGACGCCGGGGGCCCCGACGACGTCAGCGGCCCCGGGGACGCGGTCCCGTAGTCGGAGCGGTCGACCCAACAGCTTCTTTTAAGTCCCTCCCGATGTCCCGGACGAAACATGTCAGTTTTACAGGTGCAGGCGCTCCTGGAGGCGGTGGACGTCGGTGCCGTCGCCACCGGACTCGTCGCGTTCGTCGTCGGCTTCCTCGTCGTGTACGCGCTCGGAAAGTTTGCGTTCGTCCCGCTGGTCCGGCGGGCGCTCGGAACGCGCGGGTTCGACGACGCGGTCCGAAGCCTCGGAACCAGCGTCGCGAACGCAGTGGTGTGGTTCGCCGCCGTCGCCGTCGCGTTCACGGTGGCCGGCTACGGGGCGTTCCTCTCGGCGTTCGCGGTGTTCGGCGGCGCGTTCGCGCTGGCGATCGGGTTCGCCGCCCAGGACCTCCTGGGCAACTTCGTGGCGGGCGTGTTCATCCTGAAGGACAAGCCCTTCGAGGTGGGCGACTGGATCGAGTGGAACGGAAACAGCGGTCGGGTCGAGGACATCGACCTCCGCGTCTCGCGGGTTCGGACGTTCGACAACGAGCGGATCACCGTGCCCAACGGCGAACTCGCCAACAACGCGGTGACCAACCCGGTCGCCTACGAGACGCTCCGGGGGAAGTTCGTGTTCGGCATCGGCTACGACGACGACATCGACGAGGCGACTGACTACATCCTCGAGGCGGCCGAGGCACACCCGGAGATCCTCGAGGATCCGGCGCCGTCGGTCCGCCTCGTCGACCTTGGGGATTCCGACGTGGCGCTGCAGGCCAGGGTGTGGATCGCCGACCCCGACCGGGGCGACTTCGTGCGCGTGCGTTCCGAGTACGTGCAGGCGGTGAAGGAGCGCTTCGACGAGGAAGGGATCGACATCCCGTACGTCCACCGGGAGCTCACCGGGAGCGTCGAACTGCTGGAGCGGGCCGCGGAAACGACCTAAAGACCGTCGTCCCGAATCAGAGCAGCCCGAGCATCGAGAGTATCAGGGCGATCCCGACCACGACGGCCGCGATCGTGACGAGTCGCCACGCGATCCGGAGGACGAGCCGACCCACCAGGATGACGACCGCGATCCCGACGAGCACGACTAGCAGCTGTCCCATCTGTGTATCGAGCAGCCCGGACTGGAGGAACGGTTCGAGCGTCGCGAGCGCGAGGAGCCCGAGTAACGGACCGCCGGATGCGATTGACATACGACTCCGTTTATCGGACGGGAGAATAAGCTTTGGGCGTAGGCGGCGGATCTGGACCGGCCGGCGACTCTCCGGCGATCGAGCCGGGGAGAACCGTCGACGGACGCCCTCGACGACGGACCGTCCACGAGAGCGGCGAGGCGACGAAGGAGGTAAGGGAAATTAATATATGAAAGGTTATATGTATTCGCCACGGGGCCGGAGCAAGCCCCCGACATTCCCACCGAGTTATACGCCACAGGTCCGGCCGGAACCGACGTCGTCCGGAACGGAAACCCCACCGCTTCCACTGTATATCCGGCCGCTTGCTTGCGTTCTCTCTCCCCAGACCTCCACTTTCACTCCGGTCTGGATACCGTTATATGTCGTGCTCCGCTGTATTGGTGTTGTGTACGCGACGCGCCGCGCGTCGCGGGGGAGAACTGGTCAAAATTAGTATAGTTTATGACCCATCGGGCCCGGGAAGCGGAACGATAAAGGGGCCCTCTCGCCGATAGAACAACCCATGGATACCGGGAACGCAACCAGTCATCGAGAGCCGCCTCGCACGAATCGTGGAGTGGTGTCGAAATGAGCGACAGCGAACGCACGGTAGCGGACGTCGATTTGCCGATCAAGCGCACCGAGGGGGAGACGCTCGAAGAGCGGCTCACCGACAACGCCTATCACAACATTCTACCCGCCCGATACCTCCGCAAGGACGCCGACGGTGAACTCGTCGAAACCCAGGAGGAACTGTTCGTCCGGGTCGCGAACAACATCGCGCTCGCGGAGGCCGTCTTCGAGGCGGAAAAGCGCGGGACCGAGATCACGGTCACCCCGGACCAGCTCAAGCCCGACCACCCCCGGCGGGACGAGCTCGCCGAGGAGGCGTTCGGGAAGGGCGTGACCGTCGACGACGACGCGGAGACGACGCTTTCCGTCTACAACGTCAACAAGTTCGCCTACGAGACGGTCGTGCCGGAGCTGCCGGACGAGATCGCGGCGAAAGTCGAGGAGAGAGCCGCGGAGTTCCGGGAGCTGATGGAGAGCCTTTCGTTCATCCCGAACAGCCCGACAATTATGAACGCGGGGGACGAGCTCCAGCAGCTGTCCGCCTGCTTCGTCGACTCGCCCGAGGACGACATCACCGACATCCACCAGACGATGAAGGAGGCCGCGGAGGTCTTCCAGAGCGGCGGCGGAATGGGGTACGCCTTCTGGAAGCTCCGTCCCTACGGCGACGCGGTGGGGTCGACCGGCGGGATCGCCTCCGGACCTATCACATTTATGAGAACATACGATCAAATGTGTGAGACTATCGCACAGGGTGGGGCCCGCCGGGGCGCGCAGATGGGGGTGATGCGCGTCTCCCACCCGGACGTCATCCAGTTCATCCACGCGAAGAACAAGGACGTCTCGCTTGCACACTCGCTGCGACTCAACGATCCGGACGACTACACCCACAACTCCTTCGCAGAGGCGCTCGAGGAAGCTCGGGAACTCATCGACGACGAGGGCCGGGTGCCCAAGCACCTCCGGAACGCCGTCGAGGGCCACCTCTCGAACTTCAACATCTC
>JAZKTH010000144.1:0-6091 GCA_036625675.1 Haloferacaceae archaeon
GCTCACGCCAGCGGCGAAACGGGGCCGGCGGCGGCCTGCTCACGCCAGCGGCGGAACTGGGCCGCTGGCGGTCTTCTCACGCCAGCGGCGTGCGCTCGACGACCGTCCCGTCGACGGTCGGGTACTGCTCGACGATCTCCCCGTCCGAGAGGTCGCCCTCCTGGATCATCTCCTCGAGCAGCCACCACGCGACCTCGACGTGGTTCTGTTTGACCGTGTAGAACTCCCCCGGCACGCCGAGGTCCTCGAGCCGGGCCGGATCCACCCGGGTCTTCCCGTAGACGATGGTGCCGTCGTCGGTCACCTCGTCGAACGCCCGGCTGACGTTGCGGGCCATCCGCTTGAGCCGGTTGCGGTGCTGGGCGGCGTCCTTGAACACGCTCGTGCAGAAGTAGACGCGCTCGTGGGCCGCCATCTCCTCGAGGATGGCCTCCTTCGACCCGTCGACGGCCGACATGTGCCCCTCCTGGAGCTCGAAGCCCGCCTCCTGCATCCGGCGGTAGTTGCCCTGGCTCATCTCGAACTCGTTCACGT
Organism: Haloferacaceae archaeon; assembly: GCA_036625675.1. GTDB lineage: Archaea > Halobacteriota > Halobacteria > Halobacteriales > Haloferacaceae > Halalkaliarchaeum. Next base: position 535 of record JAZKTH010000144.1, read on the forward strand.
TGCAAAACTCCGCCGCCCCCTCGTCCAGGAACTCCAGGAACTCCGGCTCGGCGCGGATCCCCGGGATCTCGAAGGCGGGCGTGATCCCCTCCTCGCGGGCGACGTGGAGGATCTCCTCCCACTCGGTTCCGTGGAGGTCGCCCCACAGCTCGAGGGGCGGGTGAAACCGGATCTCGTCGAGCCCGGCCTCCGCCAGGCGGCGCATGTTCTCCCGGCCGCCGGTGATGCCGGTGTAGAGGTGGACGTGGTGGTCCTCCCCGAACTCTTCCTTCAGCAGGCTGACGTAGTGGCAGGTCCGCTCGAGCGCCTCCTGGGGCTCCCCGCCCGTGACCGAGGAGCCCAGCGCGTCCATGCGCCTGGCCTCCTCGATGACGTCCTCGTCGGACTCCACGAGCCGCTCGTTGGCGTACACGTCGGTGACGTTCTTCCGGTTCTCCCCGAGGGGACAGTAAAAGCAGTCGCGCTGGTCGCAGTAGCCGTACACGAACAGGACGAGCTTGCCGCCCTTGGCGCACTGCTTGCAGCCCTCGGAGATCATTGAGTGGGTCGTATACTAACTGGAGACGCAAAAACCTCACCGTTCGGGAGCGCACCGCGATCGCCGGCTGCGTGCCGTCTTCGGACGCGACGCGATCCCCGGCTACGTGTCGGCGGCGCGCTCGAACGCGTAGACGATCCCGCCGCCACTGCCCAGGCCCGTCGCGTACAGGAGGTCACCCGCGACCGCCGGCGCGTGCCGGACGAAGGCGTCGGTCTCCCGGCGCCACCGAACGGATCCGTCGTCGGGATCCAGCCCGTAGAGGTTCGAGTCCCGGCTCCCGACGTAGACGGCCTCCCCGGCGACGGTCGGCGACTCCACCCAGCCGTCGGCCTCGAACGTCCACTGTTCGGTGCCGTCGCCTGCCGACAGCCGGGAGAGGGAGCCGTCGTGGGACGCGACTAAGACGGCGTCCGCCTCGGGGTGGGGGTGGACGCGGGTCGTGTCGGCAGTAGCGGCCGTCCAGGTCGTGCTCCCGTCGTCAGCGTCCAGCGCGTACACCTCGCCGGCCCGGTTGCCGACGTACACCGCGTCGCCGTCGAGGGATACCGAGGTCACCATGTCGGCAGTCGGGACCGTCCACTCCGGAGTCCCGTCGTCGACGTCGATCGCGTACACCGCCCCGTCGAAACTGCCGGCGTACAGCCGACCGTCGACGACCGCCGAGGGCGAGAGCCAGTTTTGCGTCGGCGCGTCGAACTGCCACCGGCGGTCGCCGGTCTCGACGTCGACGGCGTCGACTCGACCGCGAAGATCGCTGACGTACAGGACGTCCTCCGCGATCACCCGGCCGGAGAGTCGTCTGTCCGTGTCCGTGGAGAGGGACCACGCCTCCGTCCCGTCGTCCGTCGCGAGGGCGGTCGCGCCGGTTCGACCGACGAACAGCACCCGCTCCTCCACGGGATGTGGCGTTCCCGAGTCGTCCCCGACCGAAGCGCTCCACTGCTCGGTGCCGTCCTCCCGCGAGAGCGCGTACGCCTCGCCCCCGGAAGCGCCGACGAAGACGGCGTCGCCGGAGACGGCGTGAACCGGGGAACCGCTCTCGACCGAAAACTCCCAGACCGTCGAGCCGTCGAGCCGATCGAGCGCGACGACCCCGTCGCTGCTGGAGACGTACGCCGCGTCCCCGACGACGGTGGTGGTGGGGCGGTCGCCGGTCCGGTAGGTCCACACCGGGAGGGCCTCCTCGGCCTCGGAGACCCACCCGGGCTCCTCGATCGAGACGTCGATTCCAGGAGTACCGTCGACGGCCGTCCGAACGACGGTTCCCTCGAGGAACAGTTCCGCGGAGATGGAGACGACGACCCCGTCCGCGTCGACGGTGACGACGCACTCCCGGATCTCGACGTCCTCGTCGACCTCCGAATCGTCCGCGATGCCGGTTCCCCGGACCTCGTAGACCCCCTCGTCGGGGTTCCACGCCGGCTCGCCGAACTCGAAGTTCGTGCCGACTTCGTAGTACGAGCGGAGGTCGCGTTCGACGAGGCGCGCGAACTCCTCGTAGGTCGCCTCGTCACTATCGTAGTCGGCGTCGCCGTCCCGGACCGATCGCCGGACGAGCGTCCCGTCCGCGAAGTACCGGTCCAGAAACGAGTCAGCGTCCGACGGGCGGTCAGCGAGCGTGAACTCCGCGCCGCGCCCGTCGACGTGGCGGGCGGTGTCGGCCGCGTCGCCCCGACCGGCCTTCATCCGACTGCGACGGGTCGCGTCCGCGTCGCCCTCCTCGAACTGGCTGCGAAAGCCCGCGACCTCGAAGGGAACCCCTCGGATCGCCTCGCGCGTGGCGTCCCGGGCCGCCTCGAGGTCGAACCCGTCCGCGACCGCCTCCGGCGGCGGATCGGGCTCGTCGTCGCCACCTTCCTCGCTTGCTTCCGTTTCCTCCGTTCCCCGCGAGGTCGCCTCCGTCGCGTCCGTCCCCGTCGCCGTCGCGTCGGTTCCCGGCGCCGACGGCCCGTCGTCGGTCCCGCTACAGCCCGCGAGTCCCGCGAGCACTCCTGCCGCGAGGGACGTCTCGAGCAGCCGTCGTCGGGAAAACTCGTGTGTGTCGTCCATTCGTCGTTCGTACGTGTCCGATTGCCTACCTGAGCGTTCGGGAGGGGAGAAATATTGCGAGGTGAGCGCCCCAAGGCCCCTCTCCGGTCGGAACGCTCGCGTTCGGACCGACACGCGACGCCGACGTCGATATGTATCCCGATTACGCAACATTCCGGAGAAACCGTTTCCGGCTACGGGAACGTTTTTCTACGCCCGGAAGCAAACCGGGTACGATGGGCGTTTCCGTGTATTTTGGCGACGATACCGCCCTCGACTTCTCCTGGAACGAGGTGACGGGAGCGATAGGGGATTCGGTTACAGTGCTCCCGATCGTCGTCGCGGTCGCGGTCCTGTCGGACCTCTCGCTCGCGGTGATGCTGCTGTGGTTCGGCGCGTTCCAGATCGTCTGGGGGCTTCACTACGGGGTTCCCGTCTCGGTGGAGCCGATGAAGGCGCTGGCGGCGCTGATCATCGCGGGGACGATTACCACCGGCGAGTTCCTGCTGGCGGGCCTGCTGCTCGGCGTGGTACTGCTCGCGATCGGCGCCACCGGATCCCTCGAGCGCGTCGAGCAGCACGTCGGCTCCCCGGTCGTCAGGGGGATCCAGCTGGGCGTCGCGCTGGTGTTGCTCGAGACCGGCCTCCGGCTCGGGGCGGGCGACCTCCGGCTGGCGGCGCTGGCGGCCGGCGTCGCCCTGGTCCCGATCGCGCTCGGCTCCCGGAACCTGAGCGCGCTGGCCGTGCTGGTGGCGGGCGCCGGGGTCGCGGCGCTGTCGACCGGCGTGCCCTCGCCGTCGCTGCCGGCCCCCGGGGGTCCCCTGCTGTTCGGGGTCGGCGACCTGACGCTGCCGGCCCTGGAGGCGGCGGTCGGACAGCTGGCGATGACGGTCGGGAACGCGGCGCTGGCGACGTCCGTCCTGCTGGGGGACTACTTCGACCGCGACATCTCGGCCGACGAACTCTCCGCCAGCATGGGCGCGATGAACCTGCTCGCGGTGCCGCTGGGCGGGCTCCCGATGTGTCACGGCAGCGGGGGCGTCGCCGGCAAGTACGCCTTCGGCGCGCGCACCGCCGCCGCCAACGTCGTCCTCGGGATCGGCTACGCGGCGGTCGCGGTCCTCGGGGTCGGCCTCGTGGCCGCGTACCCCGTCTCGATGCTCGGGGTGATCCTCGCGCTCGTCGCACTCCAGCTGGGCCGGACGAGCCTTCGGCGGGCCGAGCATTACCCGGTCGTGATCGCGGTGGCCGTCTGCGGGCTCGTCGTGAATCTGGGCGCGGCCTTCGTCCTGGGTGCGGTCGCCGACGCTCTGCGGCGGTGGATCGGATCGCCCGCGTGAGAGTTCCGCCGGAGTCCACGCAGGTGGAAACAGGTAAACCGTCGGGGACGGTAGTACCGGTGTGGCGAGTCCGTTACGATTCAGATACGCTCCCGGGTCCTGGAGTGCGGGCCGCGTCGAGTCCGACCTCTACCGGCCGCTCGACGCGAACCTGGGGGCAAACAGCGGGCGTCCGTGGTACAAACCGCCGTCGGGATACCGGGCGCGCAGGTTCGAGATGGACAACGGCGACGTCGCGCTGTTCTGCTGGGGGAGCGACGCGGGGCCCGGGGGGGCCGGCGGCGGTCCGGCGGGCTACTGGATCGGGAACACCGAGACCCCGCAGACCCTCTGGAAGACCGACAAGTACGGCTTCGAGGAGGTGCCGGAGCCGATCGCCGAGTGGGCCCAGAAGGAGCTGACGGCCCAGCTGCACGACGAATCGCCCTGGCTCGAACCGTACCCCCACCTGTCGTGGTTCTTCCTGCCGGTGTTCCTCTCGAAGGACGGCCGCGAGACGACTCGGACGTTCTTCCGCGATCACGCCGCGGGTTTCCCGGACGCGACCCGCGAGGAGGGGATGGAGTTCTACGAGTCGGTGTTTTCGACCGGCGCGCTCGACGAGTACCGCGAGACGATGGCGGGCAAGCTCGGGACCTCCCGGCAGCTCGACCTCACCCGGATGCGGGCCGCGATGGGCGAGTTCGACGCCGCGAAGCTACTCGTCGACGCGGGCTACGAGATCACCCCGGAGATCCCGGTGACCACCGGCCACTCGCTGGATTACCGCGCCGAGAAGGCCGGCACCGAGCCCACGCTGGTGGAGGTCACCCGCCCGCTGCCGCCCCGAAGCCGGGCCGCCTCCACGCCCGTCGCCGCCGTCCGGGACACCGCGGAGACGAAGACCAGCGGCCAGCTGGAGGCGCACGCCGGCGGCGTCACGCTGTTCGTCGACTGCACGTCGTTCCCGGACGACGCCTGGGCGGCGGTGCTCGCGGAGAAGCCGGAGGTGCGCCACCGGCCGGCTGTCGTGTTCCGGTTCCGCCCCTCCGGACGCGTCGAGGGATACCGGAAAGGCGCGGCGCTCGACCTCGGCGGCGCGATCTGACGGGACCGGTCGAGGGCGCTGGAGTGCGGGTTCCGGCGAGATGCCCCGGAGACGCGCCCGGGTGGACGACGCCCGATCCAACAACTGTTAACTCGCGGTGCGTGAAACACGGAAACATGGACGAGAGTGACGACGAGGGGGAGTTTCTGCTGCTCAATCCCGGCCCGGTGCCGGTCACCGAAGAGGTGCTCGCGTCGATGGCCGAGCCGATGGTGTCACACAGGTCGGCGGCGTTCGAGGCCACCTACGAGCGCGCGCAGGACGGGCTCGACGAAGTGTTCGCCCGGTCGACGCTCGACGGCACCCTCACGAGCGAGGCCGGTACCAGCCTGATCCTCAACGGTACCGCCACGATGGGAATGGAGGCCGCAGTCGCGAACGTGATCGACGACGGCGACGAGGTCGTCTCCCTCGTGAACGGGAAGTTCGGCCGGCGGTTCGCCCGCATCGCCGAACGCTACACCGACGCCGTGACCCGCGTCGAGGCGACGTGGGGGGAGTCGATCCCGCTGCCGGCGGTCCGGGAGGCCGTCACCGACGACACCGACCTGGTGACGATGG
>JAZKTH010000145.1:0-6090 GCA_036625675.1 Haloferacaceae archaeon
CTCGGGGAGAAAAGCGAGGAACTGGGCGAGGCCGCCGGCGACACGAAGTGGTACGAGATGAGCGTCGCCATCGAGCAGTTCATGGCAGACCAGAAGGGGATCCCCCCCAACGTGGACTTCTACTCGGCGACCACCTACTACCAGATGGGGATCCCGATCGACCTTTACACCCCGATATTCGCCGTCTCGCGCGTCGGCGGGTGGATCGCGCACGTGCTCGAACAGTACGAGGACAACCGCCTCATCCGGCCACGCGCGCGATACGTGGGCGAACACGACCGGTCGTTCCCGCCGCTGGCGGAGCGGTAGCGACCCGTGACCGGGGACGACACTCGGGATCGCGTCGAGCGCCTCCACCGGCACCTGGAGGCGACGCTCGAGCTGCCGGTCGAGCGAGCCGCGAGCAGATGGATCGGCGAGGCCGAGGCGATCACGGCCGACCTCGCGGGGCGGGAGGCGGACCCGGACGTCCGCCGTGAGCGACTGTCTCACGTGCGGGAGCTGCTCGCCAACGTCGAAGGGACCGAGCACCCGGCCGCCGACGACCACGTCGCCGCCGCCGAGGAGATCGTGGCCGATCTTCTCGGGGACGTCGACGAGGATCGGGACGGGGACGGGGACGTGCCCCCGTGAGCGCTCAGCGGGGATCGCCCAGCGCCCGACGAAGAAACGCGAGCTGGTAGCCGGTCGCTTCCTCGAAGTCCTCCCCGAGGGAGCCGAAGTGATCGCCCGGGGCCCGAACCACCGTCGCCCCGTCGATCCGGTCGATCGCCGCCGTGGTCCGGTCCGGCGGGACGATCCGATCACCTGCCGGGACCAGGACGAACGTCTCGGCACGGATCGCGTCGAACCGCTCGACCGGGCGGTACCGGACGAGGTCGAGCAGGGCCCGGGCGGGGGTGTCGTTCTCCCAGTCGGAGTCGCGGTCGACCAGGTCCAGGTACGCGCGCTTCGCCCCCGGCCCGGTCACGGCCGCGATCCGGTCCGCCTCGCCGACGATCGGCACCCGTCGCCGCCGGGGGGCTCGCCGTCGCTTCCGCGCAGGTTTCGGTCCCGGTTCCGGCTCCGGCTCCGGGAACGCGGATCCGCCCCCGGGGAGTCGGCGCGCGAGCCGACCCCGCAGCCGCCCGCGGACGCCGGAGGCGACGTCGCGCAGGCCCGCCCCCGTCGCCCGGAGGAGGTATCTCGGCGAACGGGTGCGAAGGAAGATCCGGCCGTCGACGAACGGGGCGAGCGCGACGGCGGCGTCGACGTCGGCGCGCTCGGCGGCCGTCGCGAGCGCGTGGCCGCCGGAAAGCGAGTGGCCCCAGACCGCGATCCGACCGCCGTGGACGGCGTCGAGGCCGCGAACGCGGTCGATCGCGGCGCCGTAGTCCGCGAGCTGTCGGGCCGGGGAGACCAGCCGGCGCGGGACGCCGTCGCTGTCGCCGTGGTGCCGGTAGTCGAACAGGAACGCGGCGTAGCCGGCCTCGGCGAACCGCTCCGCGACCGCGGGGAGGCCGAAGCTCCGCTCGGCCCCGAACCCGGGGGCCATCACGATCGCCGGCGGCTCGCCCGGGCGCTCGGGCAGGTACAGCGTGCCGCGGCACGTCGTTCCGTCGCTGTCGAAGGCGAGGCGACGGACCGCGTACCGTTCGGGCGCCGGCCGGCGAAGCGACTGCTGGCTCCGGTTTGTCGGGCGTCGTCGGGTCACGGGTCCGCGCTCCCTCCGTTCCCGTCCGGCGGCGAATCGGAATCCGAGTACGTGATCGTCTCGACCACCCGCGTCGAGAACTCCACCTCCGAGAGGTCGCCTCCGGCGACGCCGTCGAACCAGGCGGGTTCGGCGTGCCAGTGGGCCATGACGTCGCCGGGCGTCCGGACGACCGTGGCGTTCACCCGAACGGGATCCCACCGGTCGGACGCCGAGAGGTCGATGAACGTCCGGCAGACGCGACCGACTTCGCCCCGGTCGAGTTCCTCGCCCGGGAACGCCGTCATGTACGTCAGTTCGACGGTTCCGTTCGCCTCGAACGACTCGACGCTGATCCCGTTGCTCCGGAGCTCGCCCTCCAGTCCCGTGATGTCCTCCATACGTCGGATACCGGCGGGGCGAGGTAAATCCCTACCGGCGCCCCGACAGAAGGGTCGGACCGGCGGCCGGAGGACGGCGGGAACCACTACGGCTTTGTGGCGGGGGACCGACCCACGGATATGAACGCCCGCGGCGACGGGGACGGGGAGGCGCTTCCACGCTGGCTCGCGCCGCTCCCCCGGCGGCTGGAGGAGTTCGGGCTCCGGTGGGTGTGGGCGGTCGTGGCGATCAACCTCGCCGGCACCGCGTTCGGGTTCTGGTACTACAGCGGCCAGTTCGGCCGGACGCCGATCGTCGGGTGGCCGTTCGTTCCGGACAGCCCGATGGCGACGCTGTTCGTCGCAATCGCGCTTGCGCTGTGGGCGCTGGACCGGCGAAACGAGTACGTGACCGCGCTAGCCTTTTACGGCAACGTCAAGCTGGGGCTGTGGACGCCCTGGGTGCTGGCGGCGTTCGCCGACCAGTTCCTCCGGATCAACCCGGTCCCGATGTACACGTTCCTGTTCGTGAGTCACCTCGGGATGGTCGCGCAGGCGTTCCTCCTCCACCGGATCTCCGCGTTCCCGACGAAGGCCGTCGGGGTCGCGCTGGCGTGGTACACGGTCGATCTCACGGTGGACTACTTCTTCCCGGTGTTCGGGCGGTTCACCCACACGTGGTTCCCGCCGGCCCGCAACGAGCCGTACCTCGGGACGTCGGCGTTCCTCGTGGCCGCCTGGGCCGCGGTGATCCTGACGATCGTGCCGACGTTCCTGGCGCTGGCGACCCGGGGGAAGAAGCTCGAGGCGCGCGCCGGCGACGGAGACGTTCCGCGCCTGTGACGACATTCCGCGCGCCTGTGAGAGTGCACGGACGAATCGAGAGCGGAACGGGAACGGGCGGCCGTCCGACTCACGACAACCCTTTTGTCGCACGCTCCGGAAGCCAACCCATGAGCGACGACCCACGGAGGGAAACGGATCCCGAGTCCCGGGGGGATCCAGAACCCCGGGAGGGGCGGGACCCGTCGGAGGGGTCCACCGGACCGACGGAGGGATCTGCCGAGCCGTCGGAGGGATCCACCGAGCCGTCGGAGACCGAAACCGAAACGGACGCCGGCTCCGGCCCCGAGGATTCGGTTCCCGCCGACGTCCGGCGCTACGAGCGGTTCAAGAAGATGGACGGCGCCCAGTACGAGCGGGTCAACGAGTTCCTGCGGGACCGGACCTACATCACCGCCCGCGAGTGGGCCATCGCCAGGCTGTGTGCCGACTTCCGGACGGAGACCGGAGTGGAGATGACGAAGATCGGGGAGAACCTGCCGGAGCTGGTGCCGTTCATGACCGACACCTACACCCCGCAGGCGGTCAACCAGGCCCGCGCCTCCTTCGAGGACAAGGTGACGAAGGCCGGGGCGACGTTCCTGTACGGCGCGATGTCGGGCTTTTTCACCGCGGACGAGCTCGACGACCTCATGTACGAGGTGACGGAGGTCGCGAAGTTCCTGCTGGAAGTGGAGGGGCTCGACCTGGGCGTGGAGGACGAACTCGACGCCGAGGACCGCATCTCGGACGTCATGCGCGAGGTCAGGCAGTCCAGCGCCCAGCTGCGGGCGAGCGAAGTCGAGTGTCCGAACTGCGGCCACGTCCACGAACCGCGGGAGTGAAGGTGACGGGTCCGAACGACCGATCGGCCGAGGACGTCGCGATCCCGGGCGGGCGGGACGTCCGGGCGACGCTGGATCGGACGGAGGACGGCAACGACGCTGGAGGCGACGACAAAAGAGGGGACGACGACGGCGGGCCGGACGCGATCGTCGTCGCTTGCCCGCCACACCCCCAGTACGGAGGCAGTCGCACGGACGCTCGGCTCGTCGCGGTGAGCGAGGCGCTCGTGGAGCGCGGGGTCGACTGCCTCCGGATCGACTACGGCGAGTGGGACGGAGGGTACGGCGAGTCGACCGACGCCGACCGGGCCGTCGGCTGGGCGCTCGAGCGATACGACCGCGTCGGGCTGTTCGGCTTCTCCTTCGGCGGGACGATCGCGCTGGCGACCGGGGCCGTCCGCCCGCGGCTGGTGGGCGTTTCGGCGCTGGCGCCGACCGCCCGGATCGCCGAGGAGGTCGACGCCGTCGAGGCGGTCGGGACGATCGAGGCCCCGATACAGATCGTCTACGGGGCGCGGGACTCGGTGGCCGACTGGGAGCCGGTGGTCGAGCGGGCCCGCGAGCGCGCCGCCGCCGGAGGCGACGCGGATCTCGTCGAGTTCGGCGCGGACCACCTATTCGTCGGGCAGTACGATCGGGTGGGAGAGCGCGTGGGGGAGTTCTTCGGCGAGCGGATCGACTGATTCGCGCCGACGGGCGTTCGGAGCGTCGACGGTCCCCCATTCGCGCCGACGGTCTCCGACTCGCGTTCGCGATGCCTTTCGCCTCACGCGACCTGTTCGCTGTCGCGGAAGGTGACCGTCTCGTCGTCCGATTCGACGGTCGTGACGATGGTGATCCAGCCGTCGTTGCGTTCGACCGCGAGCGCGTCCCGGTAGGAGAGTTCGACCCGCTCGGTCGAGGTGTGGGAGCCGCCGGCCTCCAGCGTCCCGACGTCGGTCGAGCCCTCCCAGAGCGGGTCCTCCCCGTCTGCGACCTCCTCCCCGGCGTAGATCCGGGTGTACACCGTGACGCCGGTCGCAGTTTCGTTGCGGGTGTTGTGGACGGTCGCGGTCACGTCGCGGCAGGTCGTTCCGCACTCCTCGACCTCGTCGATCGAGAACAGGAACGGCGGCTCGTCGCTGGACGCCGGCGAATCGGTGGTCTCGCCGTCGGAGGAGTCCGTCCCCTCGGGGGTCGAGTCCGGGCTGTCCTCGGTCGATCCCGCCCCCTCCTCGTCGGCGCTTCCGTCGGCGGCGCCGTCGGTTCCGCCGTCTTCTCCACCCGTCCCGTCGTCGGACGGCGTCTCGGTCGGGAAGTCGTCGACAGGGTCGCCGGACCCGACCGGGATCGGCCCAGCGCCGGCGACGACGAGCGCCCCGGCGACGACGAGTAGAACGACCAGGAGTGCGGCGACGTGTTTCCGGTTCATCGAACTCGTCGGTCCCTTGTCGGGCGAGCCTCTTAACGACCTGACACGGCAAAGCCGGCTTTAGTCGAATACGGTCCAGTCACGCCGAATTAAGCGGGCGACGGGGAGCGACCCGGGCCGGGGATCGGGTGTAGTCCCGCCGGCGGTGCCCGTACGGCTCGGGCTCTTGAGCTACCCACGGCTGAAGCCGTGGGTTTTCGCCTTTCCCTTTCTATAAGTGCAGCGGTGGCGCGTGGCGTCCCGCTCCTTGTGGGGAAGAGCAGTGGCCCTTACCGAAGATCGAGTGACTTCACGTCATCCTTCTTCAATAGGGATAGGGCCCTCAAAGCTCGCGTAATTGATGATAACGAACAGAATCACGAGTACTACAGCCAGTACGACAAACGCAAACGACCACCGGCGTTGATCAGCCGGTGACATATTCCATCGTGTGGCTGCCCACCTCGTCGAAACCAGTCCAACGAGGAACACCGACACGCCGATTGCTCCGATATGAGCGCCACCGAGCAACGAAGCCGGGAGAAACATGAGGCCGATACCGACAAGTACTGCTCCGATAATCATAGCCAGGGCAGGAAGAACGCGGAACGTGCTCTTGGATTCGGAGTCTAAATCGGTAGCCATGTAAGCAGCGTGACGTGAGTGTACGTCTCCACAGGTGATAAACCGGGAACAATTTCACAGGCTGTCGAGGCGGATGCCACGGGGCTTGACCCCGTGGAGGAAGCCGATACTCGATGAAACATATCACGTTCGATGGCCAGCCCGACTCCCACAATACACCTAAACTTTTATTCGGCAACAAACGTGAATGTGAATTGCGGATGGATGACGCGCCACGACGCACCGTGCCCATCAAACTCGACGTGCCCGAAGAGCGTCGTGGCGACCTCCATCAGACCAAGACTCAATTCCTCCACTGCGCCAACCGCACCAGCGAGTGGGCGTGGCGCTACGACG
>JAZKTH010000146.1:0-6061 GCA_036625675.1 Haloferacaceae archaeon
CGAGGTCGGTCCGTTGCGTTCTCGCGCCGCAAGCGATCTCGTCGGCCGCTTCCTCGACGGCCGTCGTCGACTCGTGGAGCCGATCGGCCCGGGCGTCGACCTCGTCGGCGGCGGCGGCCACCTCACCCGCCACGTCGTCGACGTCCCGGACGGTCTCGGCCAGGGCCGCCACCATCTCGTTGAACGCCCTGCCGACGTCCTCCATCGCCTCGCTCTGGCTGTCGGGGTCGACGCGGCGAGTGAGGTCGCCGTCGGCCACGGCCCGCATCGCGTCCTCGTACTCCGTGGCCTTCGCCTCCACCGCGCGGGCGTACGTCTCCGCCTCGTCGCGGGTCTCCTCTGCCTTCTGCCGGGCGGCTTCGGCGTCCTCGCGGGCGGACTCCGCCTCGTCGATCCGCTCGCGAAGCGAGTCTCGCAGCGTCGCAAACGCGTCGTACAGCCGGCCGAACTCGTCTTCCCTGGGGGAGTCGAACTCGACCGTGAGGTCGCCGTCGGCCATCCGCTCGGCCTTCCGGGTCAGCTGTCGGAGCGACAGCACCGTATTCGATCCGATGGTCACTCCGAGCAATCCGAAGCTGATGACCATCAAAAGCACCATCGCGGCGATGCCGGACCTGATCTCCTCCCCCGCGGCGCCGAGCTGTTCAGTCGCTCGAACGTGGATCAACGCGCCGTAGGCCACGACAAGCGCCGTCAAACCGAGCAACGCGAGGGACAACTTCGCTCCGTACCGTTTGCGCACGCGCTTCACCGGGAATGAAACGGACATCTGATGACACGACGAAACACGGGAACGACGTGAATAAATCTTGAACGCCAGTTATCGACAGCGATACTGCCGCCCGCCACTCGGCGGGTGCGTTACTCGTCGTTCGATCGGCGGCGCATGACCACGATTCCGGCGATCGCCACGACGGCCACGAGCGCGATGAGTTTGGATCGTTTCATTGCGTTTGTACATTGGCGTATCAGGTACTTAGTTGCTCTTGTGATTGGCCGTCCGCGGGGCGACCTCGTCTCGGCCGACCGCCGCCGTCGCGAGGGGCTCGCCGACCGTAACGGGTTTGTTCGGGGGTCGTGAACCCCGGACGTATGACTGTCACCATCGTCGGCTCCCAACTCGGCGACGAGGGAAAGGGCGCCCTCGTCGACATCTGGGGGGGAGACGCCGACGTCGTCGTCCGGTATCAGGGCGGCGACAACGCGGGACACACGGTCGTTCGCGAAGGCAACGAGTACAAACTGTCTCTGGTTCCCAGCGGGGCGATCCGCGGGAAAACCGGCGTGCTCGGGAACGGATGCGTGGTCAATCCGCGAACGCTTTTCTCGGAGCTGGACGACCTCCGCGACCGCGGTATCGAACCGGACGTGCGGGTCGCCCGTCGCGCCCACGTCATCCTCCCGTACCATCGAGTGCTCGACGGGATCGAGGAGGAGGCCAAGTCCGACTCCGACCTCGACGCGGGGACGACCGGTCGGGGGATCGGCCCGACCTACGAGGACAAGGCGGGCCGGCGCGGGATTCGAGTCGGCGATCTACTCGATCCGGACGTGCTGCGCGGCCGGCTCGAGTACGTGGTCCCGCAAAAGCGGGCGCTGGCGACCGACGTCTACGGCCTCGACCTCCTGGGGGAGCACGCCGAGTACGCCGACGCGTTCGACGTCGAGGCGCTGTTCGAGGAGTACAGCGAGATCGGCCGGCGCCTCGAACGGGAGGAGATGACGGTGAACGCCAGCGACTACCTCGCCCGCAAGCGCGAGGGGGGAGCGGATCTCCTGTTCGAGGGGGCCCAGGGGACGAGCATCGACATCGACCACGGCATCTATCCGTACGTCACGTCGTCCAACCCGACTGCCGGCGGCGCCTGCGTCGGCTCCGGGGTCGGTCCCTCCGTGATCGGCCGGGGAGAGATCGTCGGCGTGGTGAAGGCGTACCTCTCCCGCGTGGGAACCGGACCGCTCCCGACGGAGCTGGACGGGGACGCCGCCGAGGAAGCGCTCGCGGACGAAATCAGGGAACGCGGCGGCGAATTCGGCACCGTCACCGGCCGCCCCCGCCGGATCGGCTGGCTCGACCTCCCGATGCTCCGGCACGCGTCCCGCACGAACGGGTTGACCGGAATCGGCGTCAATCACGTCGACGTGCTCGCCGGGCTCGACGAACTGAAGGTGGGACACGCCTACGAGCTCGACGGCGAAACCGTCGAGACGATGCCCACGACCACGGAAGAGTGGGCGCGCTGTGAGCCCGTGTACAGGGAGTTCGAGCCGTGGCCCGACGTCGACTGGGACGCCGTCGCGGAGGACGGGTACGAGGCGTTGCCCGAGCCCGCCCGCGAATACCTCGAGTACGTCTCCGAGGAGATGGGCGTGCCGGTGTACGCGGTCGGTATCGGCCCGAACCGCGAGCAGACCGTCGTCAGAACCAACCCGTTCGAGCGGGTCTGATAATGTTTGTTGCAGGAAGTTACCGTGTCGACCGCCCGAGGGCGGGGCGGTCGACCGGTAACCGTCTGCAACAAACATTGTGACCCGACTCCGGCCCGTTTTCGACCCCGGTGGACGCGCTCACGGGCGACGGGACTTTATTCGCGGCGGTCGGACCGACCACCGTGGCGATCGAACTCCGATACGAGGACGGGACGATCCACCTCTCCGGGGAGTCAGCCTCCGGTTCGGGCGACGAAATCGGGGACCTCCCTGGCGCCCGACCGGATCCCCGGACCGGCGGCTACCGCGCCCCCGCCCACCTGTACGCCGACGTCCGCGACGCCCTCGAGGACCGGGATGTGGCGTACGTCGATCGGGTGTTCGACGCCGAACCGCTGGACCTCTCGACGACCTACCGCCTCCGGGAGTACCAGACGGCGGCGCTCGAGGCCTGGACCGACGCCGGCCGCCGGGGGGTGGTGGAACTCCCGACCGGGAGCGGAAAGACCGTCGTCGCGATCGCGGCGATGGCGGCGGTCGGGCGTCCCACGCTGGTCGTCGTGCCCACGATCGACCTGCTGAACCAGTGGGTACGGGAGCTCGAGGCGGAGTTTTCGGTGCCGGTCGGGCAGTTCGGCGGCGGGGAGCAACGGGCGGAACCAATCACCGTTTCCACGTACGACTCGGCCCACCTGCGGGCGGAGGGGATCGGCGACGGGTTCGAGTTCGTCGTCTTCGACGAGGTGCACCACCTCGGGGGCGAGCGGTACCGCGACATCGCGCGCCTGCTTGCGGCTCCCGCCAGGCTGGGGCTCACCGCGACCTTCGAGCGCCCGGACGGCGAACACGAGGCGATCGAGGAGCTCGTCGGCGAGCGCGTCTACCGGCTCGAGGTCGACGACCTCGCCGGGGATCACCTGGCGGCGTACGACCTCAAGCGGATCGAGGTCGAACTCACGCCGAAGGAGCGCGAGGAGTACGAGGCGGCCCAGGGGACGTTCCTCGATTACCTCCGCTCGTCGAACCTCCAGCTGCGGAGCGGCAGCGACTACCGAAAGCTGGTGCTGCGGTCGGGGAACGATCCCCGGGCGCGGGAGGCGCTGCTCGCCAAACAGCGCGCCCGCAACGTGATGATGAACGCCGACGCCAAGGTCGACGCGCTCGAACGGATCCTGGACCGCCACCGCGGGGACAGGATCATCGTGTTCACCGCGCACACGGAGCTCGTCTACCGGCTCTCGCGCCGGTTCCTGCTGCCGGCGATAACGGCCGAGACCGGAACCATGGAGCGCCGCCGCATCCTCGAGCGGTTTCGGGAGGGGCAGTACTCCCGCGTCGTCACCGCCAACGTGCTCGACGAGGGGGTGGACGTCCCGGACGCCAACGTGGCAGTGGTGCTGTCGGGCTCGGGCAGCCAGCGGGAGTTCACCCAGCGGCTCGGGCGCGTTCTCCGGCCGAAAGACGACGGCGGACGGGCGCTTCTGTACGAGGTCGTCAGCGACGAGACCGCCGAGGAACGGGTTGCGAGCCGCCGGCGGTGAGCGTCACCCCTCGGTCGAGACCTCGGCGTCCACGATCCCGTCGGCCGCGAAGCGGTCGAATTCGACGTCGAAGACGACCTCCTCGGTCGTGGACTCCCCGCCGGGGACCGTCACCGGGCGGGAGATCGAATACTCCGCGTCCCCGATCACCGCTCGCACCCGGAGGCGGCCGGATCGCTCCTCAGCCGCGACGTTCTCGACTCCCACGGTCACTACGAGTTTTCCCTCGGTACCTTTTCCGAAGTCCAGTTCCTCGACTCGGAGGTCGCCCGGCGGCTCCGTGGTCTCGGTTTCTCCGTCGGGAGAGTCGTCGCCGTCGGTCGATTCGGTGGGCGCGTCGGTCTCTTCCTCGGTGAGTTCCTCCTCGCGGGGGGTCGCCGGCGGCGTCCGCGGTCCGGAGGGCGGCCGCTCCTCGCCGATACAGCCCGCGACCGCGGCGAGCACGATCGAGGCGCCCGTCCCGAGGAATCGACGGCGTCGCATACCACCACGTTTGCCGCCTCCGGTATGAAAACGCTCCGTCTGCCGGCGCCTCCGGCCTTCCCGTCTCCGCGAGGGGCGGGACGAGCCAGTTCTCGGCCGGGCGGGGCGACCGACATCATATTTAAGCGACAGCCCCGTATCCGCGGCCGTGCTTCGCAAGGAGCTGCTTCGCGTCTCCCGGGCCGGCGGGGGATATCATCCGCAGTTCGTCGACCGGGAAGCGCGGCCGCTCGCCGCGCGGGTGATCGGCACCTACCAGGGCCACGTCGACGAGCAGCGCGACCGGCTCGACGCCGCCCTCGAGGGCCTCGAGCGGGAGTCGGACGACTTCAAGCTGGTTCGCGGGTTCGCGTCGCTGCTCGAGCGGGGAGCGACGTTCGAGACCCGGGCGCCGGTGCCGTCCGAGCGCGCACGCCGGATCGCCTTCGAGCGGGCGGAGGCGGTCGGCGTCGCCTCGGAGGCGGAGCGGGAACGCGCTATCGGGGCTGCCGCCGACCGGCTCGGCGTCGAACCCGCCGCGATCGAGGAGTCGCTGTACGCCGATCGGGAGCCGAACCAGTACCTCGCGGCCTTCGAGAGCCCGTGGACGCCCGACGAGCTGCTGGAGCGATACAACCTCTCGCTGGCGCAAACGGCACTTTTCGACGCCACCGAGGTCCGGATCCGGAGCAACCGACCCCGGGAGCTCGTCTCGGCGGTCAAGCGGCTCGGGCTCCTCTACGAGGTCCGACGGACCGACGAGGGGCGGGAACTGGTCGTCACCGGGCCGGACGCTATCTTCGGACGAACGCGCCGGTACGGGACGTCGTTCGCGCGGCTGCTCTCGGGCGTCGCGGCCGGCGCCGACTGGACGCTGGAGGCGACGATCGACGACCGGGGCACCGAGAGACGGCTCGAACTCGGGGCGAGCGACGTGACTCGACCTGGCGAGGAGCCGATCGCCGAACCGGGCTACGACAGCGGCGTCGAGGCCGACTTCGCCGCGCGGTTCGACGCGCTCGACCGCCCCTGGACGCTCCGCCGGGAACCGGAGCCGCTCGAGGTCGGCACGCGCGTGATGATACCCGACTTCGCGTTCGATTACGAGCACGCGCCGGTCCGCGTGTTCTTCGAGGTGATGGGTTTTTGGACCCCGTCGTACGTCGAGAAGAAGCTCGGCCAGCTCGCGGAGGTCGAGGACGTCGAGCTGATCGTCGCCGTGGACGAGTCGCTTGGCCTCGAGGCGGACTCTTCGGCCGAGCGGCGGACCGACACTGGCGACGCGACCGCGGAGGTGGCGGCCCGGGACCACCGCGTGATACCCTACACGGGCAACGTCCGCGTGAAGGACGTCGTCGACGTGCTTCGCGAATACGAGGCCGACCTGGTCGCGGCGGAGGCCGACCGTCTCCCCGACGAGCTGGTTCCCGACGCGAACGTCGTTTCGCTCGCGGACGTTGCTGCCGATCGTGACGTAAGCGTTCCGGCCGTCGAGTCGAAGCGCTTTCCCGAGCACCGGATCGTGGGGCGGACCCTCGTTCGGCCGTCGGTACTCTCGGCGGTCGAGGGGGAGCTGGAGGCCGGCATGTCGCTTTCGAACGTGGAGTCGATCCTGAAAGACCGGGGGC
>JAZKTH010000147.1:0-6056 GCA_036625675.1 Haloferacaceae archaeon
TCAACACCCACTCCAACAGGGTCTGGATCGACGAATAGCGACCCGCAGTTCCGGCCGACAGCTGATTTTTCGTAACCGTTCTAACGATTCTGCGAGCGACGCCGGCTACTCGGGTGAGTCGTCCTCGATCGGCCGGAACTTCGCTCCGTACCGGACGATCCCCTCCTGTTCGTAGATCCGTCTGACCACGCGCTCGACGCGGTCGCCGCGGTCGACGTCGTGTGGATCGCAGTCCGTGACCATGGCCGGCACGCGCACGCCCTCGTCGAGTTCGACGACGGTGACGGCGATCGCGTCCTCCGCCTCGAGGAGTTCCTCGAATTCGGGGGGAGCGCCGCTCTCGATCACGGTCCGTGCGAGAACCCTCCCCGTCCCCACGGGTTCTCTCTCGTCGTACTCTACCCGTTCGCCGCACCCGACGCAGGCCCCGTCCGGCGGGAAGTTGGCAGTGCCGCACTCGGGGCACATTCCGAGGACGAGGCGGTACCGGCTATCGCTGTGTCGCCACCACGTCGGAACGCTCGTGTACGCACCCATCAGTCGTCACCTCCGGCCCCCGAGTCGAGATGACCACGTTTTCGAAGATATTCGCCGTACTCGATCGACTCCGTGGTGCGGGCGGTCGGGGCCGAGATCGCCCCCTCGAGCACCAGCGCGTCGACGCTCGCCCCGTCCCCGTAGCCGATCAGCGTGACCCTGTCTGCGTCGTCGTTCCAGGCCCGGACGAGCCCGAAGAGGGCACTGGCCGCGCCCAGGTCGCCGAGTTCGCTCGCGGACTGGTAGACATCCGCGTCGAACTCGAGGTTCCGGGCCGCGCGATACGGAAGGCTCCCATCGGGCGCCGTGAGCGCGACGGCGGCCGCAGGGTCGTCCAGTTTTCCCACCGTCGTCGCGATCGGATCGACGAACGCGCGGCGTTCGTATGCCGTCGCGTCGTAGGACTCGACCGCGTCGGAGCCGAACCGGCGGAACCGCGTACCGGGATACTCCTCGGTGTGAGTCGCCGCCTCGGACAGGTCGACGCTGCCGTCCGCCGAGAGGACGAAAGCGACCGCGCCCGCGCCGGCAGCGTGGTCGAGCGCGTCCGTCGGAGCGGATCGTGGCTGGTCGGCGGCGGCGACGATCGCCGGGACGTCGGATTCGAATCCGGCCATCAGCCCGCGGGTTCCGGCACTCGCCGACTGGGTGAGAACCTCCGTCCGAACACCCCGGTTCAGGCCGAGTATCTCGGCGATGGTGGCCCCCACGTCGAACTCCTCCATCGGCGGCGTCGTCGAGGCGAAAATTAGCGTCGACACCGACTCCCGGGGAGTTTCCGCGCCGTCGAGGGCACGTTCGACGGCTTCGACGGCCATCGTGACCGCGTCTTCGTCGGCGGCCGCGACGCTCTTGGTGGAGACCCCACGGGCGTTCGATCCCCCGACGGCCCCGAACTCGTCGGCGTCGATCCGGTACCGGGGCGTGTACACCCCGACGGCCTCGATCGCGTTTCGGCTCACGCCCATCCCCCCTCGTAGACTGTCACCACGACTGCACCGCCGGAACCGCCGACGTTGTGCGTTAGCCCCCGTTCGAGACCGTCGACCTGTCTCCGTCCCGCTTCCCCGCGGAGCTGTTTGAACACTTCTACGGTCTGGCCGGTGCCGGTTGCGCCGATCGGATGTCCCTTCGACTTGAGGCCGCCCGACAGATTGACCGGGCGTTCCCCGTCGGGTTCGGTTGCGCCGCTCTCGAGGTACGGTCCCCCCTTCCCCTTCTCGCAGAACCCGAGGTCCTCGTAGGCCATCAGCTCCGCAATCGAGAAGCAGTCGTGGACCTCCGCGAAGTCGACGTCGTCCGGGGTGACGCCCGCTTCGTCGTACGCCCGGGCGGCGGCGTCTTCCGTGGCCGGAATTCCGGTGAGCGTCGGGCGCTGAAACAGGCCGACCCGGCAGCTAGCCTGTCCGGTCCCGGCAATCCGGACCGGATCGTCGGTGAGGTCGCGGGCGACCTCCTCGCCCGCGAGGATGGCCACGCTGGCGCCGTCGGAGGTCGGACAACAGTCGTAGAGATTCAGCGGCTGGGCGACCGGAGTGCCGTTCATCGCGTCCTCCAGAGAACACTCGAACCCGAGGTGTGCGTGGGGGTTTTTCGCCCCGTTACCGTGATTTTTTACGGCGACCCGGGAGAGCTGTTCGCGGGTAGTGCCGTGTTCGGCCATGTGGGCGTCGGCCATCTGTGCGTACACCCCCGAGAAGGTCGTTCCGGCCATCCGCTCCCACTCGGTCTCGCCGCTGACGCCGAGCCAGTAGCGCGTCTGCTCCCCGCTCATGTCAGTCATCACCTCGAATCCGCCGGCGATCGCGACGTCCGCCACCCCGGCGCGTATCGCGAGCGTCGCCTGGCGGAGAGCGGTTCCGCTGGCGGCACACGCGTTTTCGACGCGGGTACAGGCCACGCCGTCGAGTCCGACGTGCTCGGTGACGGCAGGCCCACTCAAGCCGAGCTGTCTGCCGCCGACTCCGAGTGTCCCCACGTACGCCTCGTCGACCATCCCGTCGTCGAAATCCCCGTCGACGGAGTCGGTGGCGGCTTCGTACGCCGTCTCGAAGAGCGATCGATACGACTCCTCCGGGAAGGCCCCGTAGTCGGACTGACCAGCCCCGACTAGATACACCTCGGACATACGTCTTGGATCCACCTGCAAGTGATAAAGCGTTTCCGGTGAATCGGGGTCCTCGGAACCCAGCAGTAATCCCTCGCATGCGAAAAACGCCCGATAGCGATTTTCCGATACGAATCGAACGCGGGGAGAAGCAACCGCGAAAGTCGGACGAAGCGACGGAATACGAGGTGATCGGCCGGGAAAGCGGAATCGAACGCAGGGCATCTATTTCATAATAAGAAACAGTATGTCACAGGGAGTCCTTCGATCGGAGCCACGGAAGGCAAACCGGAGGTCGAACACTTCGGCCTATGGCGATCGGACCCGACGCCGAGCTCACAGTATCGAGTCGGTTTAGCCAATAAATTACAGCCATACGTTTGTAATTACTTTCTGGGAGAGACGTTCGGTCGTACAGTGAAAACGTCTGTCGGCAGTGAGATAACGCGATACGACCGTTCAGAGGACGGGGGAAACTCGATCGGGCGTACAGGCCACGTTTCTTTATGAGAATCGCTTCAGTTTGCGGGGACGAGAGCACCGTGAAAATCAGGCTGCGAAGCGAGAGGGAAGTGATCGATCTCTCGGATCAGTCCGGAACGATCGAGCTGGCGGATTCGCTGTATTGCAGGCCGAGGATCGGCTCGACGGAAACCCCGGGAACGGAGCCTCGCGGGTGAACTGCTGAATTTGGAGCTTACCGTTCTGTTTCTTATTATGAAATTTGGCTTCGCAATCTCCCCGAAGAAGATACCAGATCCGATTCGGAACGGGATCACACACTCGAACACCGCCGTCGCACGAGGGTTACGGAACATCGAGAACGGAGAGGAGGCGGTCACTCACGGTAAGGACTGTTGCGATTCATCGGTCGATCCGCCCAGGGTCCGCTGATCGCCCGAGAAGGGACTGCAACCGAGATTATCGGGGAATATAGGCGCCACCACTCTCCGACTCCAGGAACGCGGCCAGCAGGTCGATCGTCGCGTTCACGTCGTCGACGTGAGCACTCGCGGTATCGGAGTGAATGTTCCGGGTCGGGAGCAAGATCGCGCCCACCGGCGTGGCGCCGCCGGCGATCTGGAACGCGCCGGCGTCTGTTCCGCCGGAGGAATGGAGTTCCAGCTGGTACGGTATCGATTCGGCGTCCGCGACCTCCTCCATCCGCCGATACACCGCGGGGTTCGTCAGCGTGCTGTGATCCATGACCTTGATCGCCGTTCCGGCCCCGACCTCAGCGATTCGATCGTCCTCGTCGTAGTACGGCTGGTCGTTAGCAAGCGTCACGTCCAGCGCGATCGCCAGATCGGTCCGGAGGTCGCTCGCGAGGGCCTCCGCCCCCCGAAGACCGACTTCCTCCTGGACGGTACCGGCGAAGTGGATCGTGACGTCGGGATCCTCGATCCGCCTGGCGGCCTCGAGCATCGCGAAGACGAGCGCGCGGTTGTCGAACGCCTTGCCGGTGACGTGCTCACCCATCCTGACCGTCTCTTCCCGGAGCGTCACGACGTCCCCCGTAGAGACGCGCTTTCGAACCTCCGCTGCGGGCAAGCCGAGTTCGACGTAGACGTCCTCGACGTCCCACACCTCCTGCCGTCGCCGTTCCGGGCTCATGTCGAGATCCTCCTCCTCGAGCATGTGTGGCGGGACGACCCCGATGATCCCCACGAGTTCCTCCTCGTCAGTTCTGACAGTCACTCGCTGCGAACGGGCGGTGCTGGGGCTCGTGCCGCCGAGGATCCTGAGTTTGAGGAAGCCGTCGTCGGTCACGCTGTCGACGATCCAGCCCCACTCGTCCATGTGGGCGGCGACGGTGACGGAGTACTCCGACTCGCCGTGAATCGTCCCGACGACGTTCCCCATCCCGTCGACGGTCACGTCGTCGGTGGACGCCTCCAGTTCCCGCTCGACGATCTCCCTGACCGGGGTCTCGTAGCCGACGGGACCACAGGCCGCTGTCAACTCCTTCAAAAGCTCCATGTCGAACTCGACGGACATACCGCGAGATTCGGTCGAATACACTTAAGTCGTGTGTACGGTAATTCAACCGGAGTGGTGCAAGTGGGGAGGGGCGAAAAGTTAATAACTGATTGTCTTAATGATGGGTGTGTATGGTTAGCAAGAGGCAAAAGTTTCGCCGGAACGCCGGCGGCGAGGGTTCCACGGTATCGACTCAAAAGATAACCCGACGGGGATGGCTCAAGACGGGAGCCGCCGCAGTAACGCTCACCGGGCTCGCGGGCTGTCTCGGCGACGACGTCGAGGACGTCAGCCTCACCTTCCAGGGGTTCGGAACGCACGTGGACGCCATGTCCAACATGGCGGACGACTTCGAGGAGGAGACGGGGATCTCCATCGAAGTCGCACCGTTTCAGGACGACTGGCAAGTGCTCGCGAGACAGCGTGCAGGCGGGGGAGACCTGGACCTGTTCCAGATGTCGATGCGCGCCGTTCCGAGCGCCCGCGACGACGAACTCATTCAGCCGATTCGAGTCGAGAACGTCCCGAACGTGGAGAACATCCAGGACCGATTCCAGCCGGAGAACGCCCCGTGGGAGCCGGAGGCTGGAACGTGGTGGGCGATCGCGAGTCACTTCGGCTCGAACTCGCTGGCCTGGAACACCGAGGAGTGGCCACTGGACGAAGAACCCACCAGCTGGATGGACCTGCTCGATCCCGAACTGCAAGGCGACGTCGGCTACTCCCAGCGCCCGAACTACGCGGTCTGTACGACCTACCTCCAGCACTGGCCGAACGAACCGAGACAGTTCGAGGAGAACTACGAGACGCGAATCGAACAGGTATGGGAATCCCTCGAGAACGACTGGAAGCCACAGGTCGGGGTCTGGTTCGAGGGTGGCGCCCAGGCCAACCAGGCGTTTGCGAACGCGAACGTCGTGGCGGGACACCAGTTCCCCGTCATCGTGAAGACGCTGCAAAACGACGGTCACCCGATCGACGACGTGATCCCGGAGGAGGGTGCGTTCACGTACCTCGACGGGATGGCGATCCCGGACGGCGTCGAGGACCCCAAACGGGAGGCCGCGGAGCGGTTCATTAACTACTCGCTGAATCCCGCGAACAGGGAAGAGTACCTGGAGATGGTTCCGACAGGGACGACGTTCGACATCCCGGAGGAGTACCAGTCCGAAGGGTACAAGACGAACACGGCAGTGCAGTATCAGGATCGTCTGGAGATATTCGACCCGGTTTTCGTCGGCTCGAAGGCGGACGAGTGGACCTCCCGGATCCAGGAGATCCTCAGAGCGTAAGGGTGGTTCGATCGCCCGACCCCCCTGCCCGATCCCCTCCGGAATTCACGACACAACAACTATACTGGAGCACAACACGTGATAGCGTAACAATGTCGAACGCACTACTCTCGTAACAATGTCGAACGCACTACTCTCGT
>JAZKTH010000148.1:0-6046 GCA_036625675.1 Haloferacaceae archaeon
AGGCGGTGTACGTCGACGTCGCCCGGGACAACGGCGCGACCTCCACGTACGCGCTGTTCCGGGAGGTCCTCCTCCCCGGGTCGCTCCCGATCGTCTTCACCGGCCTTCGCCTGGGGGTGAGCACGTCGTTTTTGATCGTGATCTCGGTGGAACTGATCGCGGGCAACGATGGGCTCGGCTACTTCCTGTGGGTCTCCTGGAATACCTATCAGTTGCACGAACTGTACGCCGCGCTGGTGGTCGTCGGCGCCTTCGGAATCCTCATCACCTACGGTCTCGAGCGCCTCCAGCGCTACCTGGTTCCCTGGAACGCCGACGTCGACGCCCGCGGACGGCTGGTCTGACGATCCGGGGTCGTTCGGGAGGCGCACCGGCCGGGTCAGGCTTCGTAGCTCCCGGCTCGAATCGGGCCGCTAAACACGCTGTAGAGGAACGTGAAGTACCCCAGTACCAGTAGCAGGGCGGGGAATCCCAGGACGGTCACGAGATTCAGCGCCAGCGGCGAAACGATCGCCTCCCTGACGGTCAGTCCGGTCGGCGGGTAGATCGTCGGATACAACAGGAGCGCGACGAGCGCGCTCAACAGCGCGGGAAGCGCCAGCGTGCTCGCCAGCCAGGCGCGGTACCGGCCACGTCCGGCGAGAACACTCCCGCCCACTCCCGCAGCGACCGAAAGGAAGACGATTCCAGCTGCGGGAGCTGAGAGGACCGCGTCGGCAGCGCCGCCGGCGTCGGTCGAGACGACGGTCACGAGCAGGACGACCACCCCTCCCAGGTACGCAAGCGTCGCGGCGATTCCGTACCTGCGCAGCTCCGACGCCAGGGCCGGCCCGCTCTTCGCCGCCAGGAACGCCGCACCCGTGGCCACCGAGACCGCGACCAAGCCGACGCCGGTCAGCAGCGCTGGAAGCGACAGCGTCGCCGCGTCGAACACCCACCGGCCAGCGAGCATCCCGAAAAGCAGCGGTGCGAACAGGCTACCGCCGACGAAAGAGTAGTCACAGTACCGTTTCCACCGCTCGTCGTCGCGCTGTTCGCGTAGCTCCGGGCCGAGCCCGCGGAACAGCAACGCGAACACGAACCCGATCGCGAGCAGGTAGTGATCGGCCAGCAGCCTGGAGTACACCCGCGGGAATGCCGCCAGCAGCATCGTCCCGAAGGCGACCAGCCACACCTCGTTGGCGTCCCAGACCGGGCCGAACGCCGACAGAAGCTTCTCCCGGTCGCGTTCGCTCTCCCGGGTCGCATACAGCATCCCGATTCCGAAGTCGAACCCGTCGAGGACGACGTACATCCCCAGCGCGAACATAACGGCGCCGAACCAGATCTCCGGCAGCGAGTTCAGGAGGTAGGCGTCGACGGGTAACAGCGGTTCAGTCATCGTCGCTCACCCCCGGGAGTGGACCGTGCCAGCGGTCGCTCCTCGACACCGGTCTCCCGAGCGCTTCGAGTTCGCCCTGGATCAGCCACTTCAGTACGTACAGGGCCGCAAGCACCATTCCCGAGTAGACGACGACGAACCCGACCAGCGTCAGCGTCGCCTCGGCTCCCGTCAGCGTCGAGGAGACCGCCTCGCCGGTGCGCAGTTCGCCCTGGATGATCCACGGCTGGCGGCCGATCTCGGTGACGTACCACCCCGTTAGCAGGGCGGCGTATCCCAGCGGCGACGCGACCACCATCGTCTTCAGGTATCGTTCGCTGTCGGACAGCCGCCCGCGGTACGTGAGATAGCCGCCCCACAGCGCCAGCGCGACGAACAGGAAGCCGAGCCCGACCATGATGCGGAACGACCAGAAAACGAGGGCCACGGGCGGGTTCTCCTCGTATTCGTTCAACCCGATCACCTCGGCGTCGAAGTCACCCCCGCTGGCGAGGAACGATCCGATCCCGGGGAGGCTCACGGTAAACAGGTTCTCGGCACGGGGATCGGTGATCGCGTCGGGGCTCTTCGGAACCGCAAACAGGTGCAAGTCGGCCTGTCCCGTCTCGTAGTGGCCCTCCATGGCCGCAAATTTCTGGGGTTGCGTCTCCGCCACGTGACGACCGTACGCATCGCCGTGGACCGCCTGTAGCGGTGCGGTGACGAGCAAAATCACCACGGCCAGTCGCAGTGCGGCGTTCCAGGCTCCCGTGTCGCGCTTCTTCCAGACGATGTACGCCGAGACGCCCGCGACCAGCAGCGCGACCGAGATCACGGACGCGTTGATCATGTGAACGTACATCCAGGACATGCGCGGGGTCAAAAACGCAGCAATCGGGTCGGTCAGTCTGGCGACCTCCATCCCGTTTCGGGTGATCATCTCGTAGCCCCGCGGGGTCTGCATCCAGGCGTTGACGATCAGGATCCAGAACCCCGACAGCCAGGCCCCGATGCCGACGAGCACCGACGAGAGAACGTAGGTCCGGTCCCCCACGCGCTCGCGGCCGTACAGCAACACGCCGAGAAAGACGGCTTCCAGGAAGAACGCCATCTTCGCTTCGAAGGCCAGTGGGCCGCCGATCAGCTCACCGGCCACCTCCGAGAACTGTGGGAAGTTCGTCCCGAACTGGAAGCTCATCGGGATCCCGGTGACCGTCCCCATAACGAATCCGACGGCGAATACCTTCACCCAGAACGAACGCAGCCGGGTGAACCGCTCCCCGTCCGTTTGCACGTCCTTCCAGGTGAAGTAGATAATAAACGGCGCGAGTCCGATCGAGAGGGCCGCGAAGAGGATGTGCACGGATATCGTCCAGCCGAACTGTGCGCGACTCGCGAGTTCCGGGGAGAGTACTGCTACCCAGCTCGGATCGGCAGCACTGAGTAGTGCGATCGGATGCATTGTATTGTACTAGTTCTGAACCACTGATGAACGCTCGAGAGGATTCCCGCTTTCGAGTATCGTACTACGGCAATTTATATTCGCTAAACCGTAGTTCCTGTACTGTTCTCACAAAGTATATTTTGACGAGTAATAAGAGATACTCCCGCAAGCACGTTTGTTCGCTCCCGGAATCGGTCGTCCGGTCCGACGTCGGCCGCCGCGGCGTCGATATCCGTTCCCATCTCGAAGCCGTCCGCCGGACAGATCCCGACGCAGGCCCCACAGCCGGCACAGTCGTCCCGGGCGATCTCGACGTAATCGGTTCTAGGCCCCCGCTGGCCCCGATCCGCCGTCGTCCCGCACCTGCTCGCGCGCCCGGGCGACGAGGCCGTGCTCTCGAATCAGTTCTTCGACGTATTCGTCGTCGGGGAACGTGATCGCGTCGGTGGGACAGCAGGTCTCACAGGTCGTACAGCCGACCTTGCACTGATACGGGTTCTCGACGGTGGCCACGTCACGCTCGTGGTCGTAGCCGAGTACGTTTCGACCTCAGTTGGTCATACAGAGGCCACACCCGGTGCAGACGTCCGCGTCGATCGTCGGGTGCCACTCGACCGTCCGCCGGTCGATTCCCATCCACTCGGCGAACTTCTCGGGGAGATCTTCGGACTGGTCGGATTCTATTTCAAATAAAAATAGAACGAGAGGGGAGACATGGTTTCTGATTTAAAACCACTTCCAAACGATTCGGCGTTCTCGCGTCCCATCAGCGAGCAGCGGCGCCCTCTGTCGATTCGAACCGACTTTTCGACTCTCTCGTCTTTCCCAACCGCGTGTCCGCTCGTTCTCCGCCGCTTGATAGTGTTTTATAATCCCAATATTGGAAAACATCATCGTCACACTTATCATCCATACCAACTTTTCTTGAAATGGGTCGAGACGATGGACGTCACAGCCGATACCGACGAGATCGAATCGCTCTTCGAGACGACGCGGGCCGTACACGGGCACAAGTGTCCCGGCTCGGCGATGGGCCTTCGAGCGGGGCTGGCGGCCAGGGAAGCGCTCGAGGTCGCCCCCGACGCGAACAAGGAACTCCAGTGTTACGTTTCGACGGGCCCGAAGCACCCGGCACACTGTTTCATCGACGGCGTGCAGGTCGCCACCGGGTGTACGTACGGCAAGGGAAACATCGAGAAACTGGATCACGGCAAGAACGCACTCCAGTTGATCGATCTCGAATCCGGGCGTGCGGTCCGCGTCTCGCTGGATCCGGAGTGGTTCGGGAACGCCCTCGACAACTCCCCGTTTATCGCGGAGCGAAAGGAGGGCGTCGAACCGATGGACATCGATTCCGACATAACGGATTCGGCCGTGGACTCGGTGTTGACCCTCCCCGAGGAGGAACTGCTCGCCGTCGGCGACGTCGAGGACGTCGACACCGGCGGTGACGCCGGTCACGGCTCATTCTACTGGGAACACTGTGACTCGTGTGGCGAGGTCACCTTCGAGCCGGGGCTGCGGGTCGTCGACGGCGAGACCGTTTGTGCGGAGTGCGCCGGGTTCTGAACCGATGGATCCGGTCTTTCTCGCGCCCGTGCTGTTCTTCTTCGTCGCCCTCGTCTTCTCGATGCTGGGCATGGGCGGCGGCCAGCTGTACGTGCCGATCCTCTTCTGGATGGGGTTCGATTTCACCACCCAGGCCGTCCCGCTGGGGATCCTGTTGAACGTCGTCGTCGGCGGATCGTCGACGGTCACGTACGTCCGCGAGCACCTGGTCGACTGGCGGGTCGGGATCCCCTTCGGGATCGCGATGGTCGTCTTCGCACCGCTTGGCGCGTACGCGACGACGTGGTTCCCGACCGACACGATCGTCGCCGTTCTCGCGCTGTTCACCGCGGCCGCCGCGGTGTTCATCGCCTCGGGATACCAGCCACGGCAGGAACTCGGGTTCTCCAGGCGCGAGGAAACCGGCGTCGGCCTCGGCGGCGGATCGGTGCTCGGCTTCTTCGCGGGATTGATCGGACAGGGTGGCGGGGTGTTCGTCGTTCCGTTGCTGTACATGCTGGGGATCGAGGCGAAGGTCGCCGCCGCGACGTCCGCGCTCGTGATCACCGGGGCCGGCCTCTCGAGCGTCGCCTCACATCTCGCGATCGAGACGACGCCGATCTGGGACCTCTGGATCGGGAGCGCGCTCGCCGTGCTCGCCGGGAGCCAGGTCGGCTCCCGGCTGATGGCGACGCGACTGGAGTCCGAAACGGTCAAAAAGATATTCGGCGTCGTCCTCTTCGGCATCGCGATCATTCTCCTGTACCAGGCCTTCGGAGGCTGATCGCCGGGCGAGCGTCTGCGTCCGAAACGCCGGTCGCTCGCAGATGGCCGACGCGTTCGGAAAGCGTGAGAGCGAACGATGGGTGGGAGGTCCCCCGGACGGGATCGAGAACGGACGCCGACAGTTGCGGTGAATCGACCCGTCAGTTATCCTCCCGGTCGGCTGTTATCGTGGTGAACAGCCCCGGGAGACGGCGATACCACTCGGCCGTTCGCTCGAGCGCCTCCACTTCAACGTACTCGCCGATCGCGTGTGGATCGACCGACCACGCGTCCCCGTCGAACGGAACCGTGTCGAGGTGCCCCTCGTACAGCAGCGTTCGATCGGCGTCCCCGGGAAGGGTAACGACGAGGTTCGGTCTCTCGGGGTCTTGGACGATCCACTCGGTCTCGACGTCGAACTCGGAGGCGTACTCGTGGACCCACTCCATCGCCGCTGGCGTCTCGCCCGGCGGATTCTGCGTGTCGAACGACAGCAACTGCCGGGTCGTCTCGACGAGGCGGCCACGCCGTTTCCCCGTCTTTCCGGCTGTCGTTCCGTTCATCCGGACGCTTCGGTGTCCCCGATCGCGTCGAGTTCGTCGGTGGACGCCGGCCGAATCGACATGATTGGAACGGGAGCCCGGCGGATCACGGCGTCGGTCGGAATCGAGAGCGTGTCGACGGTCATGGATTTCAGTCGTCCTCGGCGGTCGGATCGCTTACCTCCGTCGTCGCGTCCGCGGTCGATTCACTGGGTTTCGTGCTCTCGAGCTGTCCGGTCGTGTGCCCGCGCCAGTCGACCCTGCGCTGGAGCCACAGCGCGGCGTACACCAGCGAGAGCAACACGGGCACCTCGATCAGCGGGCCGATGACCGTCGTGAAGGCGACGCCGGAGCCGACGCCGAAGACGGCGACCGCGACGGCGATCG
>JAZKTH010000149.1:0-6032 GCA_036625675.1 Haloferacaceae archaeon
GTAGTCGAACGCCCGGGGATCGGACTCGCCGTACACCGCGAGCTTGGAGTAGTTGACGTCGCCGGTGAGTTCCGTCTCGTCCTGATTCTTCTTGTCCTTCGGCTCGAACGTCTCGACGCACTGGCGCTTGTTCTCGTTTGCGGTGAGGCGCACGATCTCGACGTGGTTGTCCATCACCGCCTCGAGGTCGTCGTCGTAGTGGGCCAGCAGGGCGTCCATGTAGAACTCGCTTGCCGGATCCAGCGACTGGTCGTTCCGGATCGTGTACGGGGCGTCGAGCCGTTCGTTGAGCTCGTCGATGATCCCCTCCCGCTGCCGTTCCGGCAGGAGCACGATCGGATCCTGGTTCATCGGCGAGCGGACCGTGTCGTCGGCCGGATCCTGGTCCCGGATGACGTCACACAGGTTCGTCCACCGGAACGTGTACATCCGGCCGGCGTCCTCGAGGGTGTACGCCTCGAAGTAGCGCCGCACCAGCCAGTCGAAGTGGGACTTCCCGGAGCCGACCGGGCCGAGCAGCAGTTTGATCCGCTTTTCGGGACCGAGCCCCCGGGCGCCCGACTTCACCTTGTTCACGAACTCGTGGATCGATTCGTGGACCTCCCGTCCGTAAAAGACGTTCTCGCCCCCGTGGAGGGGGTCCTCGGCGGCGAGGCGGTACTCGACGACGCCGCGCTCCTCGTCGTAACTGGTCCCGTAGTGGTCGAACATGTCCGCCACGCGCTGGTGTGCGTTGCGCGCGACGCGCGGGTCCTCGTACAGCTCCTCGAGGTACCACTCGAAGGGCTTCGCCTCCCTGAGGTCCGAGGGCATCGACTCGCGGTACTCCCGACTGAGCTCCTCGAGCGAGCGTGCCGGCGTCATCGCTTCCCTCCGGGCGACGATCGCGTCGTCGTCTCTCCGGCTCCGGTCCTCGGTACCGGCGACGTCCGGGCGGCTCGCTTCTCGCCGCGGCTCGCAGCCGCGCGTTCAGTCTCGATTCCTCCACTGCTGGTTCGTTTCCGGCGGAGGCGGTCCCCCCGGAACACGTGGGCTGTTCGTATTGTCATGTGTGCTCGCTTCCCACACCAACCGCGGCGACGTGACGTCGTGGCGGCGACATACCAGCCAGGGACCGACGGGCGGGAGCGGTGGTTCCCGGATCGGTCGCGGGCCCGGACGGCCCGTTCGGAACCGGGACTACTATGTGTGTGAGTGTTACTCACATATAAGCACATCGAATACCAACGTTTTTCTGTTTTCAAAACAGCAGACGTAGTCGGGATATGCGACATGGTATCATATGAAAAAAGAACCTCTTTTAAATATGGCGGTGACGATCCCTCACTCCGGCGGGACGGCTTTACCCCTCCGGCACACAGAACGCGTATGGGTCTCCCGACGCTGCCGGACGGGTGGACGGTCTGGAACGACGGGTCGGACGGACGGATCGTCCTCACCTACCGACCCGACGTGTTCGACTCGCGCGCGTTTCCGGCCGCCTGCCTCCCCACGATCTACGTCACCGACGGAGCGCGGGGGGGTCGACCGGCCGCCGGTCGGCGAGGAGACACCGGCTGGCAGGTCGCCCTGTTCTTAGAGCCCGAAGTCGAACTGGAACGCAGGTCCTACGACGACCGTCCGGACGCCGTCGACGGGGCGGCCTCGATCGCCGCGGCGTTCGCCGCCGGGGAACTCGACTATCGCGACGCCTACCAGGTCCCTCGCGAGTCGTACCTCGACCGGCTGGACGAGCTCACTGAACGGGCGGACGGGTCGGAGTGAACGAACCGGAGCGCCGGCGACGCGTCCGTCCGGATCGGGATTCCGCCGCCGGAACCGCCGAAACCAGCAGCCTTATTACGTGTTCCAGGAAACGCATAACTAAGATGGCCGACAACGTCTCCCCCGGGCGAGACGACTCCTCGCCTTCGTTCCCGCGGGACGAGATCCGGACCACGGTGGACACCGTCGTCGCCGCGGGCCAGCTGCTCGCGTCGCCGCGGAAGTGCAAGATCTGGCACGAGACCTGGCTCCACGAGGGGCTCGACATCAAGGGGCTCACCGAGGTCACGCCGATCCCGCAAAGCACCCTCTACAACCTGACCAAGGAGATGGTCGAGGAGGGGAGCCTCTACCCCGCGAGTTCGGCGGACACCCGCGCGACGGTGTACAAGCCGAGCCGGATGCAGATCTTCGTCTCCGAGCATCCGAAGGGTATCGGACCGCAGTTCAACATCCACAGCACGCTCATCGGCGTCCTCGGGCGCGGAGTCGACTCCGGCGACGTCGAGACGTTCCTGGATCGGAACAACTACACGATCCTCCTGGAGGCGATCACGGGCGTGCTCGTGATCCTCGACGATCCCGACACCGAGGCGACCAGCCTGGAGGAGCTTTTCGAACACATGAGCCCTGTCGACGCCCGGCTGATCCAGGGCCACATCTCGGCGGTGCTCAAGCGGGAGGCCCGGAAGAACGGCATCGACTGGGAGTTCCCCGAGGACCCCGTGATCGAACCGGCGGAACTGCCCTCCGCCGAGTGACGGGCCGTCCGCCTTTCGGCCTCCCGTTCTCTCGCGTCGTTTCTCGTCCCGGCAGGCCCTTCCGTTCCCGGCGGTCGTCCCGCCCCCGTCCGTTCGGGGCCTCCGGCGCCCGTTCTAACCACAATTCTTATAACTTGTTACAGGAAATCTATAATACATAATGAACCACCGTCGACCCGATCGGGCGTCCACACTGGCATCGAGGCGGAACGTTCTGGCGCTCGGAGGGGCCGTGACGTTGTCGTCGCTGGGCGGCTGCCTCGGAGGGGTCGCGGAGACGACCGACACGGTCTCCTTCGGGACCCTGCCGATCGCGGCGGTCGCCGAGATCTTCATCGCCCGCGATCGGGGGTTCTTCGCGGACAGGGACATCGAACTCGAGATCGAGCGCATCTCCGGAGCCTCCCAGGCGGTCCCCGAACTCGCTTCCGGGGATCTGGACGTCGCCTCCGGCTCGATCGGCGCCGGCATGTTCAACTCCATCGCGCAGGGCGTTCCCGTCCGTGCCGTGGCCGACCAGACCCAGTACTGGGAGCGGCAGCCCTCGGGCAACCGGTTCTGGATCAGGGAGGAGTTGTACTCGGAGGGGATGTCGTTCTCCGACCTGCCGGAGCGCCCGACGGTCGCGATCAACAGCGAGGCGAACGCGATGGACTACCTGCTGGGACGGCTGCTCCAGCTCAACGACATGGGCTGGGAAGACGTGTCGGTGACCGAGATGCCGTTCCCCGACATGATTCCGGCGATGGGATCCGGGGAGATCGACGCCTGCACCATCCCCGACCCGCTGGGACTGCAGGTCGCCAGCGAAACCGGCGCCGGCCAGTTGCTGTACGGCTCGCAACTCGCCCCCCGGATGCAGATCGCGACCTACTTCTTCGGGGAGCCGTTCGCCCAGGACCGTCCCGACGTCGCCAGGCGGTGGCTCGAGGCGTATCTCCTCGGCGTCAGGGAGTATTACGACATGGGCGGGTTCCCCAGCGAGGAGGTGGCCTCGATCGTGAACGAGGCGATAGAGGTTCCGGCGGCCGCGATCCAGGCCTCGGTGCCGTCGCTGGTCCACAAGAACGGGCGGATCAACGTGGACAGCCTGATGCGCCAGCAGGAGTATCACGCGTGTCGCGGCTACCTCGACGAGACCGTGGGAGCGGACGAGGTCGTCGACCAGTCGCCCCTGGACGCCGCGCTCGAGGAAGTCGGGCGCCTGGACGAGGACGAGGCGACCCCATCGGTGGAGACCATCGAGGAGTGGAGTCAGGCCGCGCCCGCCCCGTATCCCCCCGTCGGGGAGGTGACCGTCCCCGACGGCTTCCCCAACGAGCGGATCTGCGAGTGATCCGGCCGTGGCGCCCGAACCGCACCGTCCCCCGGCCAGGCCGCCGGGAACCCCCCCGGAACGGAAACCTTCCAGTAGCTCCGGCTCCAACCCCGCGACGATGACGGGCCCCGCTTCCTCCGAGGCATCCGACCGGGGCGAACCCTGCCTCCGGGCGTCCGGGGTCAACAAGGTGTATCGGTCCCCCTCCGGCGACGTGTCGGCCCTGGAGGACGTGAACCTCGAGGTGTACGACCGGGAGTTCTTCTGTCTGGTCGGCCCCTCCGGCTGCGGCAAGTCGACGTTCCTGCGTCTCCTCGGCGGACTCCTGGAGAGCGATTCCGGGGAGATCGAGATCCTGAAACCGGAATCCGACGATCGTCCGACGACCAGCATGGTCTTTCAGGAGTACGGGATCTTCCCCTGGAAGTCCGTGATCGAGAACGTCGCGTTCGGCCTCAAGATGCGGGGTGTCGGGACGGTCCGTCGCCGGGAGATCGCCCGACGGTACATCGAGAAGGTCAACCTCTCGGAGTTCGAGGAGGCGTACCCGCACCAGCTGTCCGGCGGCATGAAACAGCGGGTCAGCATCGCCCGGGCGTTCGCGAACGACCCCGAAATCTTCCTGATGGACGAGCCGTTCGGCGCGCTCGACGCCCAGACAAAACAGTACCTCCTCGAGGAACTCCTGTCGCTGTGGAGCGAATCCCGAAAGACCGTCGTGTACGTCACGCACGACATCGAGGAGGCGATCCGGGTCGGCGACCGGATCGGGGTGATGTCCGCGCGACCCGGGCGCATCAAGACCGTCGTCGACGTCGACCTCGACCGCCCCCGGACGAGGGAGGCGGTCCCGACGGCCCGCTTCGAGGAGCTCCAGGAGACCGTTTGGGGAAGCCTGAGCGACGAAGTCGAACGTTCGGTCGAACGTTCGGTACGACGGACGCCCTGATCCATGTCCTCCCGTTCGCGGATCGCCGCACGAACTCGGCTCAACCTCCTCCCGATACTGGGCGCGCTTCTCCTGTGGGAATTGCTCTCCCGCACAGCGATCGTCCATCCGGTGTTCTTCCCGCCCCCCACGACGGTGCTCGGCGCAACTGTCGAGGAGTTGCTCGACGGGGAGATGCTGTACCACCTGGGCGTCAGCCTCCGCCGGATCCTGCTGGCGTACGTCCTCGGCGCGACCAGCGGGATCGCGGTCGGGCTGGCCATGGGGTGGTCCCGCGAGATACGGCTGCTCGTGAACCCGTACGTCGCGATCCTGTATCCGATTCCGAAGATCACGCTGTTGCCGATCGCCTTCTCGCTTTTCGGCGTCACCGAACTCGCGAGAGTGCTGACGATGAGTCTCGCGGTGTTCCTCCTCGTGGCGATCAACACGATGGGCGGGGTCAGGCAGATCGACGACGTGTACGTCGACGTCGCACTCGACAACGGCGCGGGGACGCTCGCGCTGTATCGCGAGGTCATCCTCCCGGGGGCGCTACCGCAGATCGTTTCCGGGCTCAGCCTGGGGTTCGGGGTCGGCTTCGTCCTGATCGTCGTGATCGAGATGGTCGGGGCGAACTCCGGGCTCGGATACGTGATCTGGAACTCGTGGCAGCTGTTCACGATCCCGCGGATGTACGTCGCGCTCCTGCTGATCAACGTACTCGGCATCGTCTTCGTTTACGGCATCGAGGAGCTCGGGGACTCGCTGACCCCGTGGGAGGGAGCGTGATCGCGTGAACCGGGATTACGCGGTCCAGCTGGCCTCCGCGGGCGCGTTCCTGCTGGCCTGGCAGCTGGCGGTCGGGTCCTTTCAGCTGGTGCCCTCGAGCGTGTTGCCCGCCCCGGCCGCAATCGCGGTCGACACCGCGGCGCTGGCGACGGACGGTCGCTTCCTGGAACACGTTGCGGCCACCCTCCGCCGAACGGTCGTCGCGTCGTTTTTCGCTGCCGGCGTCGGCATCCCCCTCGGGCTGGCGATGGGGTGGAACGACGCGCTGAAGGCGTTGCTCGCACCCCTGTTCGCGGCGCTGTATCCGCTCCCGGTGGGCGCGCTGTTGCCGCTTTTGCTGCTGCTGTTCGGCCGGGGGGACGCCGCGCTCGTGTTCACGGCGGCGTTCGGCGGGTTCTTTCTGGTGCTGTGGAACGCCATGAACGCCGCGGGCGGGATCGAGGCGGTGTACGTCGACGTCGCCCGGGAC
>JAZKTH010000150.1:0-6002 GCA_036625675.1 Haloferacaceae archaeon
CTTCCTGGAGGGGAGCGAGGAGGTGACGTACACGGTCGTCGCCCACGAGGACGTCGACGTCTGGGAGAGCGTCGTCGCGACCGGAACGATCCGCCCCCTCGGCGGGGAGACGATCGCGGACGGCTTCGTCCCGGTGTTCTTCGCCCGGGGAGAGGGCGGCGATCGCCGGTGGGTCGACATCGACGAGCAGGAGCGGAAGTGGTACGAGATCCGGCTCACCGACGTCTCCGGACGCCACAGCGGACGCCCGTCGGGAGACGAGTAGCCCGTTCTTGCCCGTGATAACCGGGGGCGCGAGGTTATATGCGGGCCGAGGGAACGTTCGGGTAGCCACCGCGATCTCGGGGCGTGCCGCGCCGGCGAGGGCGTCGACGGGCGCCCCCGGAGGTCGAGGGGGGCAGGAGACAACACACATGCAACTGAACGCATTTCTGGAGGACAGGGAGGCAGTCTCGCCGGTCATCGGCGTGATCCTGATGGTCGCGATCACCGTCATTCTGGCGGCCGTGATCGGCACGTTCGTGCTCGGCCTGGGCGATCAGATCGGGGACGCGGCGCCGAACGCGAACTGGGACGCGGAGTTCGACGGAACCGACACGGTGACGTTCACGCACGGGGGCGGCGATCAGGTCGATCCCGACACGTTGCGGGTCACGGCCTCCGGTGATCCTGGAATTGCGACGGGTGCAACCGACCACGACGACCAAGGGAACGTGAACGCCAGCTCCGTAGATGACCCACTGACTGCTGGTAGCAGTATCACGGTCGAACTCGTTACATCCAGCGGTGATGAGGGAACAGTCAGTCTGGTCTGGGAGTCCGGCGACCGATCGTCGATCATGCGATCGATCGACGTATCAGTCCCCTGATTACCGGGTACGACGTCCCGAATTTTTTCCGTCCACGGTGTGAGTTCAGCGACTACGAGTACAGTACTCCACGTCCCCGACGGCTGCAATTTCGGACGTGAGACGGGAACTGCAGGGTCGATCGGGTACGTCGGGCGATGTCCCCGCATCACCCGTCCGTGCGGGAGTGATACCAGACGAAACCCAGCCCGTACGCGATCAGGAGCCATCCGACGGCGGCGGCGACTCCGAGGCCGGCCACCGGGGAGTCGAACTGTCGCCCGATCCCGGGGATCACGAGAAACACCAGGGGCACGGCGGCCAGGAGGGCGTCCGCCTGCGATCGGGTGGCGAGGGCGTCGGGAAGCCGATCGGACGGGTTCATTCCCGGCTCACTCCACGTATCCGAGATCCCGGAGTTTCTGGCCGATCCGGCGGGCCTCCGTCTCCGAGATCTCGTCGCTGGACTCCATCTCCCTGACCACCACGTGCTTCACGAACTCCTTGACCGACCCGAACGGTTCCTCCTCGATGTACTCCTCCACGTCCGCGACGAACTCCTTGCGCAGCGAGATCGTCGTGTACTCGCTCATTGACACACCAGTGTCCCTCCGGGATTGTAAAATTTAATTAGATATAATTACGAGAAGGTTCCGCGCAAAACCGCGGCCGGCGGCCGGAGAGCTCCCGCCGTCAGCAATCGAGCAGCGGTTCGGGAGCGAGCCGATCGACAGGCCGTCGAAGTCGGCGGCGAAGCCCGACACCGAGTCGACGTCGTGGTGCTCGACCATCGCGACGGTCATCGCGTCGGTGAAACTGATACTGCCTGTTGGAGACGATTACCGTGTCGACCGTCACGCCCTCGGGCGGTCGACACGGTGACTTCCGACAACAAACAGTATAAGTCCGAGGTCGTCGTACCGTTCGAAGACGGCGACGGCGTCCAGAATCCGTTCGAGCTCGTCCGTCCCGATCGTCACGCGAGGTGGTCGTCTCGGCGGGGTGAATTCATACCTAACGATGCGTGTATCGTCGGTGTTGAAAAGTCTAGAAGGTCGTCCAGTCGACGACGGAGACGTCGTCCATCCGTTCGAAGTGCGCCGTGTTCGTGGTGAGGACCGGCAGCTGTTCGGTTCGTGCAGTCGCGCCGACGTACACGTCGTGAAGGTCGTGGAGCGGTTCCCCACGCCGCCGGAGCGAGTGGATCAGATCGGCCGCGGCCGTCGCGACGGGGCGGGAGATCTCGAGGATCTCGAACCGGGCGAGCAACCGATCGAGGTCCTCGAGCGCGGCCTGCCGGGCCGGGTCGCCCCCGTAGCGTTTGTTCACACCGAGGCGGAGTTCGGTCACCGTGACCGCACTGATCGCGTGGCGCCCCTCGTCGTCGAGTCGTGCCACTCGGTCGTCGACCCCGCCGCGGTCAATATCTACGAGCACCGACGTGTCACAGAGTTTCATCGTCGAGGTTCGACAGCGTGCCCCGGCTCAACGCTTCGATATCCTCCTTCACCTCGTCGTGAGTCTCGGGATCGAGAACGCCGGCGCCCGTGACGTCGGCGAGTCGACGGCGCTCCTCGAGATACTCC
This sequence comes from Haloferacaceae archaeon, assembly GCA_036625675.1. Taxonomy (GTDB): domain Archaea; phylum Halobacteriota; class Halobacteria; order Halobacteriales; family Haloferacaceae; genus Halalkaliarchaeum. Next base: position 2,435 of record JAZKTH010000150.1, read on the forward strand.
CGAATGACGTCGCTGAAGCTTCGATCGCCCTTCTCCCGCTCGAGTTCGCGGTAGACGTCGTCCGCGATCGCGATGTTCTTGCTCACGTGTTGCGTGTGGGTACCCATACGCAAAAGACTTTCCTGTGGCCTGGAAATCGTCCTCGAGGACGGAGAGAGACGAGGAGAGACAAGGAGAGAGACGACTTCGAACGGGAGGTGCGTCGACGGGTACGACTGTGGAGCTCCCCACGGTCGGCCCCCTCCTCGGCCGCGTGGCCGTCGAAAAAGTAGTTGACGGGCCATTCCGTTCGACCAAAATTCACAATCACGCCCAGTCGTGGTCCCCGATCCCCTCGTAGTGCTTGAGGCGACTGTCGATTTCCCAGGCCTCCCAACCACAATCGTAGTAAAGGACATCGGCAAGTTCGTCGAAGTTGCTCTGATCGAGTTCGATGCCGCGATTCCCGCGATAGGTGATGTATGCTTCGCTGCGGAGGTCGGCATAGACCTCACGCGCAGTGGGGTAGTCGCCGGCGATCGCTGAGAGTTCGAGGAGAGCGTCCTCCGTGATCGGCGTGCCCCACCGGTGTTTCGCGATCATCGTCGCCAAGAGAGCACATTTCACCGACGGCTTCTCCATGGCGGGAGATGAAGCCACCCCCACATAAATCATGTTAATAGAGAGTAACGGTAGTGGAAACACTTATGCACACGTGGACGATGTATCGCTGTATGAGCAGTATAGAGCACGCGGCCGACCGGGGACGGAAGAAGGAACTCCGGAAAGAGCACCCGAGCGGGTGGCTCTACCTCACGCAGCACGACGCGATTCCGATCCTCGTCGACGCGTTGCTCGATCTCCCGCCGAACCGTGAGTTCAACAAAACCGAATTCGCAGCACACGCCGGGGTCACACGCCAGACCGTCGGCAACTACACGGACCTCCTTCTCGAGGTCGAACTCATCGAGGAGGTCCCGAACACGTCTCCCCGTCGGTACCGGGTCGCAGATAGCGACGTCGTTCGGGAACTCTTCGAACTGAACAGCGCGCTCAACGACGCTGGCGGCGAATAGCTACGTCGAGCGCCAGGTCTCGAACCAGCCGAAAGCCGGCTTCGATGGTGTCGACGGCGTCCAGAATCCGTTCGAGACCCATTCCGAGTACCCTCCGTCGGGCGAGCCTCGGCAATACAGGGTCCCGACAGAGAGCGCCCATTTCGTGTGCTTTCGCGACGGTGCAGTGACGAAAACGAGCGGAGAGACAGGTATCGATGGCGTTCCTGTCGACAGCAGGGAGCATACGAAGCTACCGAACGGCTCGCGGTGGCAGGTCACGTTCTGAAGAGAGACCCACACCTCGTACCGAGTGTACTACTGGCGGTCGAGGGCTTCGACGACGACCTCGGGGGACCGAAGCAACCGGTGGACACGATAGCTGCCTTCCCCATGACCACCGCCAGTGTGTTCGCTTTCGGTAATGCCCAAAAACGCCTGTTCCTTGAGGAGACGCTGCACCCGATCGTAGCTCAACGGAGACGTGTTCGTCTGACTGACGACGTTCTCGTAGGCGTCGTACACCTCCGCAGTGCGGAATCGGGTCCTGTCGGTCTTTTCGGTGAGTAACGCGAGCGCGCGAAGGAGGTGTTTCACGTGGGGCGTCTGCCCGCCGACGAGTCGCTGAAAGCGGTTGATCTCTGCCTTTCGGATGGCGGCGTCGACGTGCGCCTCGGTGACGGCAGTCGCGTGTTCCGTTTCAGCGAGGCGGCCAGCCTCGTACAGCACGTCGATGGCCTTGCGTGCGTCCCCGTGTTCGCGAGCAGCGAGCGCTGCGGTCTTCGAGATGACGCCGTCCTCGAGAACCCCCTCGACGAAGGCGTCCCGGCGGTGATCGAGGATCGCCCGGAGCTGCGTGGCGTCGTAGGGATCGAAGACGAGTTCGTTGTCCTGCAGGGACGAGTCCACCCGTTCGTCGAGTCGATCGCGGTATTCGATCTTGTTGCTGATGCAGATCACGCCGATCAGCGTGTCGGATTTACCGCTTTCGCGGGCGCGAGAGAGGCTCCGCAACAGGGCGTCGCTTCCGTCGTCTGTCTCGCCATGGCTCATCGCCGACTCCACGGATTCGACCGCTCCTCGCGGACGGTTCGGACGCGACTGAGCGGGCTTGCTGATCGGGATCACGGAAGGCGTCGAATCGGAACGGGACGCGATACGTTCGACAGTGTGGTTCGGTTCAGTAATTATCCGGGCTTATCGGTCTCTCGCGACGGATTCACCGCATCGAGACCCGAGTTCTCGGCGACAGTCACGAGTTTTCGATCTGCACAGACGAACCTGAGATCGATGTCGCCAGCGGACTCCAGGGCCGCCGCCAGTTGCAACGCGTCTAGCGTGCGAAGGTCGTCCTGGAGCACGAGGTCGAACGCTACTTCGAACGTCGGCGCCTCGATGGGAACAATCGAATATCGGTCGGTCGCATCCTCGAAAAACGCCACGAGCAATCCGTCACGTTCTCTCGCGGTGATCTCGTCGCGATTGTATTTCCGTCGGAACGCAGAGGTCATTTCGATCACTGTGAGGGAGGTGATCACGATCGGCTCGTCGTCCGCTTCGATCAGCTCGTCGACGACATCGGTGCCATCCTCTTCAGCATACCGCTTGACGAGTGCAGACGTATCGAAAAACAGCGTTCACAGCCGTTCCTCACGGGCGTCGTCGACGATGTCACTCAACGGTTTCCCGTCGCCAGCGGCGGCCCTGAGGTCACGGAGATCGGTCCCATCTTCAGTGGGGTGTTCCTCGAGGAACGCTTCCATCCGCCGGCGGAGTCCATCCGTGCGCGACGTCCGCAAGGCGTGTCTCCCGAGTCCGGCGATTCCCTCGTCTACGTTGCTCATGGTGGTATCTTGGCATGCCATTCCTTATTAGATCTCCCCCGGCCAGTCGATAGGCAGGGAGCCTCCCACGTGTGCGTGACGGACGACACCCGACGCGACGATCAGGCACTACGCGGTAGTACAGACAGCGGAGATGGTTCTATCGAAGTCTACACTCGGTACGAGGTGTGTAGGGGGAGGATCGTAACGTGGTCCATCTGGTCAGATAGTTCGCGACACACCCGGGGGTGGGGGGTGGGTCGATCAGCCAGTCCGATATCGTGGCGCAGGCGAGTGAGCGACCGACAGCGGTGCTCGAGAAACGAGAGACAGTCCTCGGGGACCGGCGGCTCCCGGAAGTCGGCAGACGAGCCACGGAAGCGAACCGTATTCCGGACCTCCCGGGAGTTGTGAAAGACTCGGTCAGGGTTCGACCGGAACAGCTGCGTCGAGCCGGCCAGTTTCGAACAACCGGATTGTCGGTCGTACACGACGGGGCAGCCCTGCCCGTTTCGATGTCCCGGACAGTGACTGGAGATGCGTCTCGATCTTCACTCGGTACGAGGTGTGGGGGTGGGAGATCGTACGATGCTGCAGTTGGTCGGAGAGTTCGCGACACACCCGGGAGGGGTGGGGATTGGTGGATCAGCCAGTCCGTCCAACCTCGTGGCCGGTCGACGGCCGTCCGTCGGATCGGGCGAGGCAAGAAGG
>JAZKTH010000151.1:0-5959 GCA_036625675.1 Haloferacaceae archaeon
AGCAGGCCGACCGTGTCGAGCGCCGCAAGCGCCCGGTACTTCTCCTCCTCGTCCTGAAGCTGCAGCGCGCTGGAGAGGAGCCCGTTGCGGGACAGCGATCCCGTGAGCGCGTTCCCGTAGGCGCTCATCTCCCCGACGAGGTTGTGCTGCTGGAAGATCAGCGCGACGTCCTCGTCGGTTCCGGTCACGGGCACGCCGTCGACGTAGATCGTCCCCTCGGTCGGCTCGAGGAGACCGCTCACACAGCGCAACAGCGTCGATTTCCCGGAACCGGACACGCCCATGACGATCGTGAACTCCCCCTCCTCGATCTCGAAAGAGACGTCGTCGAGCGCGACGGTGTCCCCGAACCGTTTCGTCACTCCCTCTACCGTGATATTGCTCATTCGATTGGGCCGCGTCGGTGGAACGGTGGATTGTCGGTCGATTAGCGGTACTGCGGGGAGCGCATCACACCAGGTCTTCGAACTCGATCTCCAGGTTGTCGATGACGCCCTGGATCGGCTCGTAGTCCGAGCGGTCCGCCGGCTCGATCCCGGTGAACCACAGCTCCTCGTTGTCGTCGACGTCCTCCTCGTGTTCGAACGCGCTGTCGGGCGCGTTCAGCATCGCGTCCTCGACGTCCTCCCGGACGGAGTCGTCCCAGTCGGCGCGGGAGACCATCGGCGCCCGCGGGATCGGATCCGAGACCATCAGCAGCTGCAGTTCGCCGTGTTCCTCGCCGATGCTGTCGCCGGCGCCGTCGTACTCGGAGGAGATCTCCACGAAGTCCTGGGACATCTCCTCGAACTGCTCCTGGCCGATCCACGGCGCGGACTGGAACGCCCCGGTTCCGGCCGCCACGACGTCGTCGCGCTGGACCATCTGCTCGCGGGACGTCTGGTGGTCCGAGTAGTTCGGGTCGAAGGCCGGCGGTTCGCCGTCGGGGGCGCTGCCGACGTCGATCCCGGCGTCGACCATGTTCGAGAGCGGGACCAGCGTCCCCGAGACGGAAAGCGGGTCCGCGAAGTTGACCTCCGGCTCGTCGAGGTCGGCGATGTCGGACAGCTCCTCGACCGGGCTGTCGAACGTCGTCGTGATCGTCGAGAAGTACTGCGCGGCGCCGTAGGCGATCCGCATCCCGATGATGTCGAAGATCTCCGGGCTGGTGGCGGGGACCGCGCCGGGCGAGACGCCCGAGATCTCCGCCTGACCGTCGCGCAGCGCCGTCACCGTCTCGGTGTAGCTCGCGGTCCGCTCGGTGTTGATGGAGACGTCGACCTCCTCCTCGATGTACTCGATGAGCGGGCGATACTGGGTCTGGATGTCGACCCCGGCCTCCGCGGGGTTCAAGACCAGTTGAATGTCGGCCGCCTCGCCCCCGAGACAGCCCGAGAAACCTGCGATCCCTGCGACCCCGGCCGCGCCGGTGGTTTTGATGAATTTGCGCCTGTTACCCGACCACTGCGGTCTGCCGGACATATCTCGACATACGAGGCGGGTTTGAAAGGGTTTACTATGTGCAAGATACTCCAGTCCCGTGTAAATTTGTGACATAAATAGATCCTCACCGTCGGCCTGGAGCCGGTCGGCCCGCCGGGCCGGTTCGACGGATTCACGGCCGGTCGTGCCCTCCCGTCGGGCATGAATGCGCTTTGCGTTTCCGGCGGACGCGTTCTCGGCCCGGATCAGGAAGTGACGCGTGCGGACGTGCTCGTGGATCGCGAGACGGGAACGATCCGCGAGGTCGGGGAGGGGGTCGGGGAGGACGTGTCGGAGACGCTCGACGCGTCGGGGTCGCTGGTGATGCCCGGGCTGGTGAACGCCCACACCCACGTCGCGATGACGCTGTTGCGCGGCTACGCCGACGACAAGCCGCTGGAGGCGTGGCTCCGCGAGGACGTCTGGCCGGTCGAGGGCGCCCTCGAGCCCGCCGACGTGGAGGCGGGCGCCGAGCTGGGTGCCCTCGAGATGATACGGGCGGGGACGACCGGCTTCGCGGACATGTACTTCCACGTCGACCGGATCGCGGACGTCGTCGAGCGGACCGGCCTCCGGGCTCGCCTCGGCCACGGGGTCGTCACCGTCGGGAAGAACGAACGGGACGCGCGGGAGGACCTCGAGGAGAGCGTCGAGATCGCCCGGAAGTTCGACGGCGCCGCGGACGGTCGGATCCGGACCGTTGTCGCGCCCCACTCCCTCACGACCGTCGGCGAGGAGTACCTCCGGGAGGCGTTCGAGGCCGCCCGGGAGCTCGGGGTGCCGGTACACCTCCACGCCAACGAGACGCGCGAGGAGGTCGAGCCGATCCTCGAGGAGCGGGGGGTGCGTCCCCTGGAGTACGCACGCGAGATGGGGCTCTCCGGCGAGGACTTCCTCGCGCACGGCGTCCACCTCGACGACCGGGAGGTCGAACTCTTAGCGGAGACCGGCGCGAGCGTGGTCCACTGTCCCGCCTCGAACATGAAGCTCGCGTCGGGGATGGCCCCGGTGTCGGAGCTGCTAGAGGCGGGCGTCACCGTGGGGCTGGGCACCGACGGGGCCGCCTCGAACAACGACCTGGACGCCTTCGACGAGCTGCGCGACGCCGCCATGCTCGGTAAACTCCAGGCGGGGGACGCGAGCGCCGTCCCCGCCGGGGCGGCCGTCGAGATGGCGACCGCCGGCGGGGCCGAGGCGATCGGACTCCCGGGGGGCCGGATCGAACCCGGGGCGGCGGCGGATCTGGCGGTCGTCGACTTCCGGAAACCGCACCTCACCCCGCTGCACGACGCCGTGAGCCACCTCGCGTACGCGGTCCGGGGGAGCGACGTGCGCCACACCGTCTGCGACGGGCGGGTTCTCATGCGCGACCGGGAGGTGCTCGTACTCGACGAGGAGGCCGTCCGGGAGCGCGCCGCCCGGCGGGCCGAGAGGGCCGTGAGCCGGGCGGAGGGATGAGAGGGGCCGGGGGGTCGTGAGTCGGGGCCCGCTCGGGATCCGGAAACGGCCCCGTTCGCTCGCGGACCGATCCGGGGATCGTGTAGCTGATATAGAATAGCAGTAGAGATATCACATCTGATTCCTCCACCGGTACATCTCGAATTCTGTCTTTTTGTCCGATTTTTGTTCGAAAATAGATCGAACGAATTATCTATTTTAATATTTTGGGAACGGGGACTATATAGGGGAATCGAGGAGCCGCCAGTATGGGGCAAAGAGTCGAGCAGCGAGACGCGTCCAAAGGGCAGTCGGGGACCGTCGAACGGGGGGAAGACGGGGGGGCATCGACCCCGGGATCCGAACAGAGTGACGAACGAGGGGGCCGATCGAACGAGGCCCAAGCGCTCGTGCGGAGCATTCTCGACGGACTACAGGAGCCGACGATCGTCGTCGACGTCGACGGACGAATCACACACATCAATTCACAGGCAGTAGAGCTGTACGACTGCCACGAACGGGAGGCAGTCGGGAGCCCGCCGCGCGCGTTGCAAGCCGCTGGAAGTCCCGCCAGCGACATCGTCTCCGAGGCAATCGAGCGGGAGGAGAACATTCAGCAACGCGAGGAGACGATGCTCGTCGGGGGGAAGGAAACGCCGCTCGAACGGACGGTCACGCTCATGCACGAGGACGACGGGACGTTTGCCGGCGCGATGCTCGTCGAGAAAGACGTGACCGAACGGAACCGCCAACGTGCGAAAAAACAGTTCCTCGAAGCGTACCAACGGGAGGTGCTCGACGATCTGCAGGATAAACTCGCCCGGCTTGCGGAGGGTGACCTCACGATCGATCCAACCGTCCCCCAGCCGGAAGAGGAGTACGACGAGGCGGCGGACGTGTACGACGAGTTCGCGCTCCTGAACGACCATCTCAATACCGCGGTGGACAACATCCGAGGGATAATCGGTAAACTGACAGAAGATGCGGACGGTCTCAGCGAGATCGGACAAACCGTCAGCGCAAGTAGCGAAGAGGTGACCGCCTCGATCCAGCAGATCGACGCCTCGTCGTCGGAACTGGCGCGAGGGGCCGACGATCTCGCCGACCAGACACAGAAGGCCAGCGCGAACGTCGACGACCTCTCGGCGTCGATCGAGGAGATCACCGCGACCGTCCAGCAGATCGATGCGCAATCGGAAGAGGTCACGGAGATCGCTTCGGAGGGGGTCGAAGACGCGACCCAGGCAGTCGGACAGATCCGCAGCGCCACGGACGCGACCTCGACAGTCGCGGAGCGGATCGATACCCTCGAAGAAAGTATGGAGGAAGTGGGCGAAATCATCGACATTATTGCGGAGATCGCGGATCAGACGAACCTGTTGGCGTTGAACGCCAACATCGAGGCCGCGAGAGCGGGCGAAGAGGGCGACGGCTTCGCCGTCGTGGCGGAGGAGGTCAAGAGTCTCGCCGAGGAGTCGCAGGAGTCGGCCGACAACATCGCCTCGATCATCGACGAGGTGCAAACGCAGACAGCGGAACTGGTCGACAGCATCACCGAGGCAAACCGCGAGGTCGAGGACGGAGCCGACGAAGTCGAAGATCTCGTGGACAGACTCGAAACGGTCAATCAGCGGGCCATCGAGACCAGCGAGGGGCTCGCCGAGATCACCGATGCGGTCGAATCGCAGGCGGAGAACGCCGAAGCAGTCGGAAGCGTTATCGAGGACGCAGCGGGGATGAGCGAGGAGATCACCGCGTCGATTCAGCAGATCTCGGGGGGTGTCGACCAGCAGACGGAAGCGATGGAAGAGGTTGCTTCGAACGCCGAGCGACTCAGCGCGATGAGCGACGACCTCTACGATCGGGTCGACGCGTTCAAACTCGCAGTCGACGAGAACGCTGATCTCGACACCGAAACGACAGGCCGGTGATCTCTCCGGGTCACGTCGTCGAGGGAGGGACCTGTCGGCGGGATCAGCCTCGCCGCCACCGCGAAAGGCTTTAGTACGCCCCCGGCGCTATGACGCACCAATGACGGCGACCGCTCGTCGCAGTTCCGCCCTTCTCCGAGAGCGACGAGCGTCGCGACCGGGCCGACGACCGGTCGGCCCGGGTCGACGACGACCGGCCCTTTGAGGCCACCTATAAACAATCCCCCGTCGTCGGCTGCCGTTCGTTCCACAGTTCCCCCGCGTTTCGCGTCCGGAGAGCCATCCCTTTCATTTAATTTCATAAACAAAAACAACGAATTTAAGTTGAAGGAGGGCTCAGAGGGAGGTACATGACACGCGCGGCACTCGCGTTCAGCGGCGGACTCGACACCACAGTGTGCGTCCCGCTCCTCGAGGAGGAGTACGGGTACGACGAAGTAATCGGCGTCACGGTCGACGTCGGTCAGCCCGAGGCGGAGTTCGACGAGGCGGCCGAGACCGCCGAGGCTCTCGGGATCGACCACTACGTCGTGGACGCGCGAGATGAGTTCGCGAATCAGTGCCTCGAGAGTGTGCGCGCGAACGCGACCTACCAGGGCTACCCCCTGGGGACCGCCCTGGCCCGCCCGGTGATCGCGGAGGCGATCCTCGAGGTGGCGACCGAGCAGGACTGCGACGCGCTCGCCCACGGCTGTACCGGGAAGGGGAACGACCAGCTCCGGTTCGAGGCGGTGTGGCGCGCCTCCGACATGGAGGTCGCCGCCCCCGTGCGGGACCTCGGGCTCACCCGCGAGTGGGAGATCGAGTACGCCGCCGAGAGGGACCTCCCGGTCGAGAGCGGCAACGACGGCGTCTGGTCGATCGACTCGAACCTCTGGAGCCGGTCGGTCGAGGGGGGCGACCTCGAGGACCCCGGCCACGTCCCGTCCGAGGAGATATACGAGTGGACGGAGGCGCCCGGCGGGGAGACGGAGCTGCTCGAGATCGCCTTCGAGGAGGGTTACCCGACCGCGGTGGACGGCGAATCCTACGAGCCAGTCGAACTGATCGAGCACCTCAACGAGGTCGCCGCCGCCCACGGGGTCGGCCGGACGGACATGATGGAGGACCGGATGCTCGGGCTGAAGGTG
>JAZKTH010000152.1:0-5925 GCA_036625675.1 Haloferacaceae archaeon
GTGTGCGAACCTCTGGGAAATCCGGATCGCCGCCTCGCCATTCATACCGTATTCACATCTCGGAGAGCGGGAGCGCTCTCTCGAGATACCCAACGCAGTCATTCAGCTGGAGAGCGGCGGCTCTCGCGTCACTCGTCGAGAGTGAGTTCCGCGGGATGTCGACGGGACGGCGCCTCCCGGTCCGGCGTCGATATCGCGGACGAAACGTCGTGATAGCAGAGCTCACTATCCCTTTAATACCTCAGCACACCTATATAAACTCAGTCAACCGGCGAAGCGGCTCGAGTTCTCGAACCGTCGTGGCCCGAAACCCGAGCGGATCCGTCGTTTTAGATTGACTCAGAGCTGAGTAAAAATGCACACCTTCGAGCACACAGTCGAGATAGCAGCGCCAGTAGAACACGTCTTCGCGTTCGATAGCGATCCGGAAAACTGGACCCGAACGATGGCCAGCATGCGGGACCTGGAGATTATCGAGGAAACCGAGGAGGGCGCTCGGATGCGAGCCAGTTACACGCTGCTCGGCATTTCGACGGACCTCGAGATGGAACTGACCGTCGTCGAGCCGAACGAGCACATCGTGGTCACGATGGAGGGGGACGGAGTGACCGGCGAACTCCACAACTACTTCGCGGAGACCGACTCCGGGACGCAACTTCGCCACCACGCGGAGTACGACCTCGGCGACTCGCTGTTCGACCGCATCGTCGCACCGGTCGCATCGAGCTACAACGACCGACAGCTCAAGAGTCACCTCGAGAACACGAAGGACATGGTCGAAGCCGAGGTAGCGGCCGAGACGGCGGCCCCCGCCTGATCGGTTCGACTGCGGGGCGCGAGCATCGCCGAGTGGAGGCTCACGCCGCGACGGCGACGAGAAGCCGTGCGGCCCCGATTCCACCCAGCGACAGCAGGAGGTTCCCTCCGGCGTGAGCGACGGCCACTCCACGGCGATCGTCCTCCCACAATCGCACGACGTCGACGCTGAACGAGGAGTACGTCGTGAACGACCCGCAACCGCCGATCCCGACGAGCAGCGCGGCTCCGTCGCTCGCGCCCGCGAACGTCACGAGTCCGAGCAGGAAACTCCCGAGCACGTTGACCACGAGCGTCGCGATCGGATAGCCATCGGTCGGCAGCGTCGCGTAGACCCCGTACCGAAGGACCGCCCCCAGCGCTCCGCCGAGGCCGACGAGCTGTACGGCCAGCAGGGAGTTCATCCGTCGCTCCTCCCGTCGGCGCCGCTCCCGCCGGGGTCGCTCCCGTCGACGTCACCTCTCCCGTCGACGTCACTTCTCCCGCCGACGCTGCCTCCGTTCCCTTTTCCCTCTTCCTGCCGCACCTGTGATCCCTTCCGTTTTCTCTCTCGTTCTTCGGGGAACGCGCGATTACTCGTTCTTCGCCCCAGAAGCACCGCGCCGAACCCGAATCCGTAACTGACGAGCACGTAAAGCGCCGCGCTCTCCGGGTGCGTCGCCACGTCGATCGCGAACGTGCTGTACGTCGTGAACGACGAGAGAACTCCCGTCCCGAACAGCAGCCGGACGCGTGACGGTATCCCGCCCGCGGCGACGCTCCCGTACACGAGCACTCCCAGGAGGAAGCTCCCGGCCACGTTGACCGCCAGCGTCGCCTCGAGCGTCCCCGGGACGATCAGCGCGACGCCGTATCGGCCGTTCGCCCCGAGGAATCCCCCCACTGCGACGACCCCCACGTCGAGCAGTCGGTCCCGGTCGGGGAGGGGATCCCTCATTCCTTCCCGAGTCGGGGCCGGTGTCGAATAAACGGTTCCGTTTCGCCGGGGGCTTCCGGCGACACTCGCTCGTTCTCACTGATCGAAACCGGGCGAATAGTTTTTTATAATCGACCGTCCGGTTACAACTGTAACCGACCGACTGCGCCCGGCGGTTTGGAAGGCTTTACAAACGGCAGTCTCGAAGGGCGCACGAACGGACACCGTTCCCTCCGAACCCACGACGACATCAGACATCATGAACGATCCCGGCGTCATCACGGGCGTAAGCGTCTCCCACGAGCAGGCCACGGTAGCGGAGATCGAGTCGGCCGGCGGCGAGAGCGACCGGGCGACGGCAGCGACGCTGCTCTCCCGGGAGGGCGTCTCGGAGGCGTTCGCGCTCGGGACGTGCAATCGGTCGGAGGCGTACGTCGTCACCGACGATCCCGCTCACGGGCGCGCGGCCCTGTCCTCGTTCGCGTCCGACGTCCGCGAGGGTGCGGTCGAACGCCTCGATCACGAGGAGAGCATCGAGCACCTGATGCGGGTGGCGGCGGGGCTGGAGTCGCTCGTCTTGGGCGAGGACCAGATCCTCGGACAGGTCCGCACGGCCTACGAGGACGCACGCGCCGCGGGCGCCATCGGGCCGATGCTCGAGGAGGCCGTCACGAAGGCGATTCACGTGGGGGAACGCGCCCGCTCCGAGACGGCGATCAACGAGGGGGCGGTCTCCCTCGGTACCGCCGCAGTCCGGCTTGCGGGGCGCGAACTCGACCTGGACGGGGCGACCGCGCTCGTGGTCGGCGCCGGCGAGATGGGGACGCTCGCGGGCCGGGCGCTCGCCGAGGCGGACGTCGCGGAGCTCGTCGTCGCCAACCGGACGGTCCCCCACGCCGAATATCTCGCGGGGGAGGTCGACGTCGAGGCGCGAGGGGTCCCCCTCGAGTGGCTCGCGGTCGAGGCAGAGGCGGCCGACCTGGTCGTCACGGCCACGGGCGCCCCGGAGTACCTCGTCGATCCCGGAACCCTCGACGGGGCCGGCGAGACGGTCTGCGTCGACCTCGGCCAGCCGCGCGACGTCGATCCGGCGGTCGACGATCTCCCCGCCGTCGACCTCTACGACATCGACGCCCTCGAGTCGGTCACGACTCAGACGCGCGAACAGCGCCGACGGGAGGCGGCCGCGATCGAACGGATGATCGAAGAGGAGCGCGAGCGGCTCCTCGACGCGCTCAAGCGCCGTCAGGCCGACGACGCCATCGGCGCGATGTACGAGGCCGCCGAGCGCGTGAAGGGCCGGGAGCTCGGGGAGGCGATGACGAAACTGGAAGCCCAGGGTGGGCTGAACGAGGATCAGCGCGAGACCGTCGAGGCGTTCGCGGACGCGCTGGTCGGCCAGTTGCTCGCGGCGCCGACCCGGAGCCTCCGGGACGCCGCAGGCGAGGACGACTGGACGACCATCCAGACGGCGCTGCAGCTTTTCGATCCCGAGTTCGGCGGCGACGTCGGCGGGCCGTCCGGGTCGACGGGACGTCCCTCCGACGCACCCGAGCGCCCCTCCGGGTCGACGGAGGGGCACCCCGGCTCCGCCGGAACGGGAGCGGAGGCGGTTTCCGACGGGTCGTCCGACGAGTAGCCCCCGATAGCCGGTGGCGCTTCGCCTCGCTCCGGCCCCGCCTCGCTCCGGCCCCGCCTCGCTTCGCCCCCACCTCGCTTCGCCTCGCGGTCGCGGGTTTCAAGCCCTTCTCGCCCGACCGTCCGACATGCGACTCTCGGAGTTCGCGGCGAAGCTCGACGACAGACTCGACACCCAGGCGTACGCCGACCTCGACGCGAGCGCGAACGGTCTGCAGGTGGGTCCGTCCCCCGCCGCCGGGGACGCCGGACGGGACCCCGAGGTGACACGCGCCGCGTTCGCGGTCGACGCCGCGACGGAGACGATCGAGGCGGCGGCGGAGGCCGACGCCGACGTGCTCGTCACCCATCACGGGCTGATCTGGGGCGGGCTGGATCGCGTCTCCGGGACGGACTACGCCAGGCTGGCGCCGCTTTTCGACGCCGACCTCGCGCTGTACGTCTCTCACCTCCCGCTGGACGGCCACCCGGAGCTGGGCAACGCTGCCGGGCTGGCCGAGCTGCTCGGCGTGACTGACCGGGTCCCGTTCGGTGCGCTGGGGGGCGAACACGTCGGAACGCGGGGGACGATCCCCGGCGGCGTCGAGACGGCCGCGCTCGTGGATCGACTGGACCGCGACCTCGACACCGGCGGGACCGACGTCCGGTTGCTCGACTTCGGCCCGGAGCGGGCGACGGAGGTGGCGATCCTCACCGGTTCGGGTGCCGACTGGCTCGGGGAGGCGGTCGAGGCCGGCGTCGACCTGCTCGTCACGGGTGAAGGGAAGGGGAAGCTGTACCACGAGGCGCGGGAGGCCGGAATCTCCGTCGTCCTCGCGGGCCACTACGCCACCGAGACGTTCGGCGTCCGGTCGCTGCAGCGGCTCGCGGGGGGCTGGGGACTCGAGACGACCTACGTCGATCGTCCGACGGGCCTGTGATCAGTCGCTCGCCGGGGGGTGGTCGGTCGCGGGCGTCCGTGGCCGGGCGAACGAGTCCGCGGCGTCGACTAGGGGGAGACGGGGGAACTCGTCGAACGACTCGAGCATGAAGTCGGCGAGGACGCACCGACCCCGCCGCTCGTGGCCGTGGCGTTCGACGTGGATCGCGTCGTGGCCCGCGTTCCAGGCGGCCCCGACGTCGGTTGGGCTGTCCCCCGCGAGCAGCACCCGGTCGGCGTCGCCGGCGTCCATCGCCTCGAGCGCGTGACGGACCGGGGCCGGGTCCGGCTTCCAGCCGAGTTCGTCGGAGCAGCACACCACCGCGTCGAACCAGTCGCCGATGTCGAGCCGATCCAGCACCGGCCACGCCAGGAACTCCTGGCTGTGGGTGACGAGCCCGACAGGTCCGTCGACCTCCCGGATCAGCCTGGCCGCGTCGCGGTGGAGATACGTGGCCTCGGCACGGGCGAGTGGGTCCTCCTCGTCGTGGAACTCCTCCCAGAAGAGCGTCGGGTCGATCCCCCACTCGCGGAGCTGCTCGTTCCGGGACCCCCCGAGGCCGTGCCAGAGGGTCAGCGCCTCCCGGTCGGTGAACGACCGGCCGAGCCGATCGCCGACGCGATCGAAGACGTCGCGGGTGTAGGACCACTCCGCGTCGACGACGGTCCCGTCGAGATCGAACAGCCACGCGTCGTACGCGTCGAGTGCCATCGAGGGTACCCCATAGGTAATCGACCGATAAGGATTTTACGGCCCGGCTCCGCCGATCCCGGCGGGCTCTCGCGTCCCGCGGAGCGAACCGGACCACGACCTTTAACGCCCGTGGCTCCGTAGTCCTGGTTATGTCCGCGTTGCGCGACGCCATTCAGGAGCTTCCTGAGGCGATCTTCGCCGATCTGCTCGAGTCGGAGGACGCGTATCTCCTCGTCGTCGACCTGCCCGGGGCCACCGCCGAGACCACGGAGGTGATGGCGGAACCCGCCCGGATCGAGATCGAGGCACGCCGCGAGAAGGCCTCCCCGACGGGATTTCAGTACCTCCGCGAGGACCGGCCGCTGTTTCTGGACGCCGAACTGCCCTTGCCGCCCGATTGCGTCGGCGACGCGGCGGAGGCGGAGATGAACCGCGGCGTCCTCGAGATCCGGCTGCCGAAGCGCGACGCGGCGGGGCGCAAAGAGATTCCGATCGACGAGACGTAGCGGGTGGTTATTCTGGTCACTCTCCGAGCCTACTGGCGGTTCGTGGTCATCATCCGCCAGTTCTTTCCGCTGATCGTCGCGTACACCCGGGACCGCCGCCGGTTCTTGCTGTTCGGTCCCTCCAGGAGTGTCGAATACGAAACGCAGGTGGAACGCGCGGAGATCCTGCTCGACACGCTGCTCACGCTCGGGCCAACGTTCATCAAGCTGGGTCAGTTACTCTCCACGCGTCCGGACCTCCTCCCGCCGGCGTACATCGAGGTCATCTCGAGCCTGCAGGACGACGTCCCTCCGGCGCCGTGGGAGGAGTCGAAGCTGGTGCTCGAGGAGGAGCTCGGCCCCGTGGAGGAGGCGTTCGACGAGTTCGACACCGACCCGATAAGCGGCGCCTCGCTGGGACAGGTGTACGTCGCCACCCACCGGGGAGAACAGGTCG
>JAZKTH010000153.1:0-5857 GCA_036625675.1 Haloferacaceae archaeon
CATCCGGCGATTCGGACGCATCCGGCGATTCGGACGCATCCGGCGATTCGGACGCGTCTAGCGAGTCGGAACCGATCCCCGAGAGTGAGCCCCCGGCGTAGCCGCGCCACGGCAGTCGGGACTCGACTCCGCTCCCGTGCCGCCCCCGCCCGGCAAACGCGTCACCCGAACCGGTCCAGCTGTGACTGCCCGTCCCCGCCAGCGGATCCCACGCCGGCGATCCCGGCGGCCCGCTCGATCGCCTCGAAGAAGCCGTCGCGCTGGCCGCGGTCGTACAGCGTCGCCGCCGGGTGCACCGACAGCAGCACCCGCCGCGATCGCTCCCCGATCCGGGCGTCGACGACGTCGCCGGCCTCGCGGGTGATCGCGACCGACCGGTCCAGGAGGTGCTGGCTGGGGACCTTCCCGAGCGTGACGATCAGTTCGGGGTCCACCGTTTCGATCTCTCCCTCCAGAAACGACCGACAGTTCCCGAGCTCCTCGGCGGTCGGATCCCGGTTCTCGGGCGGGCGACACCGGACGCAGTTGGTGATCCGCACCGCTCCCCGGGCCACCCCCGCCGCCGACAGCGCCTCCTCGAGCACGTCCCCCGACCGCCCGACGAACGGTTCGCCGCGCTCGTCCTCCTTCGCGCCGGGCCCCTCGCCGACGAACAGGAGGGCGGCGTCGGCGGGCCCGGCGCCGTTGACGATCCGGCTCCGGGACTCGACCAGCGCCGGACACCGGCTGCAGTCGGTCACGCACAGTCCGTCGAAGTCGGCCATGTTCGGCTCTCCGCGAGCGCGGCCGTAAAGCTGACGAGTCAGCGTCACGGCGCGACGCGGACGGTCGACAAATCGAGGAGTCAGGGCGCGACGCCGACGGTCAAAAGCGTCCCCCAGGTCCGGTACCGATCCACCATCTCCTCGCGCGTCTCCCAGTCCTCCAGCGGGAACTCGTCGGCGGGCGGGATCTCGATTTCCCGGTCCGGGATGGCGTCCTGCTCGGCCACGACCAGCCCGGCCTCCCGGAACGCCTCCCGGTACTCCGCCCGACTCCACCGGGTCATCTCGACGGCGATGTTCTCCTGCCACTCGTGTGAGGCCTCGTTCTCCTCGTAGTAGTTCACGGCACAGTAGAACGTCCCCCCGGGCCGGAGTATCCGCGCGACCTCCCGGAGCGTCTCGACCGGCTCCGCCGCGTAGTAGAAGGCCTCCATCGAGAAGACGTGATCGACGCTCCCGGACTCGAACGGGAGGTCGCCGAAGTCGCCGACCAGGTAGCCGATCGACGGGTCCTCGGTGTACGACCGGGCGTTGCGCGCCATCTCGGGGGAGCCGTCGAGCCCGTACCCCCGCCCGGCGTCGGCGGTCTCCCGCAGCGCCCGCAGCGAGTAGCCGCTGCCACAGCCCAGGTCCAGCACCGTCTCGCCCGCCTCGACCGGCATCCGGGCGAGCGCGTGTTTCGCCGTGTGCCAGTGTCGCCGTTCCATCCCCCGGTCTTTCCCCTGCGCCGCCCAGGCGTCGAACTCCTCGCGAACGCTCATGTGTCTCCGTCGGGTGGGGGTAACTAAACGCGTTCGGACGCCGCCGGGGCCGACATCCACTCTTAAGTCGGTGCGGAACGACCGACGTGTATGGACTACGCCCTCGAACTCGAGGACGCTCCGGCGACGATCCCGGGGGGGACCGGACTGCTGTTGTTGCACCCGAGCATCGGCGAGACGGACCGCATCGACACCGACTTCCTGAAGGTCGACACCGACCGGTTCATGGTCGTCTCCACCCGGACGACCGCCCGCGAGGTCGAACAGAAGCTGGAACACTACGACGTCGACGAGACGAAAGCCGAGATCCTCGACACCCTCTCCGTCGAGCGCGGCTACTCCCGTCGCAAGAGCGACCGCGTCCACTACGTCGGCTCGCCGGACGACCTCGAGGGGGTCGTCGCGAAGGTCGCCGCGTTCCTGGAGTCCACCGAGGGAAAGCGCCGGGTCTCGGTCGACTCGCTCACGGAGATGGCCTACTACGCCGACGACGAGCGGGTCCTCGACGCCGCCGCGAACATTCTCGATCTCCTCGAGGAGCACGACGCGGTCGGGCTGTTCCACCTCTCGAAGGAGGTCCACGACGAGGAGACCGTCGACCGGTTCCGGGCGCTGTTCGACGGCGTCCTCGACCTGGCGGCCGACGGGAGCGTCACCGTCGAGATGGGGTGAACGACACCGACGCCGACACCGGCACCGACACCGGTGCCGGGGTCGCGGCGACTCTCACTCGAACCGAACGCCGGATCGCGACGGTTCTCACTCGAACCGCACGCCGAGGTCGTGGAGTCCGGCGTTCTCCCGGGCGACGTTCACGAGCAGCGGCGTAAGCGCCTCCACCTCGGCGGCGTTCGCCAGCCCGCCGGCGTCCAGCGCGCGCACCCCCTCGATCTCGGCGGCGAGGAGCCCGACGACCTCCTTTGCCCCCTCGTCGTCGCCCACCAGCAGCGTGTCGATCCCGAGGTCGGCGTCCAAGTCCGCGAGCCGGCCGGCCGGGAGGCTGTGGAACGCCCCGACGACCGGCGTCCCCGCCGGCGCCACGTCCGCGACCAGCTCGGTGACGCTGCCGGCGCTCGGCGGGTGGGCGTGAAAGCCCGCCTCGTCGCGTTTCATCCCCGCTGCCGGGGTGACGAGGACGTCGACGTCCCCCAGTTCCGACGCGACCGACTCGACGGTGTCGGCGACGTGGTACGGCGGCACCGCGAGCACGACGACGTCGGCGCCGGCCGCGGCGTCGGCGTTCGCCAGCCCCTCGATCGCGACGTCGACGCCGCGGCCGTCGAGTTCGGCCCCGTAGGCGGCCGCCTTCGTCGCCGCCCGCCCGGCCTCCCGGGAGCCGATCGCCAGTTCGTGGTCCGCGTGATACCCCCACCTGAGCGCCAGTCCCTCGCCCACGTCGCCCGTTCCGCCGAGTATCGCGATTCGCATACGTCCACCCCGTGCGGGAGTGTCGAAAGCGTTTCGCGACGGTTCCGAGAACTTAAACGGGCGAAGGGACCAACTACGGGTGATGGACCCGACCGCCCTCGAGGGGCTTCCTGACGGCGTCCCCGAGGCGCTCGCCGCCGAGGGGATCGAGGAGCTGTACCCCCCGCAGGCCGAGGCCGTCGAGAAGGGATTGCTCGACGGCGAGAGCCTCGTCGCCTCCGTGCCGACCGCCTCCGGCAAGACGCTGATCGCCGAGCTCGCCATGCTCTCCGCGATCCGCCGGGGCGGCACCGCCCTCTACGTCGTCCCGCTTCGGGCGCTCGCGAACGAGAAGAAGTCGGAGTTCGAACGCTGGGAGGAGTTCGGCGTCGACGTCGGCGTCTCCACCGGCAACTACGAGTCGGACGGCGAGTGGCTCGCCTCCCGGGACGTCGTCGTCGCCACCAGCGAGAAGGTCGACTCGCTGGTCAGGAACGACGCCAGGTGGCTCTCGGACCTCTCGTGTGTCGTCGCCGACGAGATCCACCTGGTCGACGACCGCCACCGTGGGCCGACGCTGGAGGTGACGCTCGCGAAGCTGCGCCGGATCAACCCCGGGCTCCAGGTCGTCGCCCTGTCGGCGACGGTCGCCAACGCCGCGACGATCGCCGACTGGCTCGACGCGGAGCTGGTGCGCTCCGACTGGCGCCCGATCGACCTCCGGATGGGGGTCCACTACGGCAACGCGATCAACTTCGACGACGGGAGCCAGCGCGAGGTGCCCGTCGCCGAGGGGCAGCGACAGACCGAAGCGCTCGTGGCCGACACCCTGGACGAGGAGGTCGACGGCCAGGGCGGCTCCTCGCTGGTGTTCGTCAACTCCCGGCGCAACGCCGAGTCGGCGGCCAGGCGGCTCGCGTCCGTGACGGAATCGCGGCTCACCCCCGACGAGCGGAGCCGGCTGGCGGAGCTGGCGGCCGAGATCCGGGAGGGATCCGACACCGACACCGCCGAGGCGCTGGCCGACGCCGTCGCCCGCGGGGCGGCCTTTCACCACGCCGGCCTCACCGGCGACCACCGCCAGGCCGTCGAGGCGGCGTTCCGCGACCGGCTCATAAAAGTCATCTCCGCGACGCCGACGCTTGCCGCCGGGGTCAACACCCCGGCCCGGCGGGTGATCGTCCGGGACTGGCGGCGCTACGACGGCGAGTTCGGCGGGATGCAGCCGCTCGACGTCCTCGAGGTCCACCAGATGTGCGGTCGCGCCGGCCGCCCGGGGCTGGACCCGTACGGCGAGGCGGTGCTGCTCGCGAGCGACGCCGAGACGATGGACGAGCTGTTCGAGCGGTACGTCTGGGCCGACCCCGAACCCGTCCGGTCGAAGCTGGCGGCGGAACCCGCCCTCCGGACGCACGTCCTCGCGACGGTCGCCTCCGGGTTCGCCGCCTCCCGGGGCGAACTGCTCTCGTTTCTCGACCGGACCCTGTACGCCACCCAGACCGACGCGCCCGGTCGGCTCGAGGACGTCACCGACGCCGTGATCGACTACCTCGCGGCGAACGACTTCCTCGAGCGGAGCCGGGAGGGCGGAACCGAGACGCTGACCGCAACGGGCCTGGGTCACACCGTCTCCCGCCTGTACCTGGATCCCATGTCGGCCGCGGAGATCGTCGACGGGCTCCGCGACTGGGAGGCCAGCGAGGACGGCCCCCCGACGGCGCTCGGGCTCTACCACCTGGTGAGCCGGACGCCGGACATGTACGAACTGTACCTGAAGTCGGGCGACCGCGAGCGGTACACGGAACTCGCCTACGAGCGGGAGGGGGAGTTCCTCGGCGAGATGCCCTCCGAGTTCGAGGACGTCCGGTTCGAGGACTGGCTCGCGGCGCTGAAGACCGCCGGCCTGCTCGAGGACTGGGCGAAGGAGGTGGACGAGGACCGGCTGACCGAACGGTACGGGGTCGGTCCGGGCGACATCCGGGGGAAAGTCGAGACCGCGGAGTGGCTGCTGGGCGCCGCCGAGCGCCTCGCCGCCGAGATCGGCCTCGACGCCGTCGCGGTCCGGGAGGCGAAGCTCCGGGTCCAGTACGGCGTCCGCGAGGAACTGCTCGATCTCGCCCGGATCAGGGACGTCGGGCGCAAGCGCGCCCGCCGGCTGTTCGAGGCCGGCATCGAGAGCCGGGCCGAACTGCGCGAGGCCGACAAGGGCGTCGTCCTGGCCGCGCTTCGGGGGCGGCCCAACACCGCCGAACGCGTCCTCGAGAACGTCGGCCGGGAGGACCCCTCGATGGACGACGTCCGGGAGGACGACGACGCCGCGGCGGCGGTCGGCCGCGGGAACGACCGGGACGGCGCCGCCGGCGCCCGGTCCGGTGCCGGCGACGAGAGCCAGTCGAACCTGGGTGATTTCGGATGAGTCCGGGGCGGGATCCCGGCGTGGGGGTGGGGGTGATCCCGGCGTGAGGCTCGTCCAGGGCGTCGCCGAGGTCGACGACCTCGACCGGTTCCTGGCGGCGCTCGACCGGATCGCCGGGGAGACCGGCGCGATCGTTCAGGCGTTCGACGCCCGCTACGTCGTCTCCCGGGACCACCTGGCCCGCGCGGTGGAACTGGCCGCCCGCGCCCGCGCCCGAGACGAGGCCGTCGCCCGCGATCCGGCGGTGGAGGTGCTCCTGTACGCGGCCGGCCGTCGCCAGATCGATCGGGCCCTCGAGATGGGCATCGCGGAGGGGAAGACGCCCGCCGTCGTGGTGCTGAGGGCGGCGACGAGGACGCCGCGGCGGCGGCCGTCGAGTCGCTGCTCTCCTCCGCCGAGACGCTCGGGGAGTACGACGAGGCGCGCCTCCCGGAGTTATTCGACGTCCCGGCCGCCGAACTCGCCGCCCTCGAAGGCGGGCTACCGGACCTGCTGCTCGAGCGGGTCCC
>JAZKTH010000009.1:0-27799 GCA_036625675.1 Haloferacaceae archaeon
GGGAACTGACCCGCGTCCACCGACCGGACGGGGAGTCGTCGGTCGAGGAACGCGAGGGAGCAGCCGAAACCGTGCAGCGGCACCTCGACGAGGTGTACGCGAAGCTGTACGCGGCCGCGGAGGAGACGCTCGAGGAGGGCGTCCGCGAGGCGGACTCCCGCGACGAGATCCTGGGAACGATCGGTCGGCACGGCGGGTACGTGAAGGCACCCTGGTGCGGCGACGAGGCGTGTGAAAGCGAGATCAAAGATCAGATCGCCGCCGAGATCGTGATGGTGCCCTTCGAGGAGGAGGACGCCCTGGTGGGCGGGGACCACGACGAGACGTGTGCGGTCTGCGGCGACGGCGCCGAGCGCACCGCGTACTTCGCGAAGTCCTACTGAGCGACCCCTTTTTAACGAGGGCCTCGGGAAGGCAGGGCGTCCGGTTTCCGAACGAGGCGGACGATTCGACGCCGTGAAACGGCGCGAACGACAACCCATCCCCAATGAACGTTCGGTTTCTGGGCGGTGCAGGAGAGGTCGGCCGGAGCGCGATCCTGGTGAACGACCGCCTCCTGCTCGACTACGGGATGAAGCCGGGGACCCCGCCGCAGTTCCCGGCCGGCGCCGACCCCGAGGCGATCGTCGCCTCCCACGGCCACCTCGATCACGTCGGCGCGGTCCCGTCGCTGCTCTCGGGGGCCTCGCGCCCGCCGGTCCACTGGACGCCGCCGACGTACGAACTCGCCCTCACGCTCGCCCGGGACACGCTGAAGCTCCACGGCGGGACCCTGCAGTGTCCGTTCACCGAAAACGACGTCAAACGGGCGACCGAGGTTTCGCGGACGCACGGCTACCGGGAGCCGTTCGAGGCCGCCGGCCACGAGGTCACCTTCTACGATGCAGGACACATTCCCGGAAGCGCTCACGTCCTCGTCGACGACGGCGAGACCCGCCTGCTGTATACGGGGGATTTCCACACCGACGACCAGCGCCTCGTCTCCGGGACCACCGCCCGTCCGGACGCCGACGTCGTCGTCTCCGAGAGTACCTACTCAGACGTCGTCCACGAGGACCGGAAGACGGTCGAGCGGCGGTTCGTCGAGAGCGTGAAGACGACCCTGTGGGAGGGCGGAACGGTGATCGTGCCGGCGTTCGCGATCGGGCGCACCCAGGAGATGCTGCTCGTTTGCGAAGAGTACGACGTCCCCTGTTACGTCGACGGGATGGGGAAACAGGTGACCGAGATGCTGCGGCAGTACCCCGGGTTCGTTCGCGACGCCGACGCGCTTCGACGCGCGACGTCCCACGCCAGGTTCGTCACCGGCCGGGACGGACAGCGCGAGCGCATCGTCGAGCAGAAGGCGGCGATCGTCACTACCAGCGGGATGCTCTCGGGCGGCCCCGCGATGACGTACGTCCCCCTGATCAGGTCGAATCCGACGAACAAGATCACCCTGACGGGCTACCAGGTCGAGGGAACGCCCGGTCGGGAGCTGCTGGAGACGGGAAGCGCCGAGATAGACGGCCGGGTGATGCCGGTCGCCGCACAGGTCGAGGGGTACGACTTCTCGGCGCACGCCGACCGGGACGGACTCGTGTCGTTTCTCGACTCCTACAGGGACGCGAGGGTGCTCGTGAACCACGGCGACCGGTGCGACCAGTTTGCCGCGGAACTGTCGGCGGACGGGTTCGACGCCGTGGCGCCCGCGATCGGGGACAGCTACGAGGTGTGATCGCCCCGAAACGAGAACCGAACCGCGTCGTCGGCGCCGGTCACCGTCGCCCCGTCGAGTGCCGCGTACGCCTCGTGGAGTCGGTCGTACGTCTCCTCGAGCGCCTCCACGATCACCTTCGTCTCCCCGAGCACGGCCATGTAGTTGGTGTCGCCGCGCCAGCGCGGGACGAGGTGAGTGTGGAGGTGATCGTCGATCGAGCCGCCGGCGGCGTCGCCGCCGAGGTTCATTCCGGCGTTGAACCCCGCCGGCTCCAGAGCCCGTCGCAGCGCCTCGAACGTCGCCGCCTTTAGCCGGGCGTGGTCCAGCATGACCGCGTCGTCGAGATCGCCGTACTCCCCCTCGTGGGCGTACGGAATGACCATCACGTGCCCCGGGTTGTACGGGTAGTTGTTGAGCAGCACGAACGCGTGGTCGCTGCGGGCCACGACGCGCGAGTTCCGGTCGTCGTCCCGCTCGGGTAGCACGCAGAACGGACATCCGTCCGAGGGATCCGCTTCGCGTTCGACCCACTGGATCCGCCACGGCGCGAACAGCTGTTCCATGCCCCCGGTTCGGCCGGCGGGAACTTGGGAATTTCGCGAGAGGGCGAGACGAGAACGCAGCGGGCCTGACGAGGCTCACAGTACCGCCCGGGCGAGCAGGAACGCGCCGAGGTACGTCCCCGACGCGAGCGGGAGCGCACGGCCGACGCGGTAGCCGATGCTGGCCGGATCTAACCCACGTTCGACGCCGGTCGCCAGCGTGACGAGCAGCGCAGCGAGCAACAGGACGTACGCGCCGATCGCGAGGCCGAGGTCGCCGGTCGCGAAGGCGGCGCCCGCCGGATCGGCGGTCGGCGCAGCCCCCGCCGCCTTGCCCGCTGACCCGGCGACCTCGGCTCCTGTCGGTCGCGTCGCCGTTCCCAGCACTCCCCCGACCTGACCCGGACCGGATCCGCCCGCGACGAGGGCGTCGACGTCCCGGATCCGGTCGGAGAGCGCAACCGTCGCGCCCCCCACGAGCGGTCCGAAGACCGTGGCCGTGTTCGTGAGGGTGCCGGTCACGTCGGCGAGGCGGCCCCGGGCCTCGGCCTCGATCCGGTCGAGCTCCTCGAGGTGGGTCGCCAGGTCCAGCACGACGTCGCCCGCCGGGCGACCCATCCGGCCGGCGACGCCCAGCAGGGCGGCCGCGCGCCGGCATCGCGGGCTCGGGACGGTTGCGAGCGCGCCGTCCGGCGCGAGGAACGCGGTCCGCACGTCCACGCGAAACGTCTCGCCGTACCCGGCCGCGTCGGCGAGCACGTCCCCCGCCGGGCCGGTGGCCTCGGCGGCCGCGCGCTCGAGTGCGCGCTCGACTGCGTCCCCCTCGGCGACGCGCTGTCCGATCCGGACCAGCGAGTCCGGCAGTCCCGCCTCGACCGCCCGAACCCGGTTCCGGACGGATTCGACCGGGCGAAACCACCACCACAGCGCGGTGCCCGCCCCGCCCCCGACGGCCGCGATCGGCCGGATCCACCCGGGGCCGAGGGCCCCGGCGACGAGCCACCCGACCGACCCGGCGACGACGCCCACCGCGAGAGACTGTGTGAGCGTCCCCGTCGCGTCCGGGTGTGCAGTCGTCACCGGCGGCGGGGGGAACGCGACGGGGCGACGCGAGAGCAGCCAGGCGCCGGCAGCCAGCAGTCCGATCGGCAGCCCGACGCAGTATATCGAGACGACGACCGAAAGCGAGACGGGGACACCGGCGGCCGGCGCCGCCGGGAGCACGCCGACCAGTGCGAGCGGGAGCAGGACGCCGAACGCGTAGATGGCGGTCACCGGGGTTCGGATTCCGCTGGCGTAGGCCGCCATCTCCTCCCTGGTTCCGTCGACGACTGCGTCCATCGCCCGGTCGAGGGCGCGCTCGCGCCGCTCCGGCGGGACGGTCGTGGCGCTGGCGAGCTGGGCGGCCGCCCGGTCGAGGGCGGGGAAGTACCGGCTCCACTCGGCCGCGAACTCGCCGATCCCCGACCCCGGGCCGCCGCGGGCCAGACGGGCGTGGCGCCGTAGGGCGCGGGCGAGCCGCCCCCCGTCCGTCCGGGACGCAAAGCGGACTGCCCGTTCCAGCGAGGGATCCAGACGTAACCGGAGCACCAGCAACCCGACCAGCGCCGTCGCGTCGCCGAGCGATCGGGTCCGCCGGGTCCGCGCGAGCCATCGGGGTGCGTACTCCACGGCCGAGGCAGCGAGCAACCCGGCGGCGGTACCGAACAGGAGCGCCGGGACGATCCCGGCGGAAACCAGTGTGACCGCGCCGACCGCCGTGCCGACCACAAGCCCGGTCCCGCGCGCAATTCGGAGAACCGTCGACGGGGAGACCGACGCCTCGAGGAACGAGAGCGCTTCCTCGAGTTTTCGGGTCGATCCATCGGAATCCGGGATCGACTCGTCGGACCGCCGGGCTGACTCGCCCGCACCGTCGAACGTCACGGGTTCGACGCCCCCGCCGCGTCACCGGTGGGCGCTCCCGTGGATCCGTCCGATCCCCCCGAACGGTGGACCGCGGCGTCGACGTCGGCGGGC
Source organism: Haloferacaceae archaeon (assembly GCA_036625675.1). Taxonomy (GTDB): domain Archaea; phylum Halobacteriota; class Halobacteria; order Halobacteriales; family Haloferacaceae; genus Halalkaliarchaeum. Next base: position 4,261 of record JAZKTH010000009.1, read on the forward strand.
CGGTGGCGGTCCGTCTCGGCGAGTCGCCCGATCAGTTCCCCCCGTCGACGCGTCGCCTCCCGCAGGTCGGCGTACGACTCTCCGGGACGGGCGAGCGAGGAGAGCAAATGGCTGTTTCCGCGGTCGATCACGCCGGTCGAGGCGGGGGGACCGCCGGACCGATCGAACAGGGCGACGCTGCGAACGTCGTCGCCGTCACCCCTGATCTCCTCGATCGCCACGAGGCGATACCGGGCGTCGAGGGTGACCACGGCGTCCGTCGACGCAAACGACGAGGTCGACACTCCGAGATCGGAGACAACCCGCTCCCGGACCGAGTCGGCGCCGTCGCCGTGGATCGTTCCCAGAATCGCCTCCCGCTGGGCCCCGACGCGCATCGCCTCGTACAGCGCGGCCGCCTCCGTCCCGCGGACTTCGCCGACCACGAGCGCGCCGTCGCCGAGCCGGAGCGCGGTTCTGACCGCTTTTGTGGGGGAGATACCGCTCTCGCCGCCGGCAACGCCGCGGTCGGTCCCGTCGTTCCCGACGTCCCCTCCCCCTCCGGCGTTGAGCCGCTGGACGTCCCGATCGGCCGACTGGAGCCGATCGACGGGGAGCTCCGGAGTGTCCTCGACGACGAGCGTCCGCACGTCGGGCGACAGTTCCCACAGCAGCGCGCTCAATAGCGTCGTCTTGCCGCAGCCGCGACCGCCCGCTACCAGGAGCGCACCGCCGCGCTGGACCGCGATAGAGAGCAGTCCCGCCGCTTCGGCGGGGACGGTCCCGGCGTCGACGAGGCGGGGGAGCGTCCACCGTCTGCGGTCCCGCCGACGGAAGGCGAACGCCAGCCCGTCGGTGACCGGCGCAGTCGTGGCGGCCACGCGGACGGGGTCGTCCCCGATCTCGAGAGTCGCATCGAGCGTGGGGTCCGCCCGGGAGAAACCGCGGCCGCTCTCCCGACGGAGCCGCGACGCAAGCGTCGCCGCCGCTGTCGGCGGCATGCGGACGTTCGTGGCGTGCTGCCGGTCGTTCCGGAGAACTCGAACCGGGTTCTCGTCGACCGGCGCGGAGACGAACGCGTCGCTCACGTCCGGGTCCGCGAACAGATCGCGGAACGCGCCGTTTCCGCGGGTGTGTTTCCGCAGGATCGCGGCCAGCCGATCGATCGGCACCGACCCACGGTCGAAGTCGCCGGGGCCGGAAGCCCGTGACTCCGCCTCTGCGGTCACCGCCCGGGAGGCGGACGGCCCGTCGTCGACTTCGGATCGGTTCCGGAGCCGATCCCGTGCCCCCACGAGAACGGCAGCGTATTCCGGGTCGAGTCGCAGCGACGGGAGCGTGAGATGGTACAGCGGCGGCGCGTCCGGCCGGTCGTAGGTTCGGGCGACTGCTCCGGTCGCCAGGTCGACCCGTTCCCGCAGCGTCGCGTCGGCCGGTACGTGAGTGTCGATCCTGGCGCTGGCGATCGGCACGCCGTCGGCCGACCGGAGCGCGTCGTCGTAGCCGTCGACGTCGTCCGCGACCGCTTCGAGTCCCGTCTCGGCGGCGATCCGGGCGACCGGCCCCGCGCGTCCGGTCGCCTCCCGGACGGCGGCCAGCGGATCGGTAGCGACGAGACGGGCGAGGCGTGCGTCGAGCGGCTCTACCCGTTCGCGAAACCGTCCGGCGGCCACCAGCAGCGCGGCCGCGATTCCGCGGTATCGGCGTTCGAGCCGGCGCGTTCGTACGACGACGACGTCGGCATCGCGCCGGGAGAGCGCCTCGACGACGCTGGCACGACACGCCGGGGCCGAGCGGAGATCGCCGTTCCCCTCGCAGTCGGTCGCGTCGATCCGGAGTTCGGTCCGCCGTCCGACGCCGGTACCGGCCGGCTCCTCGAAGGAGGCCGTACAGCCGCAGTCGCCGGCGGGGGCAGCGCCGCCTCCCACCGGGAGCCGGTCGAGCAGCGACATACGGCTCCTGGCTCGGACTCGTATTTAAAATCGGGGCACAGAAGAGCGGGAGGGGTCGGTCAGTCGACTGCGCGGGCGTCCCAGTACGAAACCGAGGGGATCGCGTCCCCTACTGCGGTCCGACCGACCGCCTCGTCCACCCTGCGGAACGGCTTCGCGATCGATCCCGGGAGCCCCCGATAGAACCCGTAGGGCAGCACGAAGTCGTGGGACTCGTTCGCGAGTTCGAGGCCGGCGTCCGCGAGGAGACTCGTGACGTCGCGACGGGAGTAGAGCCGCGACCCCATCGGTAACGCCCAGTTGTACAGTACCCGGGCGCTCGGGCGGCGAAACGTGTCGAAGAACACTTGCTCGCGGGAGACCCGCTTCAGTTCCCTGAGGAACGTCACCGGCCTGTTGGCCAGGTGGAAAAACCGCATCGCGAAGACGGCGTCGAAGTGGTCGTCGGGAAACGGGAGCCTCGCGGCGTCACCGAGCATGAACGAGACGCTGTCCGAGACGCCCGCGTCGATGGCTTTCTCACGCCCCTGAGAAAGCATCGCAGGGGAGATGTCCAGGCCGATCACGTCGGCCCCCTGATCCGCGAGCATCACCGTGAACCGTCCCGTGCCGCAGGCGACCTCGAGGATGTCGCGCCCTTCGATGGGCCCCAGCGCGGAGAGGACGGCGCGTTTCTCGCGGCGATCGATCAGGCGGCCGCCGCCGGAGAACCGTTTGTCGTCGTACTCCTGGGCGACGTCCTCCGCCTGGTACCATTCCTGTCCTTTCACGGCGGCATCTGTACGCGCGAGAAGTAAAACCGTACTGATGCGCAGCGGGCGGCTACGGGGCCGAGGATCGACGCTGATATTTCCCCCAAACAAAACTGTTATCAACGAGAATTCCTAATGGTTTATCACTCTCCCCGCACCGGCGTTGCCAGCCACCTCGGGTCGGATCCCGCGCCCTCGTTCCGGCCGCGGATAGCCTTTCGCTTTCCTTTTATAGCCTTATACAATACCCATCCGTTTCCCCTATATGTAGCTAACCTTTACCACGGCAGACAGACTCGGAGTGCTCATGAGCACTAGTCCGGCCGACGTCAACGACCACGAGACGCTAACCGAAACCGAATTCAGGGACCGGCTCAGGGAACTCCCCCCCAGCGCCAAGCTCGTGGCGAAGGTGCTGGAGAGCGACTCCCCGCTCTCGCAGGGGCAACTCGCGGAGGAGTCCCTGCTGCCCGACCGGACCGTCCGGTACGCGCTCAACCGCCTGGAGGACGAGGGGCTCGTCGACTCCCGGTACAGCTTCAAGGACGCCCGGAAACAGGTGTACTTCCTGACGAACTGACGGTTTCCCTGCTCGCGCCGTCCCGACATCCACTGTTTTAAGTCCGTACCGGAAGACCGACCGGTATGGAGCTTTCGGTGGTCGTGCCCACCTTGAACGGGCGCGATCGACTGTCGGCGTGTCTCGACGCGCTGACGACGCACGCGCCCGACGCCGAGGTCATCGTGGCCAACGGTCCGTCGGCGGACGGCACCACCGGAATGGTCCGCGATCGCGACGACGTGGACGTCCTCGTGGAGATCTCGGCCCGATCAGTGAACGTCGCACGGAACGCCGGAACGGAAGCCGCCGGCGGCGACGCGGTCGCCTTCGTCGACTTCGATCGCCGGATAACGGAGGGGTGGCTGGCAGCCGTCGTCGACGGGCTGGAGGCCGCCCCAGTCGTCACGGGGCCCTCGCGTTCGAGGGCCGAAGGCGAATCCGCGGTCGAAGAAGCCGAGTCCCGACGGATCGGCGGGAGAGAGGTCCGCTACTTCACCAGCGGGAACGTCGCGTTCCGGAGGTCGGTCCTCGAGAAACTGGACGGCTTCGACGAGTACCTCAGGGTCGGCGGGGCCCGCGACGCGGCCCACCGGCTGGCCGGGCTGGGTCGGGACGTCGCCTGGCGGGACGGGATGGCGGTGACGCGGGAACCGCTGCCGGAGGACGAGCGAGACTGGCGGGAGAAGTACCGCGCGCTCGGTTATCGACTGATCAAAAACTACGGGATACGTCCCACGGTCCCCCGCCGGATCCTCGCCCACGCCGTCCGCGACGCGATGTCGGCCGCACGGGAGGTGCTGACCGGCGAGGGGACGCCGACCGAGTGGGTGGGAAACGGCTGGCGCGTCGCGAGCGGGGCTCTCTCCGGCACCAGCGACGGACTCCTGGCCCGCGCCCGGGACCGATCCCCGACGCGCAACCCGCACGGGCTCTCGGTTCGACACGACCGCGCGGTGGCGATGTACGACTGGCGAGACGGGGGCGTCGAACGGTGAACCGCCGCCGCGGGCCGAGGACACAGCCGATCCCGATCGTTCCCGTTCGCAGTCACACCGGATATTCCGCGTCCTCGTCGACGACCCGGCTAGGTTCGGGCGGCAGCTCCCAGTCGACGGTCAGTTCGAGGAACTGCACCAGCATTCTCGCCGTCGCCCCCCACACGGTGTAGCCGTCGACGTGGAAGAAGTGGAGCCGGACCTCGCCGTATCGGGGATGTTCCCGACGCTGGGACTCGTAGTTGTCGCGATCGGTGAGTTCGTCGACCGCGATGGGAACGATCTCGGCCACCTCGCGTTCGTCCGGCTGGTACTCCCGATCCGGGATCCGCCCGACGAACGGCCGGACGGCGTAGCCGCTCACCGTCTCGATGTCGTCCAGCCGCCCGACGATCGTCGACTCCTCGGGTCGGAGGCTGATCTCCTCGCGGGCCTCGCGCAGCGCGGTCGCCTGGAGGTCCCCGTCGACCGGCTCGCGACCCCCGCCGGGGAAGCTCATCTGTCCGGGGTGCTCGCCCAGGTGTTCCGCCCGCTTGGTGAAAAGGAGCCGCGGCTCGTCGTCCCGGTAGATCACCGGCACGAGCACTGCCGCCTCCCGCCTCGCCCCGCTGATCCAGACGGGATCGTGGCGGGCCACCCGCGCGAGATCCATACGCACGTGTACGCGCCGGGCGACATATATCTCTGTGGGGCCGTTCCAGCCCGACGAATGCGGGCGATCGCCGGCTACTCCAGGGCGCGCTCGATGTCGCGGCGCACCCCGTCGGTGTCGGTCCCGGCCCAGACGTCGACGTCGAAGCAGACGTCGAGCAGCGTCTCGAGCCGATCGTCGTCCCCCTCGGCGGCCGCACGGGCGGCCTCACGCCGGAGCCGCTCCTCGACAGCAGCGGCGACCGCGTCTCGATCGAGGGCCCGATCGTCCGCGTCGAACTCGAGGATGTGCGGGAGGTCCGCCGCACCGTCGGGCAGCGTCGGGAACGCGGTCGGTCCCACCGCAAGCCGCGTGGGCTGTCCGTCGGATTCACCGTCCACCTCGATTGCGGCGAGGGCGTACGACGCCACGGCGTCGTCTATCGCGCGCTGGACGGTCCCGTCCTCGACCGTCGTCCCGCGCTTGAACGCGAGCTCCGCGACCGCGTCGGCCAGTTCCTCCCGCGTCAGCGAGCCGAACAGGTCGACCACGCCCGCGAGCGCGTCCGGATCGAGGAAGTCCGGATCTCCGTCGTCGCCGGCGGTTTCGTCGGTCGCGTCCCGGGCGGTGTCGTCGGTCACGTCCCGGGGAACGAACGCGAGCGACAAAGCTCGTCCGGTCGCTCGACGCACGGACTGTGATAATGTTTGTTGTCGGAAGTTACCGTGTCGACCGCCCGAGTGCGTGGCGGTCGACCGGTAACCGTCTACAACAGGCATTATCAGGCGCGGACGGGTCGTCCCGCGTGGACGGTCCCCGTCCAGGGACGGGCCGCCGGTCACGGGAGTCGGCCGGCCCGTTCCAGCCCGACCAGCAACAATAGAACCGCGAGGAGGATCAATAGAAGCCCCCCGAAGACGGCGTCGTAGGAGAAACCGCGCTCCACGAGCGTGCCGACGGCGGAGGCCCCGCCCGCCTGCACCAGCATCATCGACGCCGAGTAGAACGCGTAGGCGCTGCTCCGCGTCGCGTCCGGAAGCGTGTCGAGCAGGTAAGTGTCCATCGCCGGGAACAGCGCGTGGATCGCGAAGCCGACGGCGGCCGAAAGGAAGACGACGACCAGCAGGTTCGACGACAGCACGAGCGCGAAGACGCTCGCGAGGAACGTCCCGATCACACCCAGGATGTACGGCACGTGCGGCAGCCGGTCGACCAGGCGACCGCTAATGAGGAACGCCGGCACCCCGGCGCCGAAAAGCACCGTGAGCGCGTTCCGGGCGAACGCCTCCGGGAGCCCCTTCGAGAGCATGTACTGCTCGTAGAAGTTGAACACGCCCTGCCAGACGAACCCGACCGCCCCCACCATCAACACTCCGGTGAGGATGATCCGCCACTCGTTTCTGGCCGCGCCGAAGAAGTCGCGATCCCTCGTTCCCGCGTCCGGGAGGTCGGCACGGCGAGCGGTCAGGAAGATCAAAAGCGTGATCGTCGCGGCGGCGACCCCGGTCCCGAAGAAGACGAACCGCCAGTCGTACACCACCGCGAGTGAGACGATGGGGGCGGCAAGCACCGCGCCGAACTGGGCCGCCATCCCGTGAACGCCCAGGGACCGTCCGACGCGATCCGGGAACAGTTCCGAGACGAGTGGGTTCCCGGCGACGAAGTAGGCGCCCGAGGCGAGTCCCATGGCGAACGCGCCGGCCATCACCGCCGGAACGGAGGCGGCGGTCGCGATGAAAACCGAGGCCGCGGTCAAGACCATTCCCGCACCCAGCACGACGTAGTGACGCGGGACCTTCGTCAGGAGGTAGCCGGTAGGGAGCCGGAGGGAAGCGCTGCCGACCCACGCCAGCGTGACCACCAGACCGATGGTGCCCTCCTGGACGCCGAAGACGTCCATGAAGACCCCGACGAACGGCGCGAAGACGATCCGCGCGAAGTTGACGAGGAACACCATCCCGCAGAGCGATCCGAACAGCCGAACGCGCGACACACTCCCCGTACCGTGGCGGTCGCCACAAAGCTGTTGATACGCCGGTCGACGTGGCGGATCACCTGCGCCTCCGGAGCACGGTATTTAACAGCCCCGCCGTCGAACCCCCGAACATGAAGTCGACGCGCAAAGGGCTCCGGGACGGGGAACTGTTCAAGGACAACTACGAGCGGCTCAAGTGCTCCGAGTGCGAGGAGGTGCTGAAACGGCTCGACGACCCGGACGAGGTGTTCGACGTCCGGACCTGTCCCGAGTGCGGACGCGAGTGGAAAGAGCTCCGGTGAGGCTGCCCGTCCCCACCGGCGCCTGACGCGTCGCCCACGCGAGTCCCGTTTCTCCCGTCCGGCTCCCGCTTTCTCCCGTTCGGCTCCCGCCCGCCCCGTCCGGTCGAGGGGGCAGCCGCGACTGGTCAGTCTTATACTCCGCGCGACGAATGCTGAGCCATGAGCCACGACCGACAGGAGTCCGGGTTCAAACGGCGCACCCGGGTGGCGCGAGCCAGGTCGACGATCCGGGAGGTCGCGACGCCTCACGGACGCACGGAACGAGTGCCCCTTCCGGACGCCGAGGGACGGACCGTCGCCGAGACGGTGACGGCACCGAATCCCGTCCCCGGGTACGACCGCGCGGCGATGGACGGCTACGCGGTTCGGGCGGCCGACACCTTCGGAGCCTCCGAAAGGTCCCCAGGGGTCCTCCGTCCGACCGACGGCCCGGTCGGTCCCGAGGAGGCCGCCCGGGTCCACACCGGCAGCGACATGCCGGACGGGGCCGACGCCGTCGTGATGATCGAACAGGTCGAGGAGATCGGCCCCGACGGCGACCCCGCCGAACTCGAGGTGTTCGACGCCGTCGCCGAGGGGGAGAACGTCGGCGACGCCGGCGAGGACGTCGCCGAGGGGCAGCGGCTCTACGAGCCGGGACACCGGCTTCGCCCCTCGGATCTGGGGCTTTTGAAGTCCGTCGGCCTCGGGGAGGTAACGGTGTACGACCGACCCCGGGTCGCGGTCGTGCCGACCGGCGAGGAACTCGTCCAGAACGACCCCGGCCCGGGAGAGGTGATCGAGACCAACGGCCTGACGGTCTCCCGGCTCGTCGAACGCTGGGGTGGAGACGCGACCTACCGCGAGGTCGTCACCGACGACGAAGACGCGCTCCGGGAGGCGGTCCGACGGGACCTCGACCACGACGTCGTCGTCACCACCGGCGGCTCCTCGGTGGGGGAACGGGACCTTATCCCGGAGGTGATCGACGGGATCGGCGAGGTGCTCGTCCACGGCGTCGCCCTCAAGCCGGGTCACCCCGTGGCGCTCGGCGTCGTCGAGGGGACGCCGGTGCTCATGCTCCCCGGGTATCCCGTCGCCTGCATCGTCAACGCCGTTCAGTTCCTCCGCCCGGTGCTCAAGGACGTCGGCGGAATGCCCGTGCCGCCCCACCCGACGCGGTCCGCGACGCTGACGCGAAAGATCCCGAGCGAACCCGGCAGCAGGACGTTCGCCCGGGTTCGACTGGAACCGGACGAGGACGCTGAGGACGCCGGGGACGCCGAGGACGAAAACCCGTCCCCGACTGCGACGCCGACCCGCGCGTCCGGCTCCGGCGTGCTCTCCTCGGTCGCGCTGGCCGACGGCTGGGTGGTCGTTCCGGAGGCGCGGGAGGGGTTCGACGAGGGAGAAACCGTCGTCGTCCAGGACTGGGAGTGGTCGGCATGACCGACCGCAAGCAGTTCCGCGACCTCGCAACGCCCGAGGAGGCCCGGGAGGCGATCGCGTCGCTCGACCTCGCGGGAGAACCGGAGACGGTCCCCCTCGAGGAGGCACGGGGACGGGTGCTCGCCGAGCGGATCGACGCCGAGCGGGACGTCCCGGGCTTCGACCGGGCGGGGAAGGACGGCTACGCGGTCCGGGCCGCCGACACCTTCGGGGCCGACGAGGCGAACCCCGCCGTGCTCGAGCCCGTCGGCGAGGTCCACGCCGGCGAGGAGCCCGGCGTCACGGTCGAGCCGGGGACCTGCGCGGAGATCTCGACCGGGGCGGTGCTCCCGCCGGGGGCCGACGCCGTCATGATGGTCGAGCGGACCGACGCCGCCGGGGACGGGGTGGCGATGCGGACGGCCGTGGCCCCCGGCGACAACGTGATGCTCGCGGGTGCGGACATCGCCGCCGGCGCGCGTGCACTCGGTCCCGGGACCCGGCTCACCCCGCGGGAGATCGGCCTGCTGTCGGCGCTGGGAGTCGAGGAGGTGCCGGTGCGTGGCCGTCCGACCGTCGGCATCATCTCGACCGGGGACGAGCTCGTTCGGCCCGGGGAACCGCTGGCGGACGAGCGCGGCCAGATCTACGACGTCAACAGCTACACGATCGCGACCGCCGTCGAGGAGGCCGGCGGGGAGACGACGCTGTACCCACACGTCGACGACGACGCCGAGGCGATGGAGCGGCTGCTCTCCCGCGCCGCCGACGAGTGTGACCTGGTGTTGTCCTCCGGATCCACCTCCGCGAGCGCCGTCGACGTCATCTACCGCGTCGTCGAGGAGCGGGGGGAACTCCTGTTGCACGGGGTGGCGGTGAAGCCCGGCAAGCCGATGCTGATCGGCCGGATCGACCGCGCCGACGGCGGCGAATCCGCGTACGTTGGCCTCCCCGGCTACCCGGTCTCGGCACTCTCGATCTTCCGGACGTTCGTGGCGTCGGCGATCCGGTCGGCCTCCGGGCTCCCCGAGCCCGAGACCGCGACCGTATCCGGCCGGATGGCCGTCCAGCAACGACACGGCGAGGGTCGACTCCGGTTCCTCTCGGTCGGGTTGCTCGAAACCGGGGAAAGCGACGACGGAGCCGGGGAGGGAGACGAACCGCTCGTCTATCCGGTGGACAAGGGCTCGGGCGCGACCACCAGCCTCGTCGAGGCCGACGGGGTGGTCCCGATCGGTCCGGACACCGACTACCTGGAGGCTGGAGAGCGCGTGGAGGTCGAACTGTTCTCCCCGGACGTCCGACCGCCGACGCTGCTCGGCGTGGGCGAGGACGACCCTGCGCTCAACCGGCTGCTCGACCGGCTGGAACGGCCGCGGTATCTCCCGGTCGGGACCCGGGAGGGCGTCCGGCGGCTCCGCGACGGGCTGCCCGACGTGGCCGTCACCGCCGGCCCGGTGCGCCGTTCGATCGACGCCGTCGAGCTCGGGGGCTGGTCCCGCGAGTGGGGGCTGGTCGTCCCGCCGGGGAACCCCGACGGCGTTGACGGCGTGGCCGACCTCGTCGACCGCGAGGTCACGCTCCGCAACCGGACGACGGATTCCGGGCTGCGAGCCAGCCTCGAGGCCGAACTCGAGACGCTCGCGGAGGAACGCGGAACCGACCGCGCGGCGCTCGTCGACGCCATCGACGGGTTCGGGCTGGAGGCGCGCGCGTTCGAGAGCCCGGCACGGGCGGTCGCGGACGGCGACGCCGACGTCGGGCTCGGACTCAGGGCGACCGCGACGGCGCTGGATCTCGGTTTCGTGCCGGTCGGCGTCCAGGAGGTCCGGGTCCACGCCAACCCCGACAGGGTCGGGAAGTCCAGCGTCGAACGGCTCGAGTCGGCACTGTCGGGAGACGGCCACCTCTCGAAGCTCGACGGGTTCGAACGATAGACGTAGTCCCCACCCACCAGGGGCAAGACGCCCGCGACGGCGGTACAACTATTAGGACAGATACCTACGCGATGGGTAGAGTCTGCTATGGAAATCTCCGATAACCTGCTTTGTCTGTTCAGTGCGGAACTGCGCGATGACGGTGACGGATACGTAATCGAGGTGCCCCGACGCGAGGTCGAAACGGGCTCCCTCTCGGCCGGGGACACATATCGGGTCGCGCTCATCGCCGGACAGGCGGAGTCGAACGAATCGTCCGCGTCCTCGGCCAGTGACCACGGTGACGGCCCCCAGCCCCCCGTCGAACCCGGCGAGATCCGGTACGTCGAGATCGAGGATCTCGGCAAACAGGGCGACGGGATCGCCCGCGTCGAGCGGGGGTACGTGATCATCGTCCCCGGGGCAGACGTCGGGGAACGGGTCAAGATCGAGGTGACCGAGGTCAAGTCCAACTTCGCCGTCGGCGAGGTCATCGAAGAGGACCTCTAGTCGGAGCTGGCGAGGACCACGACGACGGCGTCCCCCGATCCGGAACGGGCGACGTCAGACGGCCCGAAACGGTCGGCGTCGGCCCCGCGATCACCTGCCGACGCATCGCCTCCGCGTAGTCTGACGTGTGCGAGCACCAGCCGGTGCTCCCCGGGCCCGAGGACGAGCGGGTCGTCGAGGGTCCGGAGCCGGGGACCCTCGACGGCGATCCGCCGAACCTCGCCACCCGGCAGCCGGTAGCGCGCCTGCCAGCGGGAGCAGTCCGCCTCCGCGCGCCCGATCGGACAGCCGAGCGTGAGGCGGTCCACCCGCGCGGTCGCGAGGGATCCGTCGGGGACGGTGACGGTCACCGGAACGCGGCCCGCGCAGTCGAGGCTCCGGGTCGCCGTCGACGTGGCGGCGAGCTCGGCGGCGGCGCGTTCGAGGCGGTCCACGTCCCCGTCGATCGCCGTCGACGCCCGTTGCGCCTCGGTCGCCGACAGAGCCGCCGTCCCGATTCCCACGAGCGCGAGCGCGAGCACCACCGACACCGCCGGACGCAACACGGCCGATCAACCGTCCTCCGAATCCCGATCGGTCACCGCTTCCGAGAACTCTCCGATCCGGCCGCCCGGCGTTCCGGCCCCGTTTCCGTTGCTGGCTCCGCTCACGATTCCCTCCAGCCGCTCCGCAGTGGCGAGGGCGCGGTCGGCCCGGCGCTCGACCGCGCGGTTGACCGACCGGACGCTGCCGGCGTAGCCGCGAAGCGCCTCAGTCGCCGCCTCGAGCTCCGCCACGCGGGACTCGAGTTCGTCGATCTCGCTCTCGAGTCTGGCTACCCCGTCTGCCGGCCCGGATCGAGCCTCGGGATCCCGCCGGTCGTCCGTGCACTCTCCGCCATCGCGTCCCGGGTCGTTCCGTCGCGTCGACATGCGTCGCCCCGGACTGCTTCGGCATCGCATATGAACCCCTGGCCGGGCGCTCCACGACCGCGTCGGCGGACGCTCACCCCGTCGATCGTCAACACTTAACCCGCTGATCCCCGTATAACGGACATGCGTACGGTCCACGCTGCAGGGCTGCCCATCGGCGACGACTACCCGCCCCGCATCATGGGCGTGTTGAACGTCAGCGACGAGTCGCCCTACGATCCGTCGGTCCACGACGACCCCGGCGAGGCCGCCGCCTACGTGGACGAGGAACTCGTCGATGAGGGGGCGGACATCGTCGACGTGGGGCTGGAGTCGGCCAACAAGCGGTTCGAGGCGCTGTCCCCGGCGGAGGAACTGGAGCGGCTCGACACGGCCGTCGAAACGATCGAGTCGGTGAGCGGCGATCCGGTCTTCTCGATCGAAACCCGCTACGCCGAGGTCGCCGAGGCGGCGCTGAACCGCGGATTCGACATGGTCAACGACGTCTGCGGCTTCGCGGATCCGGAGATGCCGGCGGTGTGTCGCGAGTACGACGTCGCGGTGAGCAAGATGGCGAGCCCGCCGGACCTGGCGCGTCCGGGCGCCGTCTGCGACGTCGACTGGGCGACGGCGCGCTCGCCGTCGTGGGCCCGACAGGCCGACTACGTGGACCGCGTCTACGAGGCGCTCAAGGGGAACGGGTTCACCGAGAAGACGATCGTCGATCCGGCCTTCGGGGGATGGAGCGAGGCAAAGACGATCGAGGACGACCGCGAGACGTTCCGGCGGTTGCGGGAGTTCCGCGGCTTCGGGCGGCCGATACTCGTCTCGATCAACCGGAAGAACTTCCTGCGGCACATCGCCGGCCGGTCGACCGAGGAGGCGCTGCCGGTGAGCCTGGCCGCCACGTCGATGGCCGTGGAACGCGGGGCGCACGTCGTCCGCACCCACGACGTCGCCGAAACCCGGGACGCGGCGCTCGTTGGCGACGCGTTCACCGAGCGGGACCGCGTCGTCGGGGACGGCGTCTCGGTCGCCCGGCTCGAGGTGCGCCGGGCCGGGGAGCTGCGACGCCACCTCGAACGGATCGGCGCCGAGGCCCCCGCCGCCGAAGAGCTCGTCGGCCAAGTCTTCGAGGTGTCCGGCATCGGCCCGGACGCGGCGGGGACGCTGCTCGCGACCGCGAAGCGGGAAGGCGTGACGGTCCGGCGCGGCGACGGGGCGCTGTTGCTCGGGGGGTCGGAGGCGGCGCTCGCGTCGCTTGCGACCGAGCTTCCAGCCACGTCGGCCCTCGAACCGGTAATCGAAGCTCTCGGCGCCGGGGGAGGATCGGCCGACGGATCGACGGCTGGAGGGGCGACCGGAGGGCGTTCGCCGGGGGGACGCTGATGGACTACGCGCAGGAGCGAATTGCGACCCTGCACGACCTCGTGGGGGCGGTCCCGGAGGCGCCGGTCGGGGACGCGGCCGTCGTCGTGCCGATCGCCGCAGACACCACGGAGGCCGCGAAGTCGACCCGGGTCTTCGAGGTCCTGTCGGCGATCGATCCCGCCGAAGTGATCGTCCCGCTGCGCGCCCCGGGGGACGTCGCGGCGGCGTTCGGCGGGTGGGTCCGCTCCTTCGACCTCCCGGTGACGGTGCTGTGGTGCAACGCCGACGCCGTCGACGAGACGCTCGCGGACCACGGACTGGAGGGAGAACTGGGGAAGGGCCGGGACGTGTGGCTCGGGCTCGGCGTCGCCGCACGGCGGGCGGATTACGTCGCCGTTCACGACGCCGACGCGACGACGTACTCGCGGGAGCACGTTCCCCGGCTCCTGGCCCCCCTCCAGGGGGGGTACGACTTCGTCAAGGGCTACTACGCCCGGGTGGAGAACGGCCGGCTGTACGGCCGCCTCACCCGGCTGTTCGTGGCCCCGCTGTTGCGGGCGCTCGAACGGCGACACGACGAGCCCGTCCTCCGCTACCTCTCGGCGTTTCGCTACCCGCTGGCCGGCGAATTCGCGCTCACAGCCGAACTCGCCGAACGGATCCGGATCCAGCGAACGTGGGGGCTCGAAATCGGCGTCCTCGGGGAAGCGTTCGACGCGGTCGGCCCGCGCGGCAGCGCACAGGTCGACCTCGGGCTCCACCGGCACGACCACCATCCGGTGGAGGGCGACGCCGGGCTATCGAACATGGCCGAATACGTCGGCGCCGCGCTGTTCCGGGCGCTCGAGGACCACGGCGTCGAGGTCGAGTACGCCGCCCTCGGCGAGGCCTACCGGGGCGCCGCGTCCGAACTCCTCGAGCAGTACGCCGCCGACGCGGCGTTCAACGGACTCTCGTACGATCGGGACGCCGAGCGAGAGCAGAGCCGGAGGTACGCCTCCGGCATCCGTCCGCCCGGGCCGGACACGCGGCTGCCGGCGTGGGAGGACACCGAACTCTCGCCGTCTGCCGTCGTGTCCGCCGGGGAAGTGACGACAGTGACGGAAGCCGACGGCGGCGTGGAGTGAGCCGTTCCCGGCCACGGTTTTTATAAACCCGCCCGGGCTCCGACCAGACGACTTAAAAACAGCACGGCGGGATCGGGCGCGAGCGGCTCGTTCGCGTTGCCGCAGTGGGGCGAGTGCACGCAGGCCGGACAGCCGTCCTCGCAGCCGCAACCGTCGACGAGCCGTGCGGTCCGCTCGAACAGCGACTCGGCGACCTCGAACCCCCGGCGGGTGAGGCCGATGCCGCCGGGATAGCCGTCGTAGACGAACACCGTCGGGCGGCCGGTGTGAGGGTGCGACGGCGTCGAGAGCCCGCCGACGTCCGCCCGGTCGCACAGGAACTCCAGCGGGAAAAGCGAGATCACCCCGTGTTCGGCGGCGTGGATGCCGCCCGCGAGCGCCAGTTCGCCGCCGGGGACCGGTTCCCCCTCCGAACCCGCGTTCGAACCGAACGCGCGCATCTCCCGCTCCACGTCCGGCGGCACCGTCACGTAGAACCCGGTCGTCGGGAGGGAGGTCTCCGGCAGGTCGAGGTCGATTCGACCGAGCGGCTCCCCCGTGGAGCCGTCCCGGCGCTCGTAGCCCGTCACCCGCTCGGTGACCGTGAGGTCGGCGAACCGGACCGACGTGTCGGGACGGTCAGGGAGCGGACGCTCCGTTCGGTCCTCGCCGACGACGATCGTCTTGTCCGTGAGCACCTTCGTGTAGTAGTCGGCCCACGTGGGCGCGAGTTCGGCGACGTCGCGGTCGAGGTCCAGATCGGCGACCTCGTAGGTCTCGCCCTGGTGGTGGTAGATCGCGCCGGGATGTGCGTCCCGGAGCGCGTCGGAGAAGCCCAGCGAGGCGATCACCTCCCCGTCCCGGCGGTCGAGCAGGTCGACCTCCCGGTCGTCGGCTGTCCGGAGGTTCATCCCGTGCTGCGGGCTCCCGTCGCCGTCGTACAGCCACCGGAGGCCGGCGTCGGTCTCCCGACGCGAGAGCGTTCCCGCCCGCTCGAGTTCGGCCACGACGCCCGGGAACGACCCCCCGAAGTAGCGCTCGTCCCCGGGGGATAGCCAGTTCTCGTCGGCCGCGCACGCGACGTGTCGCCTGAGCAGCCGATCGTTCTCCGGATCCGTCACGGCGTCCTCGGGCTCGCCCCCGAAGAACTCCCCCGGATTGCCCATCAGGTACTGGTCGAGCTGGTCCTCGCCGGCGACCAGGATCACCGCCGCCGGATCCGCCCCGCGACCGGCCCGTCCCGCGCGCTGAAACGTCTCCATCCGGGTGCCGGGGTAGCCGTCGAGGATCACCGCGTCCAGGCCGCCCACGTCGACGCCGAGTTCGAGCGCGTTCGTCGACCAGACCCCCCGGATCTCGCCCGCGTCGAGTTCGCTCTCGATCTCCCGGCGGCGATCGCCCCGGAGCGCGGCCTGGTACGCCCGGACGGCCCCCGCCAGGTCGTGGGCGCCGCGCTCCCGCAGTTCCCGCGCGCTCTCCTGGGCGTAGCGCTCGGCGGTCTGGCGGGCCCGCGTGAACGCGAGCGTCTGGTGCCCCCGGACGAGCAGGTCGACGAACAGCCGCATCGACTCCGTGTGGCTCGACCGCCGGCGACCGGGGGCCCGCCCGCCCCCGTCGCCCGAGCCGCCCCAACCGCCCCCGGCGGCGCCGCCGGAACCGTCCCGATCGCCGTACTCCGGGGGATTCCACAGCACCCAGTGGCGCGGCCCCCGACCGGAGGCGTCGTCGTCGACGAGTTCGAACCCGTCGGCCGGCCGGCCGGTCACCCGGGCGGCGTGCTCGACCGGGTTGCCGATCGTCGCCGAACAGCAGACGAACTGGGGGTTCGCGTCGAACCGCTCGCAGAGCCGTCCGAGCCGCCTGAGCGTCGAGGCGACCTGCGAGCCGAACACGCCGCGGTAGGTGTGCACCTCGTCGACGACCACGAGCTCGAGCGAGGAGAGGAACCACTCCCACAGCCGGTAGCCGTGCGGGAGCAGCGCGTAGTGGAGCATGTCGGGGTTCGACAGGAGGACGGTCGGGCGGCGGTCGCGAACGTCCCGCTTTTCGGCCCGCGAGAGCCGTCCGGTGTACTGATCGACGGAGACGCGGGACCCGAAGCCCAGGCCGCGAGCGAGATCCGACAGGCTCTCCAGTTGGTCCGCGATCAGGGCGTTCTGCGGGCCGACGTACAGCGTCCGGCCGCCGTGATCCATCGCGCGCTCGAACGCCGGCACGGTGTAGGCGAGCGACTTCCCGCTTGCCGTCTCCGTCGCGAGGACGACGTCCTTCCCGTCCCGGATCGCCTCGACTGCCCGGACCTGGTGGGCGTACAGTTCCTCGATTCCTCGCCCCATCAGCGCGTCCTCGAGGCGCGGTTCGAGCGCGAGATCGGCTGTCCGCGGAGCGCGACCCGGCTCGCGCTCGTGAGCGACGAGCTGTCCCTCGTAGTAGGGTCGGTCGCGAAGCCAGGGGACCAGATCGTCCACGGCTCCCCTCGGCGCCGGCAGCGCCTAACAGTTGTGGTGTCGGAGACGGACTGCCGGAATCAGCCGGCACGGTCGCGGCGACGAGAACAGGAAAGGACGCGGCTACGATCGACGCGTCCGGCGACGAGAGGCCGGGTCGATCAGTCGCCGCCGTCGGTCAGCGCCCGCCGGTCGAGCACGTCCTCCGCGAGCGCGTCCGCCTCCGCCGCGGTGGGCCGCCCGCCCTCGCTGATCCGGGCGCCGAGCTCGCCGGCGACCGTCGCGATGTCGGCCCCGGAACCGCGCTCGGCGACGCGCTCGAACGTCCGCCCGTACATCGGCGCGTGCCGTGCGCCGACCGCGTCCGTGTTCGCGTCGAAGACGTACTCGAGCTGTTTGACGGCGTCCCTGGGTTCCATGTGCGTTCCTACGTGGCCGGATCACTATAAGTGTACTCGGATACGGAATCGAGTAAATTCGGAGGAAGGGCAGTCAGGTCCCGGCGGAGCCAGCCCGGCTCCGTTCCTCGACCGTGGCTGCGAGTTCGGCCGCCGCCGCCGGTTCGAACCGGAGCACGCGACGCCACCAGGGCCCCCGCCCGGAATCGTTCGACAGCCGGGTCACCACCTCGGTGGCCTCGCCCCCGGCCGCCGGAGTCGAGAGGGGGACCGCACGGTCGTACAGCCGGGAGTCGTCGGTCCCGAGCACGAACGCCTCCGCGTCGACGGTCTGCCGCTTCACGTGAGCGTTGTTCGCGAACGGGCGCCGTTCCTCCGGCGACAGCGCTGCGTACGCATCCCCGGTGACGACGCGGGCGACCTCGAAGTGCCCGATCAGGTACGCCCCCCACCGGGGCGGGATCCAGTCGCCGGGTCGTCGGCCGCCGGGGTCCCCGTCGGCGTCCTCGTCGGCGAGCCAATCGCCGTCGAGCTCGGCCGGGTCGACCGTCGAGAGCGTGGCGTAGAAGTACAGCCTGTCGCCGGGATCGAGCCCCGAGAGCGGTCCGGCCTTCACGCCGTGCTCGTCGCCGTAAGTGTAGCGCTCACAGAGCGGATAGGTGGCGAACTCCGGATCCAGGTGGACACGTCGGTCCAGGAGCTCCCCGGGAACGGAGACCTGGAGGTGCGGCGCGAGGTCGGCGTAGGTCGGTACCGCCGCGTCCGGGTCGGTCGGCTCGCGCTCCGGGATCGGGACGTACTCGAAGCTGCCGTCCGGATAGATCGGACCGCGGAACCCCGGGAGCGTCGTGTTCGCGCCGACGTTGATCGCGACCGCACGGTGCGTTTCCCCCGGCATGCAGTTGCACGGCGTTCGCTCCGGGAACCCAAAGCCGTTGTGCGGACGTTCGGACGGGGGAGGTTCCCGGCCGGACGACCGGAAGGAGCCACAGTTTTCACGGCTCCGGACGGGGGTTCCCACATGAAGGCGGTGCAATTCACCGAACACGGGGACCGGAGCGTCGTCACCTACGCCGACCGTCCCGAGCCGGAACTCGGGCGGGAGGAGGTACTGATCGACGTGAAGGCGGGGGCGCTGAATCACCTCGACGTGTGGACCCGCCGGGGGCTCCCCGGGATCGACCTCGAGATGCCACACGTTCCCGGCAGCGACGCCGCCGGGGTCGTCCTCGAAACCGGGCCGGAGGTCGTCCGGTTCGAGCCGGGAGACCGCGTGGCGGTCTCGGCCGGCGTCGCCTGCGGTCGCTGCGAGTTCTGCCGGGACGGCGACGAGTCGATGTGCGTCCGGTACCGGATCCTCGGGGAACACCTCCCCGGTCTCCACGCCGAGCGCGCGGCCGTCCCCGAGGACAACCTGATCCCCGTTCCCGAGGGCGTTGACTGGGAGGTCGCCGGTTCGGCGACGCTCGTGTTCCAGACCGCCTGGCGGATGCTCGTCGACCGGGCGGCGATCGAGCCCGGCGAGGACGTGCTCGTGCTGGGCGCCTCCGGCGGCGTCGGCCACGCGGCCGTCCAGATCGCCGCGCACGCCGGGGCGGAGGTGTTCGCGGCGGCCTCCACCGAGGAGAAGCTCTCGTACGCGGCCGACTGCGGGGCCGACCACCTCATCGACTACGAGGCCCGGAACGTCGCCTCGGAGATCCGAGACCGGACCGACAAGCGCGGCGTCGACGTCGTCGTCGACCACGTCGGGGAGGCGACCTACGAGGACTCGCTGAAGTCGCTCGCGAAAGGGGGGCGCCTCGTCACCTGCGGCGCGACCACCGGCCCGAATCCCCCGGCGGGGCTGAACCGGATCTTCTGGAACCAGCTTTCGGTGATCGGATCGACGATGGCGACCCCCGGCCAGGCCGACGACGTGCTCTCGCTCGTGTGGGACGGCACGTTCGAGCCGCGGATCCGCGAGGTGCTCCCGATGAGCCGAACCGACCGGGGGCACGAGCTGCTGGAGAACCGTGAAGGCTTTGGCAAGGTGGTCGTAAAACCGGACAGTGAACTCTGAGGAAGACGCCGACCTCGGTCGCACCGGCTGGCTGCTCGTCGGCGTCGTCTTCGTCGCCTTCCTCGGCATCCCCGGCGCGATCTACCTGTACCCGGTCCTGGGTGGAAGCTTCGGCCTCCCGTTTTTGACGACCTACCTGGTGTTGCCGCTGCTCCCGGCCGTCGGGCTCGGGATCATCGCGGTGTGGACCCTGACAGCGACGGAGGGTTCCGGCGAGAACGAGTGAGATTCCGATGTCCGGTACGCGGTCGCCGCCCTACGTCCTACGTCTCCCGGTCTTCGACCCGTTCGCGTGCGCTCTCCGGCGACTCCGTCTCAAGCAGCGCTTCCACTTTCCGTTCGAACGCCGCCTCGTCGAGTTCGCCCCGGGCGTAGCGCTCGCGCAGCGTGGCCAGCGCCGCGTCCTCGTCGACCTCCCCGCGGGCAGTCGTCCTGGCCAGGTCGCTTCCGGCAGTCGTACGCCCCTCCCGATCGGCCGTCCTCTCGGTCCCGTCCCGCTCGCTCAGGAGGAGGTACCCGCCCCCGAGCACCAGCAGCACGAACAGCAACCAGCCGCCGAACATCGGCATCCCGAACGCCAGCATTCCGCCGCCCATCATTCCGCCGCCGATCGCCGCGGTCGACCCGGTAGCGAACGCGAGAATCAGCAGCAACAGGGGGAAGCCGACGAAAAGCAGGATCGCCGCCAGGAGGAGCGTCCTGACCGGACTGTGATCGCTCATACGTACCCTACGTTTTCGCCTCTTTTGCCCCTTTTCGTTTGCTTCTCACCCCAGCTACCGGTCGAACCTTTCGTTCCCGAAGTTTCGATTCCCTATCGCTTCAGTATCGAAGCCGGCCGTCCCCGGATTTCGCGTCTACCGCCGAGGTCAGACCACCCGTCCCACGATTTTCGAGCTACCCACGGCTGAAGCCGTGGGTTTTCGCCTTTCCCTTTCTATAAATGCACGCCGCCCGTACCGTACGAACATGTCCGGAGGCGACGGAGGAGGCGGGGACGGATTGCCCGAGATTCCGCCGGAAGTGCCGGGGGAGTCCGTCCGGATCGACGCGAACGACGTCGAACTCCACGCCGTCCGCGCGGGCCCGGAAAACGGGCCGCTGGTGGTGCTTTTACACGGGTTTCCGGAGTTCTGGTACGGCTGGCACGAGGCGATCGCCCCCCTTGCGAACGCCGGCTATCGGGTCGTCGTCCCCGACCAGCGCGGCTACAACCGCAGCGAGAAGCCCTCGCCGGTCTCGGCGTACCACATCGACGAACTCGCCGGCGACGTCGCCGGACTGATCGAGGCACACGACCGGGAGTCGGCGGGGGTCGTCGGCCACGACTGGGGCGCGGCCGTCGGCTGGTGGCTCGCGATGCACCGTCCGGAACGTGTCTCCTCGCTCGTGGCGGTCAACGTTCCCCACCCGTCGGTCATGTACCGACGGCTCGAGGAGAGCTGGTCCCAGCGGCTCCGCAGCTGGTACGTTCTCGGCTTCCAGCTCCCGCGCGTGCCGGAACGGGTCGCCCGCGCCGGCAACTGGCGCCTCCTGGTCCGGGGGATGCGGCGCACCAGCCTCCCCGGAACCTTCTCTACGACCGACTTCCGTCGGTACCGCCGGGCGTGGGACCGTCCAAGGGCGTTCACTGCGATGGTGAACTGGTACCGGGCGGTCGGGCGGGACCGCCCGCAGCCGGAGACGGAGCGCGTCGAGCCGCCGACGATGGTGATCTGGGGAGCGCAGGACGGCTTTCTCGAGCGGCAGATGGCCCGAGAGAGCCTGGAGTACTGCGAGAACAGCCGGCTCAAGACCCACGAGGACGCCACACACTGGGTGCAACACGAGGAACCCGTCGCCGTCGCCGAGGAGATCCGCGACCACCTGGACACGTTCACCCGCGTCGCCCGGAAGTGAGAAGCCCCCCGAGGCCCGGACGGTCGCGCCCCCTCCAGCTCACCGGGGCCCGTTCCGGACACCGGGATCGTCCGCGTCGCCCCTATCGTCCTCGTCGCCCCTATCGTCCTCGTCGCCCCTATCGTCCTCGTCGCCCCTATCGTCCGCGTACACCTCGTACACGGGTCCCGCGAGCAACAGCGTCCCCAGGATCGCGACTCCGGCGACGAACCGCAGGTCCAGATCGAACCCGTCCGCGAGCAGCGAGTCGGCCGAGAGCCCGATCAGGACGCCGGCGATCACCCAGGGAAGCTCTCCAAGCGCCGTCCCCGCCAGGAACGGTCGCGGCGGGACGCGGGCGGCGCCGCACGCGACCGTCACGACGTCCGAGGGGGCCGGAAGCAGCCGGCTCGCGGCGACGGTTCTGACCGCCCCGCCGGCGTCGACGAGGCGCGCTCCAGCGCGGGTGAATCGCCCCTCCGGGACCGTTCTGGCCGCGAGAACGTACGGCGGCACGGCGGTCAGGGTAAACAGCGCGACGCCGATCGGGATCCCCCACAGCCCGTAGCCGTAGCCCGCCGCGATCGCCAGCGGCGTCGTCGGCCAGGCGAGGAACGCCCTGACCGCCGCGACCCCCCCGAGGACGAGCCCGAACGCGAGCGGCCGATCCGCCAGCCAGGTCAGCGCCGACAGCGCCCGCTCCGGCGACGTCGTCCACGCGCCCGCGAGGACGAGGACGAGCACGCCCGTTCCCAGCGCGACCCGGCGGCGATGCACGGGGATAGCTCCAGGCGTTCCCGGGAAACGCTTTGTGGTTCCCCCTCCCCCACCGAACCGTTATGACGTCCGCCGAGCAATCGGGGGACGTGAGCGATCGACGGGCGAGCGGAACGGACTCCGCGAGGACGGAGCGAGAGCGGAAAAAAGAGCTCGCGCTGGAGCTGATCGAGAACCTGGAGGCCGAAGAACTGTCGGTTTCGGCGGTCGTCGACCGGATCGAGACCATCACGACGAGCCCGTCGCTCACGCGGGAAATCCTCGACGCCGCCGACCGGCGCGGGCTGATCGAGCGGAGCGACGGCCGGATCCGGATCCGCCGGGGCGGGACGTTCGTGCGGTTCGAGAGTCAGGTCGTCACGCGGGAGGGAGAGTTCGACTGCCGGCGGTGTGGAGCCTCGCTCTCGACGGGACACTTCGTCAAGTTCGATGGCGGCGAACTCGGCCCGTTCGGCTCCTCGTGCGTCAGGAAGGTGCTCGGAAGGGAATGAGGAGGGAACGCGCGGTGCGCGGCCCGGGACGGAACATCACTCCAGATCCCGAGACAGCCCCGCCCGGAGGTCACGACCGAAGTAGTGTCCCAGCGTCGCCAGGACCAGTCCGACGACCGCAGCGACCACGGCGACGGTGACGCCGTAATCCCGCAGAACCTGCAGACTCACCGGCAGGAACGCGGCGCCGAAAAGCCCGACAACACCGAGGCCGCCCCGGCGCCCGCCCCCACGAGGCCCGTCTCGACGTACCGGCGGCGAGAGGCCACCAGGCCGACGACGAACGCCGCCAGGAAGAGGCCGACGAACCGGCCGATTCCGCCGACGAGCGGGATCGCCCCGCCCAGGAACATCCCGCCCGCTGTGAGCAAAAGGGCGAGCAGCGTCGCCTTCCCGGAGACGAGCCGCCCCTCCATGCCGATCAACGGGGCCCCCTCCTCGCCCGCGGAGTCGACGCCCGCCGGGGGAACGTCGGCCTCCGAGCCCGTCGCGGTCCGCCCGTCCGAGGATCCCCCGTCGACGGCGTCGTCGTCCAGGAGGTCGTCGTCCAGGAGGTCGTCGTCCAGGAGGTCGTCGACTGACCTCCCGGCCCCGTCGTCGACGTCCTCGCGTTCCCTGGAGGGTTGCATACCTTCGGTTCGGGGAGCCAGGTTCAAATGGCTTTAGATGGATGAAACCACGGAGCCGACTTTTTTAATGACACTGGTGGGTTCACGGCCTATGAATGGAGTCGGGAGTCCGCTGATGTGATTGCCTAGCTCGATGATGCGGAAAGTAGACAGGCATGAAGCCCCTCCGAGTCGTATGAACCATGATCGGATCCATGCCCGGGAACCGACCCACGATATCGAGCGGTGGTCGACAGGAACCATCGAATCGATCGACCACCGAAATGGGCACTGCTTCGTCACCGTTGGGACGGAGGCTGACGAGACTGTAGAGTTGGTTGTGACACTTGCCGTCCGAGATTTATTTGTTGACCGTTTGGAAATCGACGACGAAGCGACCCCGGTCGGGGAACGTGTCTGGTATCGAAAACACGGTGCCAGAAAATAGCCGGTTCGCCTGATCACTCGGCAGTGATGTCAGCGAAGACGAATTCGCTGTCTGTTCCGAGCGGGTCGGCAACCGTCCTCGT
>JAZKTH010000154.1:0-5680 GCA_036625675.1 Haloferacaceae archaeon
TCGTGGCCGTGGTCGTGGTCGTGATCGTGATCGGCGTCCCGTTTCTCGGCTGCTCCCTCGTCAGACGGCTGATCGCTCATGGCTGTCAGTTGCGAAGCCGCGAGCAAAACGGCTTCGGCACGGCGCGGCCCCGGATTCCCGTTTCCGTACGGGCCGCGTTGCACAGAGCTAAGGGGACCTGCTAACTACTGGGCGGTATGGGCTGGCAGGGACGCCTCGACGAACTCCTTTACGCCGGCGAGTCGGTTCGAGAAACGGTGGACGCCGGAACCGCCCGCGTCGTCGTCACCAGCCACCGAGTGCTCGCGTTCACGCCCGAACTCGATGGGAAGAACTTCCGACAGGCCGACCGACCGAACGTCACCGGCGTCGAGCCCGGCAGTATCGGGAACGACGGGCTCCTGTATCACGGCATCAGACTCGGGGTCGTCGGGCTGTTCCTCCTCGGGACGGGGGTGGCCGTGGATTTCGGCTCGATTGCCGGGGCTGCGTCCTTCGGGGAGGTCGACGCGGGTCAGATCGGCATCGAACCGCTCTTGCGGACCACCCAGCTCCTGCTTGCGGCGCTCGCACGGCTCGACCAGTTCCTCGTCGTCGTCGGCGTGCTCTCCCTCGCGATCTCGCTTCTCCTGGGCGGCGTCTACTGGCACGGACGGGAGCAGACGTTGCGGATCTCCCTTGCGGGGGAGGAACGGGACATCACCGTCCCGCGACCGGAGGACGTCGAGGGAACCGTCGATCGTCTCGAACGGGCGATCTTCGCGACGGAGGGGGGAGGAACCTGAAGAGTCACCAGGTCCCGTGGAACGTGTCGAACTCCAGCGAGTCGAGCGGTTCGTTCCCGACCGCGATCTCGTATTCCCCCGGCGTCAGCATCGGCTTGTGGAACCGCGGGCCGTCGTCGGTCGTGATCCGGGGACAGCCGGTGTTGACGAACGCGTCGAAGTCGAAGTTCCGCAGCCGGTCCGGGGTGACCTCGTCCATCGTGATCAGGTAGGCGTTCTCGTTCGCCTCGACGATGTCGGTCGCGGTCTCCCATCGACCCTGACCGATCTTCGTGCAGTAGATGACCCCCCACCTCTCGGCGTCCATCGCCCGGTGGACCGCGCCGTAGCGCTGCTTGATGAACGCGTCGGTGTCCGCCACGTCGACCGTGTTGTTCACGGGATCGGCGATGACGACGTGCTTGTCCGGGTGTTCCATCGCCAGCCCGAGCGGATGGAACTTCCCGCCGCCGACGTACAGTACGGTCTCGGCGTCGACGTCGGCGCTGGCGTAGTTACAGCCGAGCACCTGCCCCTCGTGAGTGAGGCGTTCGTCGCCGCGGCGCGTCCGGACCGCGTACCCGCGGTCCTCGAGCCACTCGCGCCTCTCCTCGAACTTGTTCATGTGCTGGGCGGTGGTCACGAGGCCGACCTGGGGTCCCGATACTCCGTCTCCTCCTGATTCGCCGTCGACCTCGGACTCGACGGTCGGGAGTTCCTCGAGTGCTTCCTCCATGATCGGGAACGGATCGACGTTGGAGAACAGGGGGACGTAGACGATCTTGTCCGACTCCTTCATGGGGGAGTGCCCGAAGTGGACGAACACGTCGGTGCGCCGCATCAGCTCGGTGTCGAGGTCGCAGGCGCCGTAGCACGGCTGTCCGGAGATGAGGAACCTGACGCCGTCGGTCAGCTCCCTGAGGTCGGCGGCCACCTTCGGCGCGCGTCGCTTCAACCCCTCCGGGAACTGGAGTCCGACCGTCCCGGCGTCGTGTTCCTCGATCGACTCGATGATGCGCTCGAGTTCGTAGTCCCACTCCCTGTCGTGGCGAAGCGCCATTCCCGTTCGGCGGAGGTCGCCGGGCGTTCGCTCGCCCGACTCCTCTTCGGCGGCGTGTCCGTCGCGTGCGTCCTGACTCATTAGATTCGTTTGCGGACGGGAACGGTTAAACGCCCCGTTCGACGGCTTTACGTTTCCCGCCGACCAGATCCGGGCGTGCGAATCGAGAACAGCTTCATCCCCGTTCGCGGGGTTGGCGAGAAGACCGAACGCCGGCTGTGGCGGGCGGGCGTCACGCGCTGGGAGGCGTTCGAGCCCTCGGTTCCCGGCGTCGGGGAGACGACTGCCGACCGGATCGAGTCGTTCATCCGGGAGGCGTCGACCCGACTCCAGCGGCGCGACGCCGCCTACTTCGATCGGCGGTTCCCCTCCGGACAGCGGTGGCGGCTCTACGAGAACTTCCGCGATTCGACCTGCTTTTTCGACATCGAGACCACCGGACTCGACGAGCGACGCGATGGGGTGACGACGGTCAGCTTCCACCGCGACGGCGAGACGACGACGCTCGTCCGGGGGCAGGACCTCACCGCCGACCGCCTCCGGCGGGAGTTCGAGGCGGCCGACCTGCTCGCGAGCTTCAACGGCGCGCGGTTCGACGTTCCGTTCCTGGAGGCGTCCTTCGATCTGGAGGTGACGACGCCGCACCTCGATCTCATGTATCCCTGCAAAAAGCTTGGGCTCTCGGGCGGGCTCAAGCCGATCGAGCGGGAACTCGGCATCCGGCGGGAGCTCCCGGACGTCGACGGTCGGGAAGCGGTGCGGCTGTGGCGCCGCTACGAGGGCGGCGACGAGGACGCCCTGGATCGGCTGATCGCGTACAACCGGGAGGACGCCGTCAACCTCCGCCGCCTCGCCGACCGGGTGACCGGGGACCTCCACGATCGGGTGTTCGTCGACGGTGCGACGACGGAACGCGGCGGCTCGCGGTCGTGACTCCCTCCGGGCGAGTCGCCGCCCGGACGACCTCCAGCGTCAGTCGGGTTCGCCGGCCTCCTCGGGACGAACGAGCTTCATCTCCCCCCGGGCCCTGAGCGAGCCGTCCACCTCCGCCCCCTCGTAGATCACCAGGTCGCGGCCCGCCACGTCGCCCAGCACCCGCGCGCCCGCCTCGATCGTGACTGCGCCGTTCCGGGTCGTCACGTCGCCGTGAATCCGCGTCCCGGAGCCCACGGAGACGTCCTCGCGGGCGCGCAGGCTCCCGAAGACGTTGTTCCCGGGTCCGACGTCGATCGACTCGGCCCGGACGTTGCCGTGGATGCGACAGTCGCCACCGATCCGGGCGGGGGTGGACACCCGCCAGGCGTCGTCCGAGATGTCCGCCCCTCGCGGCACCACGAGCGGCTCGTGGTTGGGGTCGTCCTCCCCGGTGAGCATCTCGGCGAATCCTTCGGCGGCCTCCTGTTCGCCCAGCCGGAGCAGCTGGGAGAGCACGATGAAGTAGAAGACGATCGTCGGCATCGGGTTCCGGATGACGATCCAGCCGTTCGCCTCGAACCCCTCGTCGATGGTGACGTCGTCGCCGATGTCCAGGTCGCCGGAGACCATCAGCCGGCCGTCGACGTGGACCCGCTCGCCCAGGTACGCGTCCGAACCGACCAAGACGTTCCCGTCGACGTCACACCACACGTCGAGTCGGCAGTCCCCGTCGGCCTCGATGTCGCCGCCGAACGTCACTCGCTCGCCCGCGAGCACGTTCCGGCCGCGGACGCCGAAGGTGATCGTGGACTGGCCCCCGACGAGTACGTCGCCGTCGACGACGACGTCGTGTTCCTCGACGGTCGTTCCGTCGGGAATCGAGAGCTCTTCGAGAGGGTCCCCTGCCAGTGACACGCCCGGAGTGAGTACGCCCCGGAACATAAGCGGCCCGCCGCGTCAGACGCGCGTCTTGCGGTTCCCTACGTGTCCCCGTCCGACCGGGCCTGCCGCACGGTGTCGACCCCGACCGTCTCCCACTCGCTGTCGCCGTGGGCACCCTCCCGGTCCCGGGCGCTGGGCGCCACGCGAATAAACGTCGCCTTCCAGCGCGCCTCCTGCACGGTTTCCCCGCCGCAGTAGGAGAGCCCGGAACGGATCCCGGCGCAGAACTCTTCCGCCACGTCGGCGACGGGCCCCTTGTACGGCGTCCACCCTTCGACGCCCTCGTCGGCGCGAACGTTTTCGCGCTTGTCGGGGCGGGCCTCCCCGGCGGCGGTGGTCGCCATCCCGCGGGAACGCTTGTACTGGATGCCGTCCATCTCGACCGTCCCGCCGGGCGACTCCGCCGCCCCGGCGAAGAGGCTCCCCATCATCACGGTGTCGGCGCCGGCCATCAACGCCTTCACCGCGTCGCCGGAGGACCGGATCCCGCCGTCGGCGATCACGGTCACGCCCCGCTCGCGCGCCGCGTCGGAGCAGTCGTCTACCGCGGTCAACTGCGGAACTCCCGCCCCGGCGACCTTCCGGGTGGTGCAGTGCGATCCCGGGCCGATCCCCACCTTCACGCCGTCCGCGCCGGCGGCCGCCAGGTCGGCGACCCCCTCGGCCGTCGCGACGTTTCCGGCGACCAGATCGACGCCCGGGAACGCGTCGGCGAGATCCTCGACGGCGTCCAGAACCCGCTCGAGGTGGCCGTGCGCGACGTCCACGACGATCGCGTCGACCCCCGCCTCGACGAGCCGCTCCGCCCGCCCGAGGTACGACTCGTCGACGCCGACGGCGGCCGCGACGGGGCCGCCGTCCGACGCGACCGCTGCCACCTCCTCGGCCTGCTGTTCGACAGTGAGGAACCGATGAACGACCCCGATCCCCCCGGTTTCCGCGAGGGCCCCCGCGAGTTCCGATTCAGTTACCGTGTCCATCGCCGCCGAGACCAGCGGGGTTTCGAGTTCGATACCCGGCGTGAACTGCGTCGAGAGATCTACCTCGCTTCGGCTGTCGACGGGCGAGCGCTGTGGCACGAGCAGTACGTCGCCGTAGCTCAGTCCCGTTCGGATGTCGTCCATGACCGGACGCACTAGGCTATCGGGCCTACTTAACGCTGAGGTTTTAACTGCGGTGACGACCGAGTACCCTCGATGGAACTGCAGGATCTCCCGTTGCCGCCGGCGATCTGCGACCACCTGCGTGGGGAGGGAATCGAGCGGTTGTATCCTCCCCAGGCCGCCGCGGTCGAGGCGGGCGTCGTCGACGGCGAGAACGTCGTCGCGGCGATTCCGACCGCGTCGGGTAAGACCCTCGTGGCGGAGCTAGCGATGGTGACTGCGGACGGGCCGAGCCTGTACATGTGCCCGCTCCGGGCGCTCGCACGGGAGAAACACGAGACGTTCGACGCGCTCCCGGGCGTAGACGCGGGGCTCGCCACCGGCGAGTACGACTCGGCGGCGGAGGAGCTCGCCGCGAACGACGTCGTCGTCGCGACCAGCGAGAAGGTCGACTCCGCGATCAGAAACGGCGCCTCCTGGATCGACGCGCTGGCCTGCGTCGTCGTCGACGAGGTGCACCTCGTCGAGTCGCCCAGTCGCGGAGCCACACTGGAGGTGACTGTCGCGATGCTCCGCCGGCGGGCACCGGAGGCACAGCTGGTCGCGCTGTCGGCCACCGTGGCGAACCCCGCCGCGATCGCCGACTGGCTCGACGCGGAGCTGGTCGAGTCCGACTGGCGTCCGATCGATCTCAGGACGGGTGTGTACGCCGACGGTCGGGTCGGATTCGACGACGGAAGCGAACTGGTGATCGACGGGTGGGACCGGAAGCGCCAGGAACTCCCCGCGGACGAACGCGAGGGCGCGACAGACGACCCGACCCGCGCGACGGTCGCGCAGGTCGCTGACGCAGAAGACGGGGCCGGACAGGCGCTGCCGTTCGTCCGGTCGCGCCG
>JAZKTH010000155.1:0-5570 GCA_036625675.1 Haloferacaceae archaeon
ATCGGGGCCGGCATCCGCACGCGGAGCGATCGTCTTCGGACGGCCATCCGCACGCCAGGGACTACAGCGAGTCCCCGCTCGTCGTCACCTGGGAGATCTCACAAGCGTGCGACCTCGCGTGTGACCACTGCAGGGCCGAGGCGAATCCCGAGAGGGACCCGGACGAACTCTCCACGGAGGAAGGGATCGAGCTGTTCGAACAGGTGGCGCAGTTCTCCTCGCAGCCGTTTATGGTTCTCTCCGGCGGCGACCCGCTCAAGCGCCCGGACGTCTTCGAACTCCTCGAGGGGGCCGTCGACGCCGGCGTGACGCCCTCGATCACCCCGGCGACGACGCCGCTGCTCGACCGCGAGGCGATCGAACGCTTCGCCGACATCGGGATCGGACGCATGGCGCTGAGTCTCGACGGGGCGACCGCCGAGAGCCACGACTCCTTCAGGGGCGAGGAGGGAACGTTCGAGACCGCCATCCGTGCCGCCGAACACGCCCGGGAACTCGGCGTCTCGATCCAGTTCAACACGACCGTCACCGCCTCCACGGTCGAGGAGCTCCCCGCGATCGCCGACCTCGTCGAGGAGCTCGACGCCGCCATGTGGGAAGTGTTCTTCCTGGTCCCGGTCGGGCGGGGCGAAGAGCTGGACCAGCTCTCCCCGGAGCGCGCACGCGAGGTGATGGAGTGGCTGTACCGCCGCGGGCAGGACGCGCCGTTCAGGGTCATCACCGTCGAGGCCCCCTTTTATCGCCGCGTCGCCAGGAACGTCCAGCGCGAGGACGGCGCGCGCGGCGGTCCGGTCGGCTCGACGGGCGCCGGCAACGGGTTCGTGTTCGTCAGCCATACCGGCGAGGTGTATCCGTCGGGATTCATGCCGCTGTCGGCCGGAAACGTCCGGGAGACGCCGCTGCCCGAGATCTATCAGGAATCCCCCACGATGCAGAAGCTCCGGGACCGCGAGTCCTTCAACGGCCCGTGCGGCTCCTGTCCGATGACCGCGGAGTGTGGCGGCTCCCGGTCCCGTGCGTACGCCGCGACAGGCGACCCGGTCGGGAGCGATCCGCTGTGCCCGTGGGCAGTCGCCGACGACTAACCGTCCGCCGTGGACCCGCCGCCCTAGTATAAAAGGCTCAATGGTGGACCAAAGCCGTTAACGGCGAGACGGCGCTACGTTCACGTAGATGATTCCGACAGCGAAGTCACTGCCGAAGCAGTTCGCAGCGGGAGGGAGCCGATGACGGTCGGCGTCGTCGGCGGCGGCGTCTCCGGACTCGCGGTCGTGCGCGAACTCGAGAACCGGGGCGTCGACGCCGTCGGATTCGAGGCGCTCGACGAGCCGGGCGGAATCATGCGCAGTCGACGCGTCGACGGCCACGTGCTCGAGTTGGGTCCCCAGCGGCTCCGGCACACGTCCCAGATGTCCGAGCTGATCGACGAACTCGGGCTGCGGGACGACCTCCGGTTCGGGGACGAGGATCAGCCGATGTACGTGTACATAGACGGCGAACTCGAGGTCGTCCCGCTCTCCGTTCGGGAGGCGCTCACGACCGACCTACTCACTACCGGAGGGAAGTTGCGGATTCTCAAGGAGCCGCTGACCGGGCCACAGCGGGAGGGGGAGACGGTCGAGGAGTTCCTCACCCGGAAGTTCGGACGACAGGCCGCGCGCCGGTTCTTCGGCCCGCTGTACAGCGGCCTGTACGGGACCGACCCCGACGAGATGCTGATGGACTACTCGCTGGGGAAGGCCCTCCGGGGTGCCGGGATCGACGGCAGCATCCTGCTTTGGGTGATCCGGAAACTGATCGAAGGGCGTGACATGCCGGAGGTGTGTACCTTCGAGGAGGGGCTCGGAACGCTGTCGGACGCGCTCTACGAGGAGAACGCCGACTCGATTCACCTCTCCACCCCCGTCTCGGAGGTCCGCCGGGAGGGGGACGGATTCGAGATCGTCACCGACGACGGGACCACGGCCGTCGACGAGGTCGTCGTCACCACCCAGGCCGGCCCCGCCGCCGACATGCTCGAGGGGATCGACGCCGACGTCGCGGAGACGCTGCGCCGGTTCAACTACAACCCGATCGCCATGGTGTTCCTCGAGTCCGACTTCGACGGCGACGGAATCGGGACGCTCATTCCGTGGTACGAGAGCACCCGGATCAGCGGAACGACCTGGAACGCGAGCTTCCTCCATCGCGATCGGCTGTTCACCTGTTACGTCGATCCCGGGAGCTACCCGGAGATGCTCGAGGTCTCCGAGGAGAAGCTGGGGGAGGTCGCCGCCGAGGAGTTCGAGGCGATGACCGGTGCGTCCGCGGAACACGTCCACACCCACGTGATCGAACCGGGGATGCCCGCATACGACCGTTCCTGGGAGGCGACGGAGGAGCTCGATCCCCCCGAGGGAGTCCACTTCTGTACGGCGTTCACCGAGCGTCCCGGGATCCCCGGCCGCCTCCGGCACGCCGCCCGGATCGCCGGGCGAATCGCCGGCGGTGACGGATACCCCCCCGGGCGGTGACGGATACGCCCCGCACACCTTCTCGAACCGGCGCCAGCGCGAGGACGTTCCGGGGGCGATACTATTTTACCGTGGCCTCCGAACGGCTACGCATGGAACTGGCCCAGTTCGATCACGGCGCCTGGCGGACCGCGGTCGCGACGGCGGTGAGCTACGGAGTCATACTCGTGGTGATGTTCGTGTTGCTTTTCCTGGTCCCGTACGGGATCTTCACGCTTCTGTAAGGGAGGGAAGCGTTTCGCCGTCGAGATGGCTGTACCGGTCGCGATGCGGGGTTCACGGCGATCCGACGGGGGCGCGTCCGGCGACCCGCTGTGCGGGCGTCCGGACCCGAGTTCAGCCCCAGTTTCTGACTGTTCCCCCTGATGCCGGCCGATAGCGGAACGTTAATGTGGCCAGTATGCTGATACGTCCGTAATGATCCCCCTGCAGTTCGTGGACAGTATCCTGCTGGAGTATCACGTCGGGCAGGTCCTTCTTCTGGTGTTCGGACTGGCAGTCCTCGGCACCCTACCGCTCGGGTCCCGGAAGGTGTTCGCGCTCAACATCACGGCGTTCGGGCTGATATTCGCGCTGACTCCCCAGAGCCTCGTTCCGGTGTGGTACATGTTCCTGGGGCTGGTCCTGCTGCTCGTCGGGCCGATCCTGTGGTACACCGCCGAGTAGTCGCTCCCGGAGCCGCCGGACGATTGAGTCGTTCGCTACCTTTTTGCGGGCCCTTGCGGAACGACATCCCATGGTAACGGTCCGGGCCCCAGCGACGAGCGCGAACCTGGGAAGCGGTTTCGACGTCTTCGGCGTCGCGCTCTCCCGCCCGGCGGACGTCGTCGCCGTCGAACGGGCCGAAGAGACGACGATCGAGGTGACTGGGGCGGGCGCACAGTACATTCCGGAGGACCCGGAGGACAACGTGGTCGGGGCGGTCGCCCGGGCGCTGGACGCGCCGGCGCACATCCGGATCGACAAGGGCGTGCGCCCCGCGTCGGGGATGGGATCGTCGGCGGCCTCCGCCGCCGGGGCGGCACTGGCGCTGAACCGGCTGTACGACCGTGGCCACACGGCGGAAGAGTTGATCCCGATCGCCGCGGAGGGGGAAGCCGTCGTGTCCGGGACCGCTCACACGGACAACGTCGCGCCGGCACTGCTGGGCGGGTTCACGGTCTCCGCCGTCGAGGGCGTCAGGTCGGTCGACGCGTCGATCCCGCTCGTGGCGTGTCTCCCCGACGTGGCCGTCTCGACGCGGGACGCCCGCCGGGTCGTCCCGGATTCCGTCGGGATGGATGCGCTCGTCGACACGGTCGGGCGCGCGTCGACACTCACCGTCGGCATGTGTCGGTCCGATCCCGATCTGGTGGGGGAAGGGATGACCGACGCCGTGGTGACGCCGGCCCGGGCGGAGCTGATCACCGGCTACGACGACGTCAGGTCTGCCGCCCTCGAGGCGGGGGCGACCGGGGTCACAGTCAGCGGCGCCGGTCCGGCGGTTCTGGCGTGCTGTCGGGCCGACGATCGCCGCGAGATCTCCTCCGCCATGGTGGACGCGTTCGTCGACGCCGGGGTGGGTGCTCGAGCGTTCCAGACCGAGATCGGTTCCGGGGCGACCGTGCTGGAAGACTGACGTCACTTCCGGCGGTTCCGCACCGTCTCCGGCTCCCTCCCTCCTCGAACGACGGCACACTTATGATTCATGGGGGAGACTGTCCGGACAAATAGGGGAGTCGACGCCCCCGTCCAGCGTTCCCCGCGATAGCGGTGTCCCGTCGGCCGACGATTGCCGATCCCGACTCTCACCATGACCGACCCCCTTACTGCTCCGCTGAGCGAGGTCGTCTTGCGTCTCCTGCTGGCGTTCGGGCTCGGCGCACTCGTCGGCCTCGAACGGGAGCAAAGCGAGTCGGGGGGAACGTTCGCCGGTAGTCGCACGTTCCCGCTCCTCGCACTCTACGGGGCGCTCGTGCAGGCGTTCTTCCCCGACCTGTTGTCGGTGGCGTTCGGCGTGCTCGTCGTGCCGCTCACGGTCGCGTACGTCGCGAAAGCCGTCTACGAGAGCGACATCGGACTGACGACGCTGGTGGCGGCGCTCCTGACGACGCTCCTCGGTGCGATGACGGTCCACTCCGACCGGGCCGCCGTCGTGGCGATCATCGTCGGCGGCGCCGTCACGGTGCTGCTCTCGGTGAAGGACCCGATCCACGGGTTCGCCGACCGTATCGAGGAAACCGAGCGCCGGGCGTCGGCGAAGTTCATCCTCGTCTTGCTCGTTGTCCTCCCGGCGCTCCCGGACCGGTCGCTGGAGTCACTCTACGGACTCAATCCCCGGTTCGTCTGGCTGATGGTGGTTTTCGTGACCGGCCTGGGATTCGTGGCGTACGTGCTCGGCCGGCTCCTCGGTCCGGAGAGGGGGATCGCCGTCACGGGCGTCGTCGGGGGCTTCGTCTCCTCGACCGCGACGACGGTTTCGATGGCGCAGAAGGCGACCCAAAGCGCAGATCTGACCCGCATTTCCGCCTTCGCGGTGGTCACCGCCTCGATCGTGATGTTCCCGAGGGCGCTGATCGAGATCGCGGTCGTCAATCCCGGACTGCTCCCGAGCGTGATCCCTCCGCTGGGGGCGATGACGCTGGTCGGCGGGGCCGCCGCCGGAGCACTGTACTGGTGGACGGCGTCGGACGAGCCGGTCGAAACGGAGGAACTCAGCAACCCCTTCCGGCTGCGGCCGGCCCTCCTGTTCGGCGTCGTCTTCGCCGCCGTGCTACTGGTCTCCGAATACGCAAACGAGTGGCTCGGCGCGTCCGGCGTGTACGTGACAGCGTTCGTCTCCGGACTCGCCGACGTCGACGCGATGACGCTCACGCTGAGCCGCCTCGCGGCCACCGGGACGGTGTCGACGGAGGTCGCGACGACCGGGATCGTCATCGCAGCCGTCGCGAACACGTTCCTCAAGGCCGCGCTCGCGTGGTTTCTCGGAACCCGCCGGCTCGGAGTACTGGTGTCCGGCGTTTTGGGGGTGGTCGTGTTGAGCGGACTCGCGATACTGGGGCTCTGGCTGCTCCCCCT
>JAZKTH010000156.1:0-5444 GCA_036625675.1 Haloferacaceae archaeon
GCCACCCCGCCGGCCGCGTTCGAGGAGAACTCGAGCCGCTCGCCCCGGTCGAGCAGGCGCTCGATTGCGGTGTGCTGCTGGCTGTCCCCGGGGATCTGCCGTTGTCGTCCACTGCCGGCGTCCAGAACCGCGTCGAGAACCTCCGTCTCGCCGGCCTGGTCGAGGATCAGCCCGTACTCCTCGACGACGTCCTCGAACTCGTCGGCGAACTCCTCCAGGATTCGGGAGGGGCTGCGGGGCTGGAACCGGACGAAGTAGTGGTTTCGCCGGCTCGCGGTGGACTCCTTCGCCGGGAAATAGCAGATCAGCCCCCGGCCGTTCGACGGCAGGTACAGCCGGAGGTTGTCCCGGAAGAACCCGTTTATCTGCTCGTTCCGCTCGCCGGTGCCCCCCGAGGGGCGGATCGTGCGACCGTCGGAGTCGTAGAGTGTGAATTTGTCGTTCATGATTACCTCCCGAGCACGTCGAGGAGCTCCTCGAATCCCTGGGTCATGTACTGTCCCCGGTCGCGCATCGGCACGAGCTCCCCGCTCTCGTTCTCCCGGGTCATGTAGTAGACGGGATGGATCTCGTCGGTGCTCGTCTCCTGGAGTATCGCCGGGATCTGCTCGCTGCGCCGCAGCTCCGCGTTGAGGAACCGGCGGAATTCGTCGGGGTGGTTCTCGGCCTCCAGCCCCTTCTCCTCGCGGAACTCCCGTGCGAGGTAGTCCGCCTTCGTCGCCACGAACAGGAACTCGGTTCCGCTCTGTCGCCCGTGCTCGATGATGTCGTAGTAGGGATAGATGTCCATGTTGTCGTCGTTGACGAACGCCTCACAGTCCAGCAGCATGATGAGCACGTCGGACTGTTCGATGCGCGAGGCCAGCTGCGACAGCGTGGGGTCGTCCGGCTCCCCGATCAGCGCCTGCGGGACGCTGGGGAGCAACTGACCGGCGTAATCGACGGCGTACACCGCGATGTTCCTCGGGAACACCGTGCCCTGCACGAACCGGAAGCTCAGGTCCTTCGCCTCGTCGGCGTCCGTCGAGGCGACGGGCCACCCCACGCCGCCGGTGTCGAGCTCGCTCATCAGCTGCCCGAGATCGGAGGACGCCTGCATCGGAGTGCCGAAAAGCGCCTCCTCGTTCTCCATCATGTCGCGTGCCGCCTTGTACAGCCCCGCGAGGAACATCGTCTTCCCCGACCCGCCGGGACCGACGACGACGAACACGCGCTCGGCGTCGTACTGGATAAACTGGCGCAGCGTCACCACGAAGACGCCGCCGAGCAGGAGATGTTGGGAGAGATTTGCGGTGACGAACTCCACCGAGAACCCGTCCTCGATGAGCGTCGGGTGGATCGTCAGCATGCCCGACTGGCGGGCAAGAATCGGGGTATACTGGACGTGATACTCCAGGAACGCCACGACGAAAAGCGCCACGAGCAGGTAGTAGACGGCGGTGCTGGCCCGCCGGAATTCGAGGGCGGTCGCGGTTCGCAGGTTGAGCAGCTCCCGGCGCCCCCCGGCGAGCGCCCCGACCGCGATCCCGCCCGCGAGCCAGGCGATGGACTGCGTGAACGAGACGTTCGGGAGGAACAAGCCGAGCCCCGAAAGCCCGATCAGCCCCGCGCCCGTACCGATCCACAGCAGGATCGCCTGGATCCGCTTTTTCGTGTCTACCGTCATCAGCGCGAGCAGCCCGACGAACACGCCGAAGAACAGGACGGTGACCTCCTCGAGGCTCGCCCCGACGTAGGTCCTGACGTAGAGGAGTCCCCGCGAGAGGTTCGCCGTCCGCCACGCCTGCCCGAACATACGCGAGAGCGGTACGCTCACGCCCACGATGACGAAGAAGTAGACGAAAAGCAGTATCTTCTCGGAGTGTTGCCGCCAGATGGAGAGGATATCCGACATCGGACTCACCCGGGTTACTGGCTCTCCCCTTCGAAGACCGATTCCTCGATTTCAGCGACGGGGCTGCGGCGGCTGAGTTCGTCCCTGAGCGTGCCGGTGACCTCCGCCTCCTCGGAGAGCAGCAGCCGGACGTCCTCGGGATCCTCGAGGTTGAGCATCTCCTCGCGCCTGGCGAACTCGCCGTTTTCGAGGTACAGACTGTGGTGGAGCAAAGTCGGATCGTCCCCCTCCAGCCTGTCCCTGTAGCCGTCCCGATAGCCGTCGGGAACGACGACCTTCTTCACGTTGTCGAGGAAGCAGCCGTCGATGAAGACGCTGAGGCTCACGTCCCAGGGGCCGCCGATCTCGTCCTTCCAGGTCATGTACTGCTGGGAGTTGATTCCGAACGCCTCGCGGAACGTGTTCTCGAACTCCAGGTTCTCGTTGTCGACGTTGGGGATCGCCTTCGAGAGGACGGCGACCCGGACGTTCATGCGCTGGTAGCGGCCGTGCTCCCGGTGTGAGATCCGACGCCGCCGGAGCCCGTTGTATCGCTCGCGCTGGACGTTGCCGATGAGTTCCTCCAGGTTGTCGCGGAGGCGCTGGGACTCCGCGACGTTCTGGAACAGGTTCGTGTCCGCCAGGTCCGACTCGCCGGTGGCCCTGAAGACGTTGTTGGGTTTGATGTTCTTGATGTAGGCGTACTCGTCGTCGTCGGTCGTCGTGACGAGCCGATCGCCCCCTTCGAGGTAGTCGCCCAGGAGTCGACCGAACTCGGTGCGCCGTTCCTCGAACCGGGTCGCGCTGCCCTGGAACAGCTCCGTCGCCGCGTCGTACGCCTCCAGCTGTTCGACGGTCGAATCGAGTTCCGCCTCGATCCGGTCGCGTTCCTCCTCGAGTTCCCCGCCCCCGGCGAGGTCCGCCTCGACCACGTCGGTCGCGAGATCCCGGAGCTGCTCCAGTCCGTCGCCGTCTTCCAGCCGGCGCTGGAAGTCGTCGAACTCGCGGGGGGGTTGCCCGTCGAGCTTCGCCCGGAGGGCGTCGGCGATACCCCCCCGGAGGTCCCCCCGTTCGCGTTCGATCCGGGACCGGACCGAGTCGGGGGACCAGACGAGGTCGGCGTTGAAGTCGACCGCTCGCGCGACGCCGAACACCCCCGCGTTGTCCAGCTTGGCGCGGTCCTGCTGGAAGCGTTTCTGGGCCTCCTGGATCTCCTCCTTGGTTGAGCTCTCCCAGGGGAGGAGCTGTTCGACTGTGCTTTCCTCCTGCTGTCGCTTGAGGGCGGCCTCCCTGGCGCTTTCGAGCCACATCACGGAGTCCTCGATCGCCTGCCTGTCGTCGAAGTGAATCCCGAGACGCTCGAGTTCCTCGGTGAGTTCGTTCAGCGCCCGCATCACCTCCGCGTCCGAAACAGCCTCCAGGTCGTCGAGCGACTCCACGTTGGACATCTGGGTCCGGTAGGAGTCGAGTTCGGCCTCCAGGCGGTCGAGCAGCCGATCGAAGTCGACCGCCGACAGCTCCTCGTACCGGTCGAAGTCACCCTCGACCTCGCGGGCCCACTCGTTGACGCGCCGGTCGACCTCCTCCCGCTGCTGTGAACGCTGGGTTTCGATCCGAGTTTCGACCTCCTGGAGTTCCTCCTCCAGTTCCGCCTTTCGTTCGCGGTGCTGGTCTGCAGTGGTTTCGAGCCGGTCGATGTGAACGCCCGCGTTCAGCTGCTGTGCCCACGGCCGGAGCAGGTAGCCGATCGCCTCCTGGATCCGGGAGTCGTCGACGGCGTTTTGCCGTTCGAGCAGCTCCCGCCGCCGGTTGGCGAGCGCGATTTCCTTTCGAAGGACCTCGTCGAGCCGCTCGTCGAGGCTGTCGACCCCCGCCTCGACGCGGCTGTGCGCGCTCATCTCGTTGTTCATGATCCGGAGCTGCGCGGCCACCGAGTCGTCCCGTTCGCGGCCGCTCTCGACGGCCGCCCGGATCCGGTTGACCGACTCGTAGTCGAGTTCGGTGAACAGATCCACCTCGAGCAGCTGCTCGAGCATCTCCAGGCGCTCCGAGAGGTCCTCCTCGTCCTCGTCGAGCAGGCCGGCGCCGTCGGCGTCCGGATAGTTCCTGTCCAGGAACCGCGTGAGCTGGTCGTACACCTTCTCCTCGGCGTCGTGCATCTCCCGTTTCTCCTCGACCAGCTCCGCAAGCTCCTCGCGAGCCTCCGAGATCGCCTCCGTGTTGTACCGGAGGACCTGCGGGATCCCGATCGTGAACGGGGCGTAGGAGGGAGTGTCCTCGAACGGGTTCTCGACCCCCTCGTCGCTGTAGTACGCCGCGATGAGGTACGACGCCGCCTCGTCGAACCGCTGGATCGACTGCTCGCTGCTTATGGTGTCCCCCTTCTTCCCGCCGTACTCGGTCGGTTCGATCGGCAGGAGGACGACGTTCTCGAACACGTTCTCGTTTTCTAGGGCGAGACGTTCCACCTCCGAGAGCGCCGCGAACGCGTTCGCGTTCTCCTTGTTGCCCTCGAACTCGTTGGGCAACACGCCGAAAAGCGTCACCTCGGCGGTCGGCTGCATCTTCTTAATGTGCTGGGCGAGATCGACGAAGATCCCGGATCCGGTGCCGCCGCCCAGCCCGACCACGATGGCGACTTTCCCCGTGCGCGGGAGGTCGATCGCGTCCGAAAGCGCCCTGTCCTCGGCGTACGCCTTGTAGTAGATCGCCTTGCCGAGCCCTCGCCGTCGAGTGACCCCACGGGCGAAGTCCAGATTCTGGTCGATGTAATCGCCCGAGATCCACCAGTCCTCCTCCCGCATCCCGTTCCCCTCGGCGATCCGTTCGACCTGCGACGGGCCGGTGAGGTCAACCTGACTCGTGAGCTGGATCTCGTCGGCGATGTTCTTGTAGGTGATGTTGACGTTGCCGGTGCGCCCCCTCCCGTGGTCGCGGAGTTCGTCCTTCTTCTGTGCGATCTCGTCTTTGATGTCCTCCCGGTCGTTCTTGTCGGTGTTCAGTTCCCCCTCCGCGGTGTCGATGATCGTTACGTCGACCTGCAGTGGATCGGGTCGTGGCCTGACGATCTCCTCCTGGATCCAGTCTTGCTGCAACAGCACCTTCGTTATTTCCTTCCCTGCCCCCCCGACGGCAAAGACCTTGTCCGGAAGTACCATCTGTCATGAATCGATTCGCGGGGTGACACTTATACTTAACTTCTAAACCACTATTCACACCGCCAGTGAAATGAAATGTGACAGAAGTGAAAGCAATGCCCCCGTCGGATTCTATCACCAGCAGGGACGTTCTTCTCGGCGATAGCGTTCCCTGTCCGCTCCCGAACGAGGCGCCCCCGTTCGTCCCGCCGACCGCCGATCGAATGCGGGGTCCCGACCGCGAGGTACTTCAAGGCAGAGCGGGCAACGTGTACTCATGAGCAGGTCAAACCGGGGCGACGTCCCACCCCAGACCGTCGGCGTCGAACTGCGGGAGGAGGGGATCGTCGTCGAGTACGTCGACGGCCGGACGACGCTGTATCGCGGCGTCCCCGAACGCGTCGAGGGGACGCTCACGGCCATGTCGACGAGGG
>JAZKTH010000157.1:0-5403 GCA_036625675.1 Haloferacaceae archaeon
TCCACCACCAGCCCGCAGTCGGCACACACCGTCTCGCCGTGCTCGGTGTCCGTCTCGAGCTGTCCACCGCACTCCGGACAGGTGACCTGTTCGTCTTCTCGTTCCTCTTCGTTCTCGCGACGGTCGACACGGTCGTCCGTGTACCGTCGGACGTTCTCGCTCATGATTGAATGCTGGAGGTCGAACGGGAGAGGCGGGGCTCTCAACCGGTTGTCTCCGTACTAACGAATTGTGGCGGAAGACAAATAAAAGTACGGGTTTTTTGAAAAATTATTTAATGACATAACTACACGACTGCGTCGGGGTGTTTTCGGACGGGTAAGTCACTTCCGCGTGCCTCCGCCTGTAGGTCGCCTCCAATAGGAGTCGTATATATCAGTTTTGTTGGTTACTGGAAGTCACATGTGTCGAATCGCCGCGGCAGTAACGGAACCTCGACCGCCGTACCGGTGCCTTACTAG
This sequence comes from Haloferacaceae archaeon, assembly GCA_036625675.1. Classification (GTDB taxonomy): domain Archaea; phylum Halobacteriota; class Halobacteria; order Halobacteriales; family Haloferacaceae; genus Halalkaliarchaeum. The sequence goes on from JAZKTH010000157.1 coordinate 462, forward strand.
TGGATCTTGAGTTCGACGCGTCGACCGTCGGGATCCCGAACGTACGCTGCCCAGGCTCGACCGTACGCACCGTAGCGTTTCCGGGGTTCGCCGGACTCCACCTCGATCCCTCTTTCGCGCAGTTCCTCGAGCAGGTCCCCGAGTTCCGATCGGGAATCGGTCCGATCCGAGCGCAGGAGGAAACAGAGGTGCTCGCCCCCGGGATCGAATCCGTGAGACGCGTCCGCGGTCGGTTCGTCGGTTCCCTCGCCCCCGTCAGTCGGGACGAGGTGGACGTGTCTGCCGCCCGCTGCGACGGCGACGTACGGTACCTCCCCCGCCTCGTATCGCTCCCGGTCGCGGATCGGCATCCCGAGCAGGTCGTGGTAGAACTCCAGCGCTCGGTCGAGGTCGGTCACGCGGATCGCGACGTGGTCCACGTCGACGACGTCGATGTCCATGGTGAATGGGGCGATGGAAGGGGCATAGTGATTACAGGAATTCGAGGCGAAAGCCTCACGGTTCAGCGCGGGGAGGATGTCAAGCCCCGGCCCCGGCCGTCGGTCACTCCGACGGGTGGACGTCGACGTGATGGACCGCCTCCGGCGAGAGGAGGCGACCGGTGGGGAGTTCGACCCATCCGCTGGCGAGTATCCGGAGCTTCCCCTCGTGGAGGATCGTCTCCGCCTCGAGGTCGGCGTAGACGACCGCGTTCTCGTACTCCCGTTCGAAGAGTTCGGCCGGATCGATTTCCGCGAGGTCGATCGCGGATTCGGTCGAGACCACCATGGTACTTTCGCCGTAGGCTTTCCGCCGTTGAAAAGGTGACTACGCATTACTGGTAAGGTGTAGGTGTTTTACCGGTGTAGCCCCTCTATTCTTCAATGACTGACGTTGTGGTAATCGGCGGCGGAATCGGCGGACTGTCTGCGACCCAGGAGCTGGCGGAGCGCGGAATCGACGTCACCGTCTTCGAGGCGAACGGCAGGTTCGGCGGGAAGGCGCGTTCGATACCGGTAGACGACAGTCCGGACGCGCTGCACGGGGAGCACGGATTCCGGTTCTTTCCGGCGTTTTACCGCCACGTCGTCGACACGATGGACCGGATCCCGGACGGGCGCGACGGCGACGGGGACCGGACCGTGGCGAACAACCTCGTCGAGACGGAGGCCACCCTCATCGCGAACACGGACGGTCCCGGGCAGGTCGCGAAGACGGCGATGCCGGACTCCGTGAGCGACTGGATCGATACCCTCCAGCCCGCGTTCGTCGACGAACTCCCCTCGAGGGACGTGCGGTTCGTCGCGGAACGGCTGCTGTACCTGTTGACCTCCTGCGACGACCGGCGCGAGCACGAACTCGACGACGTCTCCTGGTGGGACTTCATCGACGCCGACAACCGGTCACAGGAGTTCCGCGACCGGCTGGGATACGCCACCCAGTCGCTCGTGGCCCTGCGCCCCCAGCTCGGGAGCGCGCGCACGATCGGCACGATCTACGTCCAGCTGTTGCTGGGCCAGTTCGATCCGACGAAGCCGACCGAGCGGGTGTTGGACGGGCCGACGAACGAGGCCTGGATCGACCCCTGGGTCACGTACCTCGACTCCCTGGGCGCGTCCTTGCACCGGAACGCCCCCGTCGATCGACTGGAGTTCGACGGCCGGCGGATCACCGGAGTCGTCCTCGCCGACGGCACCGAAGTGACTGCCGACGAGTACGTCCTGGCCGTCCCCGTCGAAGTCGCCCCCGAGTTCGTCACGGGGGAGATGGCGACGGTGGCGCCGGAGCTGGACCGGATCCGGAAACTCGACACCGCCTGGATGAACGGCATCCAGTTTTACGTCACGGACGACGTGGAACTCACGCGCGGCCACCAGGTGTACTCCGACGCGCCGTGGGCGCTGACGTCGATCTCCCAGCGACAGTTCTGGAAGGGCTACGACGTCGACGATCGCGGTCCGGAGGAAGTCGAAGGAGTGCTGTCGGTGATCGCCTCCGACTGGGACACCCCCGGGATTCACCACCGGAAGCCGGCACGCGAGTGTACCCGCGAGGAGATCGCCGAGGAGGTCTGGGCGCAGCTGAAGGCCCACCTGAACGTCGTCGACGACACGCTAACCGACGACATGCTGGTCGACTGGTTCCTCGATCCGGCGATCGTCGAGACCGAGGACGGGGTCGAAAACCGGTCGCCCCTTCTGATCAACACCGTCGGGTCGCTGCGCAACCGGCCGCCCGCGGACGTCGGGATCGAGAACCTCACGCTGGCGAGCGACTACGTCCGGACGAACTCCGACCTGGCGTCGATGGAGTCGGCCAACGAGGCGGGCAGGAGGGCGGCGAACGCGATCCTCGACAGGGCGGGGTACGTGGGTCGGCGCGCCAGGATCTGGGAACTGGAGGAGCCGTCGGTCTTCGAGCCGTTCAAGCGGCAGGACCGGCTCCGGTTCAGACTCGGCCTTCCCCACCCCGCGGAAGTGACCCGCTCCGTTCGCGGGCTCGCCACCCGATTGCGCGACGCCGCGTGATGCGTCGGCATCATCAATCATTATAATTACAGCATCTCGACAGATTATCGGTGCGGTTATGCCCCTTCGTCGGTGAGGAGTCCCTGTATAGCGTACCTTCGTGTCGAAACGGATCGAACACGACGACCTGCTGCAAACGTACCAACTACACTATACTAATGCCGAAAGATCTCGAACGGGACCTGGGGCTTCCGTCGGTAATGGCGATCAGCATCGGGGCGATGGTCGGGAGCGGGATCTTCATCCTGCCCGGCCTGGCACTCAAGATGGCCGGCCCGGCGGTGATTTTTGCGTACCTGCTCGCCGGACTTCTCGTCCTCCCAGCGGCGCTCAGCAAGTCGGAGATGGCCACGGCGATGCCCGAGGCCGGCGGGACCTACCTCTACATCGAGCGAGGGATGGGACCGTTGCTTGGGACGATCGCCGGAGTGGGAACCTGGTTTTCGCTGACTTTCAAGGGGGCTCTCGCGCTCGTGGGCGGAGCCCCGTACCTGGTGTTACTCTTCGATCTCCCGGTCAAGCCCGTCGCGATCGGGGCCGGCGTGCTCCTCATCCTCGTGAACCTGATCGGTGCGAAACAGACGGGTCGGCTCCAGGTCGCGATCGTCGTCGTCATGCTGGCGGCGCTGACGTGGTTCGCCGCCGGTAGCGCCCCGGCCGTCGATCCCGCCCGGTACGGCGACTTCTTCGGCGGGGGGATCGGGGGACTCCTGGCTGCGACCGGCTTCGTCTACGTCTCCTACGCGGGCGTCACCAAGATCGCGAGCGTCGCCGAGGAGATAGAGAATCCGGACAGGAATCTGCCACTCGGGATGCTGGGGTCGCTCGCCTTCACGACGCTGCTTTACGTCGTCCTCGTGGTCGTCATGGTCGGCGTGGTTCCGGCGGAGGAACTGAGCGGGTCGAACATCCCGATGGCGCTTGCCGCCGAGAGCACGCTCGCGACGGCCGGCGTCGTCGCAGTGGTCGCCGCAGCCATCATCGCGCTGGTCAGCACTGCGAACGCCGGGATCCTCTCGTCCTCGCGGTATCCGCTTGCGATGAGCCGCGACAGTCTCGTTCCCCCGGCCCTAAGCAACGTCAGCGATCGGTTCGGGACCCCCGTCCAGGCGATCAGCCTCACCGGCGGCGTGCTGCTTTTCATGGTCGCGTTCGTTCCGATCAGCGAGATCGCGAAGCTCGCGAGTGCGTTCAAGATCCTCGTGTTCGTCCTGGTCAACGTCGCCCTCATCGCGTTCCGGGAGGCGGACCTCGATGAGTACGACCCGAGCTTCGAGACGCCGCTGTATCCGGTGCCCCAGGTGTTCGGCATCGTCGGGGGGCTCGCGTTGCTCCCCTTCATGGGGGCGGTGCCCATGCTCGGCGCGACCGCCATCGTCGCCGGATCGCTGATCTGGTACTTCACGTACGTGCGCAGTCGAGGCGATCTCGAGCGCGAAGGGGCCGCCGCCGACGCCGTCCGCCAGCGGCTCGGCAGGCGCGTCGTCGAGCAGACCGAGGAGGTCGTCGCCGACGGCAACCCCTACGACGTGCTCGTGGCGCTCACCGAGCGAACGCCCCCCGAGCGCGAGCGAACGCTGCTGCGTGCGGCGGTGGCGGCCGCCCGGGCGCGCGACGGCGGCGTCGAGGTGACCCGGTTCGACGAGGTGCCCGACCAGGTCCCGCTCGAAAACGCCTCCGGTCGGCAGACTGCCGGGGATCGATCCTTCGAGGAGCGAATGCAGGGGCTGATCGGGGAGTTCGATGTCCCGATCGACTACGAGGAGATCGTGAGCCACGACACCCGGCACGCGATCGTCAACCACGCCGAGCACCTGGACGTGGACGCGATCGTGCTGGAGCGCCGGGGCGATCAGTTCCACACCCGGCTGTTCGGTAACGACCTCGACTGGATCAAGCGCCACACCGACCGGGATCTGATCGAGATCGAGGACCGCGGAACGAGGGAGGCGGACACCATCACGCTGGTTTCCGACCGGGGCCCCTACGACGCCGTCAAGGTGCTGCTGGCGGAGGCGTTCGCGCTCGAGGCCGACGCGACGGTGGAGCTGCTGTTCGCGATCGAGCCCTCGGCGCCGCCCCAGCAGCGCGAGACGATCCGGGCGTACCTCGACGAACTGGAGGGACAGCTCTCCGTCCCGGTCGAGTCGCGGTTCGTCGAGGCCGACGATCGGGCGGCCGGGCTGATCGACGCCGTCCGGGACGCCGACCTGGTGGTGTTGAGCGCCACCCGATCCGGGCTCCGGGGGGCGATCCTCGGCCGGCCGACCGACCGGATCGTCGCCGCCATCGACTGCACCGCCGTGGTCGTCACCCCCGGCGCGTCGGGGGCGGGGCCGGTGCGGCGGTTCCTGGAGAATCGGGTGTTTTAGAGCGTTTCAGGTCCTTATATGCCGATTCTGAGATAAACTTCGGTTTCTGTTCGGATCAGGGCT
>JAZKTH010000158.1:0-5303 GCA_036625675.1 Haloferacaceae archaeon
GGCTTTTGCTCGGCGTTCAAGTATCTCGGTGTCGTAGTACGGCTGTGTCCGACGACGAGCATCCAGACGAGGTCGACGACGTGCCGACAGTCTCCTGTTCGCGCTGTGATCGCCAGTGGGACCTCGCGTACGAACTGGACGACCTCCGGGCGGGGAACCGTGCCCTCGAACAGTTCGCCCTCGACCACGAGCGCCACACGGGGCACTACCCCGACGACGTCTCGCCGTGGATCGTAGCCTGCCGGCGCTGTCCGGACGGCGAGCGGTTCCTCTCGGAACGACCCGCGCACCGCTGGGCGACTACCCACGCCCGTCACACCCGTCACGACGTCCAGATCCTCGATCCCGACGGGAATCGGATCGGCGTTTCGCCGGAGTGATCGGGAGCGATGGACGTCCCTCACTTCCGGGCGATTATCCGGAGGACGTCCTCGTCTGCCAGTTCGTGGCCCTTCCCGACCTGCTGTTCGTCGTGTTTCGCGCTCGGCCCGGAGACGCGGGCGAACTTGAACCGCTCCTCGAAGTCGCCGCCGATCTTTCGGCAGGCGTCGCCGACCGTGTCTCCCTCGAACAGGATGAGCGGCTCCTCGTAGTCGACCCCGCGCCCCGGCTTGTCCATGTAGATCCGGATCAACCCGAGTTCCCCCCAGATCCGCTCTTTGAGCGGCTCGAGCCCGCGCCCCTCCTCCGCGGAGATGAACGTCACCTCCTCGGGATCCAGCCCGCGGGCCTCCAGTTGTGACTCCACGGTCGGCAGGTAGTCGCGATCGATCAGGTCCGCCTTGTTGACGACGACGATCGACGGGAGGTACACCCGGTTGTCCATCACGCCGTCGACGAGTTCGTCGATCGTGAGGTCGTGCGGAATCGTCACCGCGGCGTTGACGAAGCCGTGCTCCCGGAGGACGCTCTTCACCGTCTCCTCGTCCAGCGAGACCGAATCGCCCATCGTGACCCGGATCCCGTCCTTGTGGGTCTTGCGGACCGAGATGTTCGGCGGTTCGGTGTCCAGGCGGATCTTGTTCGCATACAACTCCCGTTCGAGGCGATCGTACTGGTCGATCTCGAACACCGAGAGCAAAAAGACCACCAGATCCGCCGTCCGTACCACCGACAGTACCTCCTTGCCGCCGCCGCGCCCGCCGGCTGCACCCTCGATCAGCCCGGGAACGTCGAGCAGCTGGATGTTCGCTCCGCGGTACTGCAACATTCCGGGGTTGACGTCAAGCGTCGTGAAGTCGTAGGCCCCGGTCTCGCTGTCGGCGTTCGTCACCGCGTTTATCAGCGTCGACTTGCCGACGCTGGGAAACCCCACGAGCGCCACGGTGGCGTCGCCGTGCTTCTCGACGGCGTAGCCGTGGCCGCCACCCGGCGAGGACTGGGTCTCGAGTTTCTCCTTCTTCTCCGCGAGTTTGGCCTTCAGACGACCGATGTGGGCCTCGGTCGCCTTGTTGTAGGGGGTCTCGGCGATCTCCTCGCGGAGTTCCTCGATCTCCTCCTCCAGTCCCATCGTGGGAGCGTCGGGTTCGCCCGGCGAAAAAGCTGTCCTTCCCCGCCGATCGCGGCCACGGTACCGTCCCGTCGTTCCCTCGCGGGGACCTCACCGGATCCGTTCGCCCGGCTCCGCGTCGCCGTGGGTGGTGAGCAGGTCGGCCTCCTCGCCGGCCGCGAGGATCATCCCGTCGGACTCCACGCCGAAAAGTTCCGCCCGCTCGAGGTTCGCGAGGAGGACCACCTTCGTCCCCGGCAGGTCCTCGACGTCGTGGAGCTGCTTGATGCCGGCGACCACCTGACGCGTCTCGACGCCGATATCGACCTCGAGGCGGACCAGCTCGTCGGCCCCCTCGATCCCCTCGGCGGCCGTTATCTCGCCCACGCGGACGTCCAATTCCTGGAACTCCTCGAAGCTGATGCGATCCTCCATCACCGGCTCGATCTCGGACATGTCCTGCCCCTCGTCGGCGGGGGACTCGTCGGTTTCGGTTTCCGTTCCGGCTCCGGTGCCGGCGGCTTCCTCGGACGCCTCCGCCGCTTCTGTCGCCGCCTCCGCCCGGGAATCGAGCTTCTCGTTGAGCTGTTCGACACGCTCTTCGGGGATCTTCTCGAAGGGTTCGCTCGGCTCGCCGAACTCCGACGGCGGCGGGGCCAGCGCCGCCTCCACCGTGACCCTGTGGACGTCACCCCCCTCGCCGAGCTGGGTCCACAGTCGCTCGGTCGTTCCGGGGGCGATCGGCTCGAACAGCACGGCAAGCGCCTTCGAGAGCTGGACGCAGTCGCGAATGACCGTCGCCGCCTCGTCGGGGTCCTCGTCGGTGAGCTTCCAGGGCTCGTTGTGCTGGATGTACTCGTTGCCGAACCTGGCGAGGTCGATCGCGGCCTCGCCGACCCGCTTGATGGAGTAGTCGTTGACCCCGTCCCGGAACGCGTCGACGGCCTCCCGGATGCGTTCCTCTACTTCGGCGGAGAGCGTCGCGTCCGGGGTACCGCCGTACTCCCGGTGGGCGAAGAGCAGCGACCGGTACCAGAAGTTGCCCAGGGTGCCGACGAGCTCGTTGTTGACCCGTTCGCGGAACCGGTCCCAGGAGAAGTCGACGTCCTGCTGGAAGCCGCCGTTCGTCGCGAGGTAGTACCGCAGGAGGTCCGGCTCGAACCCCTCCTCGAGGTACTCGTCGGCCCACACGGCGCGGTTCCGGCTCGTGGAGAACCCCTTCCCCCCGAGCGTGACGAACCCGCTCGCCATCACCGCCCGCGGCTCCTCGTAGCCGACGCCCCGCAGCATCGCCGGCCAGAAGATCGTGTGGTGCTGGATGATGTCCCTGCCGATGACGTGGACGATTTCGCCGTCCTCTCGCCACACCTCGCTCCAGTCGTACTCGTCTTTCCCCACGCGCTCGGTGTACTGCTTCGTCGAGGAGACGTACTCGATCGGGGCGTCGACCCACACGTACAACACGAGGTCCTCGGTCGCGTCGTCGCCGCCGTTCCCCGAATCGGGGTAGTCGATCCCCCAGTCCATGTCGCGGGTGATACACCAGTCCTGCAGCCCGGACTCGATCCACTCGCGGGGCTGGTTGCGCGCGTTGCTCGTCCCCTCGAGCCGGTCGAGGAAGTCGCTGAGGTACTCCGAGAACTCCGAGACGCGGAAGAACTTGTGTGTCCGCTCGCGGTACTCCGCGGGGTTGCCGGTGATCGTCGAGACGGGGTCCTCGATCTCGCCGGGTTCGAGGTGGCGCTGGCACCCCTCGTCGCACTCGTCTCCCCTCGCGTGGGCCCCGCAGTACGGACAGGTCCCCTCCACGTACCGGTCGGGGAGGTACTGGTCATCGACGGGATCGTACGCCACCATGATCTCCTTCTCGTAGACGTGTCCCTCCTCGTCGAGCGTCCGGACGAACTCCTTCGTCGTCGCGACGTTGGCCTCGTCGTGGGTGTGGCCGTAGTTGTCGAACGCGACGTTGAACCGGGGGAACGTCTCCTGATACTGCTCGTGCCACTCCAGGGCGAACTCCTCGGGGGAGACGCCGGCCCCTTCGGCGTTGACCGCGACCGGCGTCCCGTGCATGTCGGAACCGCTGACGAACGCGGTCTGCTGGCCCAGCCGTTCGAGCGCGCGCGAGAACACGTCGCCGCCGACGTAGGTCCTGAGGTGACCGACGTGGAGGTCACCGTTCGCGTACGGCAGCCCGCAGGTGACCACCGCGGGTCGGTCGGTCGGGAAACTCTCGTGACTCATGCTCTACGGTCACTCACGGCGATGGGCGCCTAAAGCCCGCTGGTTTCGGCGGACGTTTCCCCTCCCGAAGACCGTGAAACAGGCCGCGACGGGGAGCCCACCCGTTCACAGTGATATCAGACGCTCCGGTAGGGGCCGAGCCTGGTGCCGTCGAGCAGGTACGCCTCCCCGGACGCCAGCCCGGCCGGGAGGAACGGCGAGAGGAACGACTGCCCTTCGACGTTCACCCAGGTCCCGCCGGACCGGTCGTTGAACGCGGGAACGACGATCAGTTCCGGCGCCGTCCAGTCCGGCGATTCCGGGACGTTCGACCCGGCCCGGCCGTCGGTTCCGTGCCCCGTCCCCCCTTCGAAGTCCCCGCCATCGAGGAGTCCCCGTTCCAGAAACGGCGCCGGATCGAGAGTGCCACGCAGCCAGACTCGTTCCGTCCGGGTGCCTCCCACCTCGTCTTCGAGCCGGATTTGCGGGTGTTCGTGACCCACGCAGATCGCGTCCGCGCCGAGAACGTCCCGCGCCGGCCAGGTGTGGCCGTGAGCCAGCCCTACGTCGCCGTACACCGTGCCGTCGACCGGGGTCACCTCCATCCGGTCGGCGAACGCGCTCGCGACGCCGCCGTCGTGGTTTCCCTGCACCAGGCTCAGCGGCACCCGATCGGTGATCCGATCCAGCAGGGTCTCGAGTTCCGCCCGTTCCGCCCCGTCCGGCGCGCCGAGGCGGTGTGCGAGGTCGCCCAGGACGACGACCCGATCGGGGGCCGTTCGGTCCAGGAGCGACAGCAGCCGTTCGAGCCGCCGGTCGGCAGCCGAGTCCAGTTCCACGCCGCGCTCGTGCCGGAGCCCCTGCTCGATTCCGGCGTGGTAGTCGGCGACGACGAGCGCGCGTTCCCCTGGGCCGTCGACGAGTGCCGCCGGCGCGTCCGGGATCGGTTCGACGGGCGACACCGCGCTCAGATCGCCTTCAACCGGTCGTCGCCCGGTTCGTAGCAGAGTCCGCCCATCAGGGCGTCCTGGATGGCGTCCTCGACTGCGTTCGGGTCGGCGCCGTGTTCGTCGACGACGCGTGCGACGACGGCGTCGCGGTCTGCGCCGTCGCCCTCGTCGAGTGCCTCGATCGCTCCGATCGCCGCCGACTCCAGATCGACGTCGGCGGTTTCGACGTCCGTCTCCCCGATATCGCCGGTACTGGGGGCATCGACGTCGTCGTCGCCAGGGGCGTCGGTCCCGTCGTCGCCGGAGGCTTCGACCTCCTCGACGGGCGCTTCAGACTCGAGTTCGGCCGCGAGTTCGTCCGCGTCGGGGACCTCGATGTCGGCCGATCCGGGTTCGTCGACCTCGGTTCCGGTCTCGAACTCCGTCCCGTACTCGTCTTCTACCTCCTGACGCTCCTCCTCGTCGAGCTGGTACATTCCCGCGTCGTCGAGCCCCTCGTCCGCTCCTGAGGGGGTGGCCCCCTCGTCGTCGGCGCTCGATTCGGGGTCCTCGAAGTCGCCCAGGTCCCCGCCCTCGCCGCCCTCGCCGCCCGACGATTCCGGGGCTGTCGTTTCCGGTTCGGGTTCGGCTGTCGTTTCCGG
>JAZKTH010000010.1:0-26358 GCA_036625675.1 Haloferacaceae archaeon
CGACGGCAAGGTCGATGTTTACGAGCGCGTAGAGGGCCGGTACGGCCCGGGAGGCGAAGCCGCGGCCGAGTTCGACGGCGATATCGTCCTCCACTGCAACGACGAGAACCGGGGGATCTCCTACAGCCGGACGAAGGGGGCACGGCTGGCGTCGGGGGACGTGGTCGCGTTCATCGACGACGACGGCGTCGCAGAACCGCAGTGGATCGAGACCCTCGTCGATACCTATCGACGCACGGATGCGCTCGCCGTCGGGGGGAACGTCGTCCCCGACTGGGTGGGGGAGAAACCCGACTTCTTTCCCGCCGAGTTCTACTGGCTCGTCGGCTGCACCGAGAAGGGGTTCGCGGGTCACATGGACGAGGTTCGCAACACCTACGGATCGAACATCTCCTACAAACGAGAGGTGTTTCTCGAGGTCGGCGGGTACGATCCGAACACGGGTCGGAAGGGCGACCGCCACATCCAGGCCCACGAGGCGCCGGTCGGGATCCGGCTCCGGGAGCGATACGGCCGGGGCGTGGTGTACAACCGGAACGCGGTCGTCCACCACAAGCTGTTCGACTATCGCGGCGAGTTCCGGTGGCTGATCTTCCGGTCGTTCTGGCAGGGGTACTCCAAGCGGATCATGAGCCTGCTGTACCCGGATTCGCAGGGGGACGAGTCGGCGTTCCTGGGGAAGCTATTGTTCTCGTTCCTGCCGGCGCGGTTCTGGTCGCTCGCCCGGGACCCGGAACTCGCGAAGGCAAAGCAGATCGCCGCGATCGTCGTCTTCACCGCCGCCGTTGGGTTCGGGTACCTGTACGGGTTGACGAAGTCGAAAGAGGCGGTGCTCCGGGAGGACGCGTGACGGATCGCGTCGCGTCGTCACCGAGTGGGAACTTCTGCACCCAGTCATCCCGTGTATCCACACACACCCGTCCTCGGTGAATTGACTCTCGGTAGATATGCGGGGTGATCGCAGTCGGATTCGTGCGCCGTGGCACACTCCTCACAGAACCACGCGTCCGGACCGCGCGTCCGCAGGCACGTCTGACAGACCGTGGTCGCGGGAGCGCCACAGGAGCCACACGCTATTTTTGGGGGTTCGTTGCGGGCGAGAAGGGCGATCCCGTCGTGACCGGTTTCGACGGCATCGATTCCTCGCTCCGCGATCGCGTCGAGATCCCAGCCCCCCACTTCGGCGACGCGAAGAGCGAGCTCGGTCGTCGAGCCGAAGTCGTACTCGTGACCGAACTCGTCGCCGACCTCGACGACGTCGCCGATCGGGACGGCCATCGAACGGGAGTCGGGGCCGGGGCCGGAAGGAGGGCCTTCGGAGACCTGTTTCTCGTACCAGATATCGTCGAACGTGAACGCACTCAGGTGATTGCAACACTCCAGCCAGAGTTCTCGGAGGAAGCCGTCGAGCGTTTCGAGGTGGGTTCTGTGGTCGATCGCGACGTGGATCCAGTAGTCGGGACGGCGTGCGCCGACGATCCGGAGGTGTAACGCCGAACCGTCACCGGACTCGGCGTTGTGTCCTGCGAGACACGACCGGAGGTGACGGGTCATGCCGCGTTTCGTGTAGGTCTCGCCGCAGAGGTGACAGGTTCCGTCGGTCATCCGATCACCACGTCAGCCCCTCGTAGGTGATCCCCTCGCGGCGCTCTACGATCCGGCGGCCGTCGATCACCACGGGCTCGGCCATCGCGTCGAACTCCGAATCGAGCGTCGCGAACTCGTCCCAGTCGGTGACGACGACCGCGGCGTGGGCATCGGCAAGCGCCGCCGCAGCGGAGTCCGTCGCCTCGAACGTTAGGTGTGGATATCGCTCCCGGATGTCCGCCTCGGCGACGGGGTCGTAGGCCACGACGTCGGCCCCGCGGTCGGTCAGCCCCTCGACGACGGGCACCGCCCGGGAGTTGCGAGTGTCGTCGGTGCCGGGCTTGAACGCCAGCCCGAGCACGGCCACCCGCTTGCCGGCGATGTCGACGTGACGATCCAGCAGTTCGAGCAGACGGGCGGGCTGGCTCTCGTTCACCTCGACGGCGGCGTCGAGCAATGCGGGCTCGTAGCCGCGCTCGCGGGCGGCAGCCCGGAGCGCGTCGACGTCTTTGGGGAAGCAGCTCCCTCCCCACCCCACCCCGGATCGGAGGAACTGCTCGCCGATGCGGTCGTCGAGTCCGATCGCGTCGGCCACCTCGTAGGCGTCGACGCCGTACTCCTTGCAGACGTTGCCGATCTCGTTTATGAGGCTGATCTTCGCCGCGAGGAACGCGTTGTTGGCGTACTTTATCATCATCGCCGTCGCGGGGTCGGTCCGCACGACCGGGACGTCCCCAGAGAGGAGCGGTTCGTAGACTGCCTCGAGCAGCTCGCCGGCCCAGTCCGCCTCGTAGCCGAACACCATCTTGTCGGGGTTCAGGAGGTCCGAGACGGCCGAACCCTCCCGGAGGAACTCGGGATTGGTCGCGACCTCCACGTCGAACCGCCCGGCCCCCCCGTCCGGACCGTCGTCCCCAGGCGCGAGCGGCCGACCGAGCCCACGCTCCATCGCCGGCACGACGACCTCCTCGGGCACGTCCGGGGTGACCGTACTCTTGACGACGACGAGGCGTCTGGCGGCCTCGTCGGGGGTGAGTGCGCCGGCTCCTTCGGCCTCTGCGAGCGCCTTCCCGACCGACTCCGCTCCGCTTTCGACTGCGGCGACGTCGATGCTGCCGTCGTCCCGCGAGGGGGTGGGGAGCGCGAGGAAGGTGACGTCCGACTCCGCGACGGCGGAGTAGTCGGTCGTCGCCGTGAGGTTCCCGCCGGCGTGTTCCGCGATCAACTCGTCCAGCCCGGGCTCGTGGATCGGCGACTCCCCCGCGTTGATGGACTCGACCGGCGACTCGTCGACGTCGAGCGCGACCACCTCGTGGCCGAGATCGGCGAGGCAGGCCGCGAGCGTCGTCCCGACGTAGCCGCTTCCGACGATGGTGACTTTCATGCTCGGTGCAACCGGGGCGACCGCAATCAGCTTTCGGTTCTGTCGCCGGAAGGTCCCGCTCGCGACCGTCGCCGTGGTGCGCGAAGAGATCTCACGCGACGAACGACTGTGAGTGAAAATGTCACACTACGTGGGGGCGTAAGGGTATCTTTATACTGTTATCCGACGAATTGTTACCTGTATGTCAAAAACGACGTCGCCCGACGAGCGACTGACGACGTTCGCGATCCAGGCGGAGAGCGAAACCCCGACGCACACAGTCGTGAAAGCCCGCGATTTCGAATTCTCGGTTGACGAGCCGGAACACCTGGGCGGGTCAGACGCCGGTCCGAATCCCGTCGAGTATCTCCTTGGCTCGCTGGCCGGTTGCCTTAACGTGGTCGGTCACACGGTAGCCGACGAGATGGGGATGTCCGTCTCCGGGATGGAGGTCGGAATCGAAGGCGATCTCGACCCGGCGAAGTTCCTCGGGAAGGATACGGATCCACGCGCGGGATACCAGGACGTGCGCGTGAACATCTCGGTCGAAACGGACGCGGACGCATCGACCGTGGAGGCCTGGCTCGAATCAGTCCGGGAACGGTGTCCGGTGAGCGACAACATCGGCAACACGACCCCCCTCGACATCTCGCTGGAGATCGAGTGAGTCGGGGAGAGACGTCTCCGGACACCCGCTAGTCGGGTTCCTGTTCCAGAGCCGCCTCCTTGAGACGGCGACACCGATCCGTCTCGACGCGCAGGTCCGGGACTTCAGTAGGGGAACCGGACTCGTCGATCGCGACGAAGACGAAGTAGGAGTCGGTGGTTCGCTTGCGCTCGCCGGTGTGAGGGGATTCGCGAAACGCTTGCAGACGCACGCGGACACTCGTTCGCCCGGCGGAGTAGGCGTACGATTCAACCACGCAGGTGTCGCCCCCCGGAATCGGCCGCTCGAAATCCAGGCCGGCGATCCGGGCGGTCACGCACGTGTTTCCGGCGTGGCGCATCGCCGACATCGCGCCGATCTCGTCCATCCACTTGACGACGTTACCCCCGTGGGCCGATCCGTGGTTGTTGGTGTGGGTTGGCTGGACGCGCTGTCGGTTCTCGATGTGTGTCTCGCTGACTGTCGGCATTACTTCCCAATCGAAGGGCTCCCAGTAATCGTCTTCGGCTCCGACGGGACCTCTGGTGGTCGTCACGCGCGAACTTGCCGGGCCGGACTCCACTCGCCCGTGTTTCTCGGGAGCTGGTTATCGACCGACGATTCGATCTCCGCTTTGCTTCCTTTCGATATACGAAGGGTATGGGGTCCGTAGATGTGTTTTGGTACCGATACACGGAGACGCCCCTATCGGCGGAGCAACAGCGCCACCGGCACGAGAAGGAGGGCTCCGGCGATGAACGGTGACCAATAACTGACCACGTAGGCAGCGGCAGCAAGCGGTGGTCCAATCGTCCGTCCGAGGCTTCCGGCACCCTGCGTGACACCGAAGGCTGCGCCCTGTGTTCCGCCGGTGGCACCCTCCGAAACGAGCGCTGCGAGCCCGACCGTTATCGCCCCGTTGCCGAAGGAGGCCAGAGCCCCAAATGCGAGCAATACGAGGAGCCCGCCGGTTACCCACTCGGGACCGCCGGCAACGAGGGGAGTCGTTCCTGCCAGTGGGGATACCGCAAGCAAGACGAGTGCAGCGAATAGTGACACGACGCCGACTCGAACGACGCGTTGAACACCGAATACACCCGAGAGCCGGCCGATGAGGATACCCTGATTGATGATTCCGAGCGCGCCGATGTAGGCGAGGAACAACGCCGCTTCGGTCGCATTGTACCCGAAGAAATCGGCCATGAATGGGACGAACATCACTGTAATGCCAGTGAACGCCAGCGAGGTCAGGAAGAAGGCGATAACGAGCGGACGGAGCCTCAGATCGGCGAGTGCCGTCCGGAACTGAGCGACGAACGTCACGCGCCGTGCCGGAGTGCGGGTTCGATTCGGCTCCTGCAAGACGACTGCCGCGACGGCGAGCGCGAGAAACGAAAAGCCCGCGGCGGCAAAGCTCGGCAGCGAGAAGGGAGTCACCGGGACGAACCCGGGCAACACGGTACGGGCCGTCGATACCGCCGTGTCGCTGGCCAGCAGGCCACCGATGGCCGGGCCGAACACGAACCCCAGACCGAAGGCCGCGCCGACGAGACCGAGTGCCCCGGTCCGGTCCGCCGGCGACGTCACGTCGGCGATGTACGCCTGTGCAGCCGCGATGTTCCCGCCCGCTGCGCCAGCCAGCAACCGGGCACCGAACAGGACGACGAGACCGAGCGTCACCCCGAGGGCGCCACCGATCTCCGCGGCGAATCCGAAGACGATCCAGGCGAGACCGGCGACGCCGACGGACAGCATGAGCACGGGCCGCCGCCCCCGTTCGTCCGAGATCCGACCGAGTACCGGCGCGGCGACGAACTGCGCCAGCGAGTACGACGCAGCAAGAAGGCCGATGAACACGTCACTCACACCGAACGAACGGACGTAGAACGGCAAGATCGGGATGATGATACCGAACCCGAGCAGATCGATGAACACGATGCCGACGACGACGGCGACACGACGACGTGTTCCCGTCGTCGGGGCCGGCTCTGCCTGACTGCTCGTCGCTGCCTGACTAGAAGTCACTGTGAAAAGTACCGACGCGGATCAGTATACAGATGTCGGCTGTTACGGTTTTATTGCGTCCGGTGGGGGGCTGGAACGGGCGCTCTCGGGACCGGCCAGTCGGGGAGATTAACTCGACGTCGGCTTTCTCGGGGCACAAAAACGCGTGTACCACCAGGTTTTAAAAAGGCGATCGCCTACCACGGTCAGTGATCGTCGTCGCTACCGAGGACTTCCAGCTGTACCACGAGGCGGTCTCCGCGCTTCGCGAGCGCGACGTCACGTTCACGACCGTCCGACCGAGCGACCCGCTTCCGGACCGGACGACGGTCGTCCTCACCGGTGGCGCCGACGATCTGGACGCCGACGATCTCGACCTTCCGGGGGATCGGGAGTCGCCGCCGGAGGTGGTGGTCGTGGATCCAGACGACGTCCGGCGCGGGATCGAGGAGGCCCTCCACCTCCTGCGCGGCGGCGAGGAGCGGCTCGTCGTCGGAATCGACTCGGGGCCCCGACCCGGCGTGGCCGTGCTCTCGGGGAACACCGTCGTCGCCGCGTTCTCGGTCCCGATCGGCGAGGTCGTCGACCTCGTGAGCGAGGAACTCGCGGAGGCGTCCGACTCGATCGTGCGCGTCGGGGACGGCGACCGACTCAAGAGCGCCCGCATCGTGAACGAGCTCGCCGAGCTCGACGGCGTCCGGGTCGAGCTCGTCGACGAAACCGGCACGACGCCGTACCTCGGCGCGGGAGCCCGCGGCGCGAGCGACGTGCTCGCGGCTGTCAACATCGCCCTGCGGGAGGGCGAACCCGTCGCCTCCCGCGACGTGGAACCCACGCCCGGCGAACTGAAACGCATCAAGACCGCCTCCCGGGAGCGATCCGCCGGCGATCGGACGATCGACGAGGCCCTCGCCCGCCGGGTCGCGGCCGGGGAGTTGACCGTCGAGGAAGCGCTCGAGCGGCATCGCGAGCGCGACGGGTCCTGAGTCGCCTCCGGAGTCGGACGGAGGGGCCCTTCATCGGCGAACGTCCGAATTCAGATCGGCAGCCAAACCGCGCTCGGCCCGGCGGGCGACCTCCCGCGAAGCGAGCCCCGTCTCACTTGCGACAGCCGCCACGTCGTCGTATTCCGCGCTGACGTCGTACACGGCGCCGTCTTCGGTGCTGGCCACCTTGACGTCGACCTCGTAGCTCCGACCGTCCACCGACAGTTCGACCGCCTCGACCCGCCTGTCGGCGACCCAGCGGTGCCCGGCGCCGTGTTCGCGGACGCCCAGCGTCCCGGTTTCGATCGCGAGCGCCCGTGCGACCCGACGGGCGTCCCCCGGCCGACAGACCACCTTGACCAGGTGGCCGGGCCTGGATTTCTTCATCGTCGCCGGCAGGACGGACACGTCGAGCGCGCCGGCCTCCGCGAGCCGATCGTGGAGTCCGCCCAGGATCTCCGGGGTCGCGTCGTCGAGGTTCGTCTCCAGGACGGTGATCTCCTCGCGCCGGAGCCGACCGGCGTCGCGGCCGACGATCGCCCGGAGCACGTTCGGACGGCTACCGAGGTCGGCGTCCCCGGCGCCGTATCCCGAACCGGTCACCGAGAGCTCCGGCAGGGCTTCGACCCCCTCCGCGAAGTGTCCGAGGATCGCCGCGCCCGTCGGCGTGAGTAGCTCTCGGTCGACGGGTCCGCCGACCAGCCGCCAGTCCGCCCGCTCGGCCAGTTCGACGACCGCCGGGGCGGGGACCGGATACGTACCGTGGTTCGTCGACACCTCGCCGCCGCCCGCCGAAAGCGGGGTCGTGACGACGCGATCCGGGTTCAGGTCCGCAAACAGCAAGCAGGTACCCACCACGTCGGCGATTGCGTCGTCTGCACCAACCTCGTGGAAATGGACCGCCGGAACGTCGACGCCGTGGATCGCCGCCTCCGCCTCGGCGAGCAACTGGAAGACTGCGAGGGCGTCGCTCTCGACAGGGTCGGGGAGGTCCAGCCCCTCGACGATCTCGACGACCTCCGTGTGACTTCTGGAGGGGCCGTGTCCCTCGGCCGAGGTCGGGGGCGACGAACCGGCACCACTGGGGTCGTCCAGCACAACGTCGACGTTCGTCGCCCGAACGCCCTCCGTGGACGCCTCGGAGACTTCGTACCGGACCGATAGCCCGTCCTCGACCGGCGCGAGCGCGTCCCGGTCGGCTCCGGCGGCCAGCAGCGCGCCAAGGAGCATGTCGCCGGCGGCGCCGGTCCGTCCGTCGAACGCGATCACGCGCATCGTCCCACTTCACGCGGTCGCCGCGACGCGTTCGACGCCGATCGTGACGGTCACGCCCTCGACCTCCCACTCCTCGGTGAGGTCGCCGGCCTCCCCGGGGGCGTCGAGCCACCCCTCCGTCCGGGTCTCCTCGGCGACGAACTCCCGGTGCCGGTCGACGAGGTCGGCCACTCTCTCGTCGTCGATCTCGAGCCCGACCCGGATCGGCTCCTCGACGTCGAGATCCAGTTCCTTCCGCATCTGCTGGATCCGACGGATCACGTCGCGGGCGTACCCCTCCGACTCGATGTCGTCGGTCAGCGTGGTGTCGACGTACACCGTCCCGCCGTCGAACTCGGCCGCCGAGACGTGTTCGGGGGGTTCGGCGACGTACTCGACCATTCCGTCGTCGAGATCGACGATCTCACCGCCGATCTCGATCCCGGACTCCACCTCCGCGCGGGTCGCGCCCTCGACCGCCGCCATAACCTTCTGCGCGTCCGCGCCGAACGCCGGGCCGATCTCGCCCATCTGCGGTTCGGCACGCTCGATCAGCTCGTCGAACGTTTCGACCACCTGGACCCCGCGGGCGTTGACCCGCTCTTCGAGCAGATCCGAAAGCGACGTCACGGCCTCGCGCACCGACTCGGCCTCGCTTTGCACGACGACGCGGGTGACCGGCCAGCGGAGCTTCCGGCCGCCCTGCTGGCGCGCCGTCGCCGCGGCCTCCTCGACCTCCCGGAGGACGGCGATCTCGCCTTCGAGTTCGGGGTCGTGCCACCCGTCGTCGTGGGACGGATACGAGAGCGCGTGCACGGTCGTCTCCCGCCCGTCCAGCGTCTGATACATCCGCTCCGTGAGGTAGGGGACGAACGGCGCGAGCAGCCGGATCGTCTCCTGAAGCACCGTCGCCAGGGTGGCGTAGGCGCCCCGCTTGCTGGCGGAGTCGGTCTCCTCCCACATCCGCTTGCGGACCGCCTTGACGTAGAATCGGGAGACGTCCTGTGTCACGAATTCCAGTACGGCGGTGAGCGCGTCGTGGGGCGCGTACTCCTCCCAGGCGCCGTCGACCTCGCGTTCCACCGACTGGAGTCGGGAGAGCACCCACCGGTCGACTGTCGCGAGTTCGACGTCGGCGTCGACGTCGCCCGGCCCGCCAGCCGGAAGCACGAGGTCGTCGGCTTCGTAGCCGTCCAGCCGCATGTACGGCAGCGGGAACCGGAAGACGTTCCAGAAGATGTTCAGCTTGCGTTCGGTCTCCGCGAGGCCGTCCCACTCGAACGCCAGGTCCTCGCCGTGCTGGTTGTGCGAGAGGAGGTACGCCCGGAGCGGGTCGCGTCCGGCCCGGTCGATCGCCTCCTGGGGGGTGACGATGTTCCCCAGCGACTTCGACATCTTCCTGCCGTCGCTGTCGTTGGCGAATCCGTGCATGAGCACCCGCTCGTACGGAATCTCTCCCATCGCCGCGGTGCCCATGCCGAGCTGCGACCAGAACCAGCCGCGGGTCTGGTCGTGCGCCTCGATGATGAGGTCCGCCGGCCACAGCTCCTCGAACGCCTCCGTCTCGCCCGGGTAGCCGAGGGTTCCCCACGTCGCCACCGAAGAGTCGAGCCAGACGTCGAACACGTCCGGAACCCGCTCGTAGGTCGTCCCGTCTTCGGTGATGGTCAGTTCGTCGACGGTCGGGCGGTGGAGGTCGATCGACTCCGGATCGATATCCTGGTCCACGCGCCCGGCGAGTTCCTCGCGGCTACCGATCACGATCACGTCGTCGCCGTCCGGATCGACGGTCTCGACCTCGAGACGCTCGGCGTCGCCCTCCGGTACCCAGATCGGGATCGGGATCCCCCAGTATCGCTGCCGGGAGACGTTCCAGTCGGGCGCGTCCTGGATGAAGTCGCGGAACCGATTGTCCCGGGCCCACTGGGGGTACCAGGTCGACTCCTCCATGTTGTCGAGGAGGTCGTCCTTGATGTCGGTAATCGAGATGAACCACTGGTCGGTGACGAGCTGGACGATGCCGGTGTCGCACCGCCAGCAGTGGCCGTAGGAGTGTTCGTACCTTTCGTCGGCAAGGAGCAGCCCCTTCTCCGCGAGATCGGCCCTGATCTCGTCGTTCGCGTCCCTGACGAACTGGCCGGCGTACTCCCCGGCCGCCGCAGTGAACACGCCGTCGGGGCCGACCGGACAGAACACGTCCAGGCCGAGTTCGCTCCCGCGCTCGAAGTCCTCCTCCCCGTGTCCGGGTGCGGAGTGGACCAGTCCGGTCCGGTCGGCCTCGACGTAGTCGGCGGCGTAGACGGTGCCCGCCCCCTCGAAGTCCGGGTGCTCGGGGACCTCCGCCGAAAGCGGATGGTCGTACTCCCAGCCGACGAGGTCGGAGCCGTCGTACTCCCCTCGATCCTCGTAGGAATCGTATCGGCCCTTCCGCAGCACGTCCTCGACGCACTTTTCGGCCACGTACAGGAGTTCCGTCTCGCCGTCCTTCTCCGCCTCCACCGCCTGGTACGTGACGTCCTCCGAAACAGCGACGAACGTGTTCCCGGGGATCGTCCACGGCGTCGTGGTCCAGATGACCAGGTACCCGTCCCGGTCGGAGAGGGGGAACTTCACGTAGATCGAGGGGTCCTCGACCTCGTCGTACTCTACCTCGTTGTTGGCCAGCGCCGTCTCACAGCGGGGGCACTGGGAGATCGATCGCTTTCCCCGCTCGACGAGCCCGCGTTCGGCGACCTGCTGGAACCCCCACCAGGCAGCCTCCATGTACTCCGGCGAGACCGTCTTGTACGGGTCGTCCCAGTCCATCCAGGCGCCGATGGACTTGAAGTCCTCGTTCATCGCCTCGAGGTTGCGCTCGGCGAACGACTTGCACTCCTCGATGAACGCCTCCATCCCGTACTCCTCGATGTCGCGCTTCGACTCGAAGCCGAGTTCCTCCTCGACTTTCACCTCGATGGGGAGGCCGTGCATGTCGTACCCCGGCCGGTCGGTGACGTCGTGGCCGGTCATCCGCTTGTACCGGATGACCGCGTCCTTCAGGGTCTTGTTCCAGGCCGTCCCCAGGTGCATCTGCCCGCTCGTGTACGGCGGGCCGTCGACGAAGAAGAAGGCGGGATCGTCGGCGTGGGCCTCTTTGGCCGCCTCGTAGGCGTCGTGTTCCTCCCAGTACGACTCGACCCCGGACTCGACGTCCGCGGGGGTGTACTGGTCCTCGACTGTGTCGTCCATACCAGTTCCGTATGGACCGGCGTATATCAAAACGGTGGTCGCGATCGCAACCGGCGGCCGACGGGTGGATGGCCCGTCACCCGCCCCCCTCCGACCCTAGAAGTCCGGGAGGTCTTCCGGCGCGTCGTATTCGGCCTCCCAGTCGATGTACTCCTCCTTCAGGACCTCACAGACGGTCTGGCCGAGTTCCGTGAGGCCGGCGTTGATCCCGGAGACGGTCCCCCAGGAGTCGAGGTCGGGGTGCAGGTCGCGACGTTTCCAGTCCTCCGGAAGCCCGGGGGCGTGATAGCCCACGCGATCGGCGAAGTCGTCCCAGAAGAAGTCGTACTCCCGGGTAAGCCCGAGGTCGAGCACGATTTGCCACTCCTCCCCGGCCAGATCGCTGGTGGCCGCCCACGACCCGAAGGCTTCCTCCCAGGCCCCCTCCCGGAGAAACGCCTCCAGCTCGGCCCGTCTGTAGTCGGTTTCCCCGACGACCTCCGCGTCCTCGTATTCGTTCGGATCGATTTCCGCAAGCTCCGGCGGAGCAGGGGGGTCGACGTCGAGACTCATACAGTCTACTCGGGCGGGGAGGGCAAAAACCACTCGTCGTGCCACCTCGATCGGGGCGGATCGTCGACCTCCGGCTCTCCCCCACCCTCAGACTTTACCGCTCGGCGACCCGACGTGTTCGTATGGATAGCACCCGACGGGGGTTCATCGCTGCGGTGGGAACGGCCGCGGTCGCGGGGTGTACGGGACCCGCAAGCGACGACCCGGGGACAGAAGGGCCGACGGCGACGGAGCAGTCCACCGAAGCCGACGAAACGACGGGGGACCGGAGCGGCGACTCCCGGGCGTACGCGGCCGTCGCCGAGAGCGTCTCGGAGTCCGTGGTTAGAGTGCAGATGTACGACGACGGCGTCCGCGCGGGGCAGGGCTCGGGCTTTCTCCACCGGGGTCACGTGGTGACGAACGAGCACGTCGTGTTCGGCGGCGACGCCGTGGAACTCCAGTATCCCGACAAATCCTGGCACGACGCCGAGGTCGTCGGCACCGACCCGTACAGCGACCTGGCGGTGGTCACGCCGGGACGGGATCTGTCCCCGGACGACGCACCGGCGGAGCTGGAGCTGGTCGAGGAAACGCCCTCGATCGGAACGGAAGTGCTGGCGTTCGGTGCGCCGTTCGGCCTCGGCGGCTCCGTGAGCCAGGGTATCGTGAGCGGCCGGAACCGGTCGCTTCCGGCGCCGAACAACTTCCAGATCGCCGACGTCGTGCAGACGGACGCCGCAGTCAACCCCGGGAACAGCGGAGGGCCCCTGGTCACGCTCGAGGAGGAGGTCGTCGGTATCGTAACGGCCACGCAGGGCGAGAACGTCGGCTTGGCAGTCTCCGCCCCACTGGCGGATCGGGTCGTCCCGGCCCTGATCGAGGACGGCACGTACGAGCACGCCTACCTCGGAGTTCAGGTGAGCCCGGTCACCCCCACCATAGCCGAAGAGAACGGACTCGACTCCACGCGAGGGGTGTACATCACGGACGTCGTTCCGGACGGTCCGTCGGCAGGCGTGCTCGAGGGCGCGACCGACTCGGAAATCGTCGGCGGACAGCAAGTCCCGCTCGGGGGCGACGTCGTGCGCGGGCTCGACGACACGGAGATCGTCTCGAACGAGGACCTCTCGCGATTCCTCGCGCTCCGGACCAGCCCGGGAGAGGCGATCCGTGCGCGCGTCTATCGGGACGGAGAGACGGTGACCGAGACGATCACCGTCGGCGCCCGACCGCCGCCCCGGTGAACGGGCACCGCTCCGGGGAGCGGTCGCCGCCGGATCACGCTGACTCGAGCCGGTCGACGACCTCCTCGAGCTGCCGTCGCCGTTCCTCCTTCGCGCGATCGCGCAGCGTCTTTTCGTCTTCAGTCTCGCACGCGAGATCCGGGACGGGAACCGGCTCGCCGTCCTCGTCGAGAGCGACGAAGGTGAAAAAGGAGGTCGTCGTCTGCCGCTTTTTGTCCCTGCGGGGATCCTCCGCCTGAACCTCGACCCGGACGTCGATGCTGGTCCGTCCGACGTCGAACACGTATCCCTCGACGATTGCGACCTCGCCGAGGTCGATCGGGCTGATGAAGTCGACGTGGTCCATCGACGCGGTCACGACCCCCCGGTTCGCGAACCGCATCGCCGCGATCGCCCCGCAGACGTCCATCCAGTGGAGCACGGCTCCCCCAAGCGCACGGCCGTAGGTGTTGGTGTCGTTCGGCAGCAGGATCTCCGTCATCTGCGTGTGCGACTCCGCGAGCGTGGCGGTCTCGTCCATACCGGCGGTTCGCGGATGACGGGTAAGAATGTGCTGTCCGAGCGCGGCGACTCAGAACGACTGTTGTAGACCGTTACCGGACGATCGGCGAACCGGGTGGCCGATCTACCGGCAAATCGCTACACCTATCAGTATCACGACCCCTCGTCCCGATCGTCGAACTCTCCGGCGTCGTCGAGATCGTCGACGTCGTCGAAGGAGTCCTCCTCGAACGGGTTCTCCTCGAAAGACTCCTCGAACGGGTCATCCTCGAACGATTCGCCGAACCGCCCCTCGTCGGATTCGTCGAACGGCCCCTCGAGGCTTCCGAACGGTCCCTCGTCCGGAACCTCCTCGTTCGCCGGGGCGATCTCCTCGGGGGGACGCCCCGCCTCGTCGATTATCTGGTCGGAGACGGTGATCGAGCAGTCTACGCGGACCGCGAGCGCGATCGCGTCGCTCGGGCGGGCGTCGAAGACGAACGGCTCGGGCTCCCCGTTCTCGTACCGCTGTGCGTCGACTTTCGCGTAGAACGTCCCGTCGGAGAGGTCGTCGATCCTGATGCCGTCGATCGCGCCCCCGAACTCGGTGATCATCTCGACCATCAGGTCGTGGGTCAGCGGTCGCTCGAACGGCTCCCCCGAGAGCGCGAGCCGGATGGAGTCGGCCTGGTCGTGGGTGACGAATATCGGTAAATACTCCTCCCTGACGTCGAGGACGATCGCCGGAACGCGGCTCCCCTCCGGGCCGAGTCCGACGCCGATTCCCTCGACTTGGGCTTCGTGTTCCATGTCCTTGCGTTGGGCAGGCAGGTATGAATAGCTGTTCCCGTCGAGACCGACTCGCTCGCGCATCCGTCCCGGGAGGTCGCCGGAGGCCCCCTAGAGCGGATCGTACTTCGATCGGGCGTACTGCAGCAGGACGACCGCGATCAGGACGCTGAGGCCGCCGAGGAAGAACACGACGCCCGGCGGCAGCGCCGAGAAGGTCGCCTCGAGCAGTTCGGACGCGTGGTCGGCCGCCGTCGAGTAGTACTCCGCGTCCTCCGGTGCGGGAGTGGGCGTCAGGGAGTCCGCCTCTTCAGTCGGGGGTGGCGTTTCCGTCGCGGGCGGCGTTTCCGTCCCGATTGGGGTGTCCTGGGGGGCTTCCGTCGTCGACTCCTCCGCGATCGACGGGCCGGCGTCGTCCCCACCCGCCCCGTCCGCTGCGTCGTCGGTGGTCTCGACGACGTCGGTGCGGGGCGCCACCCCGGGAGGCTCGGCCGCGAGCAGCGAGTGGGCGACGGCGCTGGCGACCGCCAGGGCGCCGATCCCGCCCAGGAGGCGGGTGAGAGCGGTTTTCAGGCCGCTGCTGTCGGACTCTCTTCCGGCGAACAGCACGAGCGGCCTGTCGGTGGGAGCGTACACCTTCATTTCCCGCCCCTTCTCGGAGTAGACCGTGTCGACGACGTCGACGAGATCGGCGCCCTCGAGCTTCTCGAGGTGGTACTGCGTGTTCTGGAGGGTCGTGCCGACGCGATCGGAGAGTTCGGAGGGCGTTCCCGGTTCCTCGTGCATCTCCGAGAGCAGTTCGCGGGCGGTGTCAGAGGAGAGGGCGGCGATCAGTTCGTCGGCGTCGTCGCTGTCGACGCCGACGACGCGGGGATCCCCGTCCGATGGCTGCGGGTCGGATCGGGAGGGCAACAGCCGGGACATATCGGATCCGTGGAGACGGGGGTACACAAATCTTCTCCCCCCGAACCGTCGCAATCGGGCGGCCGACGCGGGAAATTCGGGTTCTGCGAGGGGCCCGTGCGAACGCTCACTCGTTACGTGGGCTGCTGGGATGATACTCCGTGTCGTACTCGCCCGGCCGTCCGTCGAGCCGATCGGGGGTGATCCGGCCCGACAGCAGCATGAAATCCAGGATCGTGAGGTTCACCATCGCCTCCACCACCGGAACCGCACGCGGCGGCAGCGACGGGTCGTGGCGGCCGACGACCTGGATGTCCTTCTCCTCGTCCGTCTCCCAGTCGGCGGTCCGTTGTTCCTTCGGGATGGAGGTTGGAGCGTGCAGAGTCACCTCGCCGACGATGGGCTGTCCGGTCGTGATCCCGCCCTGCAGGCCGCCGTGATCGTTGCCGGTGGGCACCGGATCGCCTTCCTCGCTCTCGATTTCGGGATGCGACTCGCCGTCGTCGAACGTCCAGTCGTCGTTCCGCTCGGACCCCGTTACCTCGGCTGCCTCCCGGCCGAGTCCGTACTCGAAGGCGGTAGTGGCCGGGACCGACAGCATCGCCCGCCCGAGCCGGGCCGGGAACCCGTCGAACCGCGGCGCGCCGAGGCCGCGCGGGACGCCGCGAGCCTCGAACCGGACGGACCCGCCGATCGAATCGCCCTCCCGCTGGTAGCGCTCGATTTCCTCGCGCATTCGCTCTGCCGTCTCCGGGTGCGCACACCGGACCTCGTTCTCCTCGCTGTGTTCGAGCAGCTGCTCGAAGTCGACCGCCGGCGCCTCGACGTCGCCGATCCGGTTGACGTGGGCCTTCACCCGGACGTCGTACTCGCTTTGCTCGAGGACGGCTGCCGCGACCGCCCCGGCGGCGACCCAGTTGACCGTCTCCCGTGCCGAGGACCGACCGCCGCCGCCCCAGTTGCGGGTGCCGAACTTCGCCGAGTAGGTGAAATCGCCGTGGGAGGGGCGCGGGGCGGTGACGTACGGCTCGTACTTGCCCGACCGCGCGTCCTTGTTCTGGATCGTCATTCCGATCGGCGTGCCGGTCGTGTAGCCGTCCTGGAGCCCGGAGTTGATGACAACCTCGTCGGGTTCGCCGCGGGAGGTTGTGATCATCGACTGACCGGGCTTGCGCCGGTCGAGTTCGCGCTGGATCCGTTCCTCGTCGAGCTCCACGCCGGCGGGACAGCCGGACACGGTGACGCCCATCGCCGGCCCGTGGCTCTCGCCGTAGGTCGTAACCTGAAAGAGTCGACCGAATCGATTGCCGTTCATCGTCCGTTGTGAGGGACGCCAGCTTATAGTCGTTTAACCTCGAGCGCGGCAGACGACTCCGTCATAACCTCGAGAGCGCCGCAGCGTCCCGCTAGTTCTCCAGCGAAACCGTGGCGCCGAGCTCGGAGAGCGCGTCAAAGAATCCCGGGAAAGAGACGTCTACGTGCTCGGCGCCACGGATCGTTGTGGTTCCTTCCGCGGCGAGTCCCGCGACCGCAAGCGCCATGACGAGCCGGTGATCTCCCCGGCCGTCGACGGTCGCCCCCGAGAGGTCCGATTCGGTGCCGTGGATCGTCAGCACGTCCTCCCGTTCGGTCACCGCCGCCCCGAGCCGGTCGAGTTCCTCCGCCATCGCGGTGACGCGGTCCGTCTCCTTGTACCGCACGTGCTCGCAGTTGACGATCCGGGTGTCGTCGTCCGCGACTGCGCCCAGCGTCGCGATCGTGGGCAACAGATCCGGCGTGTCGCCGACGTCGACTTCGATCCCCGACAGTGCGGATCGCTCGACCCGGACGAGCTCGCCGGACCGGTCCCACTCTATCGACGCCCCCATCCGATCGAGGACGTCGACGATCGCTGCGTCCCCCTGCGCGCTCGGGCGAGCGCCCGCAACCACGACCTCGTCGCCGGGAGCGGCCGCGACCGCCCCGGCGGCCAGCAGGTACGACATCGACGAGAAGTCGCCGGGGACGCTGTACCGGCCGTCCTCGGGTTCGTAGGACTGGCCGCCGGCGACGCGGAAGCCGTCCGCGCCGTCGCTCGCGACCGCTCTCGCCCCGTCGCCGTCGATCACCTCGGCCTCGACGCCGAACGCGGAGAGGACGTCTAGCGTTATGTCGACGTACGGCGCGGACTTGAGCTCCGTCGTCAGGTCGATCTCGATCCCCTCGTCGGTCACGGCACCGGCCATCAGAAGCGCCGTCACGTACTGCGAGGAGACGTCCCCCGGGATCGACACGTGACTGCCGTCGATCGGACCGAACACGACCAGCGGGGCCTGCCCGGTTCCGCGGGTGCTCTTCGCCGTGGCCCCGAGATCCTCGAGCGCGTCCAGCAACGGACCCTGGGGGCGCGAGCGCAGGGACGCATCTCCCGTGAGCACCGTCCCGCCGGGCGCCAGGCCGGCTGTCGCTGTCGTAAGCCGCATCGTGGTCCCGGAGTTCGCGCAGTCGATCACGTCCGCTGGGACTGACGGTCGGTCGTCGAATCCGGCGACGACCAGCGTCGATTCATCGGCCTCGACGTCCCGGTCGACGTCGCCGCCGAACCGCTCGACAGCACGGGCGGTGGCCCTGGTGTCTGCGC
Organism: Haloferacaceae archaeon; assembly: GCA_036625675.1. Taxonomy (GTDB): domain Archaea; phylum Halobacteriota; class Halobacteria; order Halobacteriales; family Haloferacaceae; genus Halalkaliarchaeum. The sequence goes on from JAZKTH010000010.1 coordinate 17,639, forward strand.
TCCAGAGCGGGTTCCGAACCAGCGCGTCCGCGCTGTAGCCGGCGGCCAGGATCGCCCGATGGGTGTAGCTCTTCGAGGGTGGGGCTCTGACCCGCCCGGAGACGGTCGATCGGGAGACGCGAGCGTCCATACCGTCCCCCACCACGCCGGATAGCAAAGGCGTACCGGCCGCGGCCAGACTCGTTCCCGACCGACGCCGCTTCAGTCGTCGCCGGCCGCCGTCGAGGGAACGGCCGGAGCCGTCTCCCGTCGGACGCTGGAGCGGTTCGTGGTCGCGTTCTTCTCGACCGTGAGGAGGTCGTCGGCTGCCGCGACCAGTTCCTCGTCGTGGCTCACGATCACGATCTGGCGGACGCCGAACTCCCGCATCTCCTCGACCAGGGAGACGAGCCGCGAGACGTGGCCGGCGTCGAGAAACACCGTCGGTTCGTCGAGGATCAGCGGCGGCGTCGGGGCCGCGCCCTCGATGCCCGCCGAGAGTAGCCGGTAGATCGCGACCCGCAGCGAGAGGTTGAAAAGCGCCCGCTCGCCCCCCGACAGCTGCGCCGGCTCCAGCGGTTCGCCGTCTTTCTGGTAGACGGTAAGCGCGTACTCGCCGTCGAGTTCGATGTGCGAGTAGGCGTCGTTTCCGTACACCAGCTCGAAGGTCTCGTTGAGCATCCGCTCCAGCGCCTCGACGTTTCGTTGCCGGAGTTCCGCGCGGAGGTCGCCGTACAGGTCCTCGAGCGACTCCGCCTCCTCGCGGACGGACTCGAGCGCCCCGACCCGCTCGCGGAGCTCGTCACGCTCCTCCCGGAGCGACTCGAGTTCGGAGATTTCCCCCCGCACGCCGCCGATCGACGCCTGGATTTCGTCGCGCCGCTCCCGGAGGTTCTCGAGCTCCGGTTCGACCCGCTCGAGGTAGGTCTCCGCGCGCTGCTTGCGCTGCCGGGCTGCCTCGATCCGCGACTCGTCGAACGACTCCCGGAGCTCCTCGAGGGCGTCGCGTTTCTCCCGGAGGCGTTCGCGCCGCTCGTCGTTCAACTCCTCGAGCGTCGACCGTCGATCCTGGAGGCGGTCGATCTCCTCCTCGCGCTCCGCGACGCCGTCGAGGAGCGACTCGACGCGGTCGAGCCGTTCCCTTCGAACCTCCACCTCCTCCAGTTCCGATTCGAGCTCCTCGACGCGACGGCGGACTTCCGCCGCCTCCTCCCGTTTCGTCTCGGCGACCTCCCGGGCCTCGTCGGCCTCCTCGCGGAGGTCGGCCGCCTTTTCGCGCAGCGTCTCGGCTCGTTCGCGCCGTTCGCCCGCAGTACCGCGGGCGTTCGAGCGCCGTTCCTCGTGGAGTTCCCTCGCGTTCTCCAGCTCCGCGATCCTGGATTCCGCCTCGACGAGTTCCTCGACCTCCTCGAGTTTTCCTTCGGCGTCGGCGACCTCCTCGCGGGCCGACTCGAGTTCCGCCTCCAGCTGGTCGGCCCGCTCGCGGTACTCGTCGATCGATTCGGCGTGCGGCGAGTCCTCCACCGGCTGTCCGCACTCGGGACACTTGCCGGCCGCGAGGAGCTCCTCGGCCTCGGTCACCCGTTCGCGTGCGTTCGACAGCTCGGTTTCCAGCTCGGCGACCCGTTCGCGCGCGTTCGACAGCTCCGACTGGAGCGCGCTACGGCGGCGATCGGCCTCCCCGGGATCGAAGTCGACGGTCCCGAATCGCTGCCGGACCGATTCCAGCTCCTCGTCGATCGCTTCGATCCGCTCCGCGTGCTCCTCGGCGGCCGCCTCCGCCTCCTCGGCGTCCGACTCGGCCTCGCGGGAGTCGGACTCGGCTTCCTCGGCACGCTCCTCGAGCGTCGTCGCCTTCTCCGCGAGGTTTGCGGCCTGGTTCCTGAATCCCTCCCGGCTCACCCGGAGGTCGCTCAGCTCCGCCTCCAGTTCCCCTTCGCGTTCGTCGAGGGCGTCTTCACGGGAAGCTATCGCCGATTCGGTCGCCTCGTCCAGGCCGGCGTCGGCCCGCGCCGACTCGAGGTCGGACTCCAGTTCCTCGATCCGTTCGCGCATCTCCCGGATCCGTTCGCGACAGGAGTCCCGCTCCGATTCGTCGTCCCGGATCGCCTCCTCGATCTCCGCGATATCGCCTTCCAGCTCCGCGATCTCCTCGCGTCTCTCCTCGTACTCCTCGAGCACCCGCTTTGCCTCCGCTCTGGTGTCCTCGGCGTCGGAACGCTGTTTCTCGTACCGCTCGACCTCGGCGTCCACCTCGCTGAGTTCCGACTCGAGGTCGTTGAGCCGGGCGTGGAGATCCGCCGACTCCATCTCCTCGATGCGGCTCTCCTTCTCCTCGAGTACTGCCCGCTTCGAAGTGAGCACGTCCTCGATCCCGAGCCTGGCGTCGCCGGCCCGATCGCGGTACGTCTCCAGCTTTCCCAGCTGTAGCAGGTCGTCGATCATGTCCTGGCGCCGCCCCGGGGTGGCGTTGATCAGCTTGTTCACCTCTCCCTGGCGGACGTACGCGCAGTTGAGGAACGCCTCCGCGTCCATCCGGAGCAGTTCGGTGACGAAGCGCCGCACGTTCCGCGCCCCGTCTATCGCGGCGTCCGGGCCCTCGAGCGTGCAGTCGACGGTGCTCACCCGGTCGCCGGCCGCTCGGATCCGGCGGTATATCCGGTATGCGTCGCCGTCGTGGGTAAATTCGAGTTCGATTTCGGTCTCCTCCTCGCCGTTCGTGACGACCTCCTCCAGCGTTCCGTCGAGGGCCTTCGAGCCGTACAGCGCGAAGAAACACGCCTCGAGCAGCGACGACTTCCCACTCCCGTTGAGGCCGTGAATGACCGTCACCCCGTCGCGGAGGTCGACGTCGGCGTTCGCGTAGGGCTTGAAGTTCGAGAGGTGGAGTCGATCGAACCTCACAGGTACTCACCCATCGATCGTTGCCCGTCGGTGGATTTCGTTTCGGAGCTCTCCTCCGATCCGGTTGACTGCTCCGGTTCCTCCGATCCGGTTGACTGCTCCGCCTCCGCTTTGCCGTCGTCGCCCGCGTCACCTCGTTCGGGTTCCTGGTCCCTTTCGATCGGCCGGAGCGCGTCCAGGTCCGCCGACTCGAGTCGGTTGGATAACCGGGTTTTCACCTCCTCGCGCACGTTGGAGTCGGGCACGTCGTCGGACCGAACCACCTCGTCGAAGTCCTGCGCGGCCACCGAAAGCCCCATCTCGCGTACTCGCTCGCGGACCACCTCGTCCGGATCGCCAAAGGAAACCGAGACCTCCTCGGAGACGTCCACCTCGCGCCGGTCCGTCACGCGTACCACCAGCGCGCCCGCGTCCAGAGCGGTTTCCTCGACGGAGGCGGGAGCGACGGGTTCGCCGCCTCCCTCGATCCGGACGATCACGACGGCGTCTTCGAGGTCGTGCTGTCTCACTCGCTCGCGCACCCGTTCTACGCCCTCGCCGTCGGCCAGCTCGACCTCGACGAAGACGAACGGCCGGGTTTCCAGGTTTCGACGCCGGACGTCGACGCCGTCAGTGCCGGGGGTTTCGGGATCGAACGAGACGAGGTTGTAGCCCCGCGGCGACTCCTCGCTCGCGCTGGTCCGTTCGGTGGAGCCGCAGTAGGTCACCCGGGTCCCGTCGACCGTGGCGGTATCGGGGACGTGGTTGTCCCCGAGCAGCATCGCGTCGAACTCGACGTTCGACTCCGAGAGAACCGTCTCCGTCTCCCAGTCGGCGTGAGCGAACGGCGTGAACAGACCGTGACTCACGAGGGCGGCGTGGCTGGCGTCGTGAGGCCGGAACGCGTACTCGAGTTCGTCCCGGCGCGATTCGGGCACGTGATCCAGGCCGTAGAAGGCGACGTCGCCGACGACGGCGGGCTCGTCCCCCAGACGCACAGCGAGGTCCATGCTCTCGAAGAGGTCCAGCCACTGTCCTCCACGAGTGGATTCGTGGTTCCCCACGACTGCCAGGAACGGTATCTCGGCGGCGTGAAGCCGGCGGAGTAGCCGGAGCGTGCCCAGGATGTCGGGCAGCGACGGCCGTCGGTCGTGGAAGAGGTCCCCCGCGTGGATCACGGCGTCGACCTCCCCGTCGACTGCGTCCTCGACGACCCGCTCGAACGCCTCCAGGAAGTCCTCTCGCCGCTCCGGCGAGTGATACTGCTGGTAACCGAGGTGGGTGTCGCCGGTGTGGATCACCCGCGTGCCCCCCTTCGTCGGGTCCGAAGCGTCAGCCGGAGTCATTCGTCCGAAGTTGCACCTTCTCTGGTATATGGGTTCCGCGAGCGTTCCGCCCCACCCTGCGTCGGGTTCGGTCGGTGCCCCCCGACCTCCCGGGTGCTACCGTCGAGGGCCTCCTGCAGACGCCGGTACGCGTCGAGCGCCTCCCGTCCCCGCGTCTCGAGGTCGGCCTTCCCGTCACGGCCGGCGGCGTCGACCGCGTCGACGAGTCGAGCGAGGCCGCCGGCGTCGGCGAAAGAAGCTGCGCGCCTCGGATCCTCCAGCGCGGCCTCGGCTTCGTCGACGACGCCGGCGTAGGGTGGGCGTGCAGTGACTGTTCCCTCGGCGAGGGTTCGCAGCGTTCGGGCTATCGCGTCCGTGTCGACCACGGGGGACGTGGCCCCGTTTTCACACATAAGTCCTCGCGGGGAACGACGGTGATCGAAACCCTTACTCTCGCGCCGGAACACCTCCGCGTATGAGCGAACCGACGGTGACGACCGACGACGTCGAACACGTCGCCTCCCTCGCCCGTGTCGCGCTCGACGACGGCGAACCGGAGGAGTTCGCCGGGCAGTTCTCCGAGGTGCTCGAGTACTTCGACGCGCTGGACGAGGTGCCGGAGGTCGAACACGAGGCGGAGCTGGTCAACGTACTCCGCGAGGACGAAGTCAAGGACGGGCTCACACAGGAGGAGGCCCTGGCGAACGCGCCCGAGTCGGAGGACGGGAAATTCAAGGGACCGCGGGTGTCGTGAGATGAGTGCGGACCTCAACGTGTTCATAACGAGGGAGACCGTTCAGGGGGCCGACGAGGGGCCGCTGGCGGGGAAGACGATCGCGGTGAAGGACAACATCTCCACCGAGGGCGTCCGGACGACCTGCGGCTCCGCGATGCTCGAGGACTACGTCCCGCCGTACGACGCCACCGTCGTCGAACGGGCTCTCGCCGCCGGCGCGACGATGATCGGCAAGTCGAACATGGACGAGTTCGGGATGGGCACCACGACCGAGACGTCGGCGTTCGGCCCGACGCGAAACCCGGTCGACGTCGACAGGGTCCCCGGCGGGTCCTCCGGGGGGTCGGCGGCCGCGGTCGCGGCCGGCGAGGTCGACCTCGCGTTCGGCTCCGATACCGGCGGCTCGGTTCGATGCCCCGCCGCCTTCTGCGGCGTCGTCGGTATCAAGCCGACGTACGGACTCGTCTCCCGGTACGGACTCGTCGCGTACGCCAACTCGCTCGAGCAGATCGGTCCCATCGCGTCCACGGTCGAGGAGGCCGCCGAGCTACTGGACGCCATCGCCGGGCCCGATCCCCACGACGCGACGACGCGATACGACGAAAGCGACGCCTACGAGCGTCATCCCGCGGAGGCGGCCGACTACGCTGCGGCCGCCGACGGCGACGTCGACGGGTTGACGATCGGCGTACCCACGGAGTTGTTCGAGGGCGCCGACGAACGCGTCGTCGGGACGGTCGAGGAGGCGATCGCTGGCCTCGAGTCGCGAGGGGCCGAGACCGTCGAGGTGTCGCTTCCGTCGGTCGAGCACGCGGTCCAGGCGTACTACGTCATCGCGATGTCGGAGGCGTCCTCGAACCTCGCCCGGTTCGACGGCGTCAGGTACGGACACTCGGCGGGGCACGACGGCAACTGGAACGAGACGTTCGCCGGGACCAGGGAGGCGTTCGGTCCCGAAGTCAAGCGCCGAATCCTGCTGGGCACCTACGCGCTGTCGGAGGGATACCACGACAAGTACTACAGCAAGGCCCAGGACGCCCGGGCGTGGGTGAAACGGGACTTCGACGCGGCCTTCGAAGAGGTCGACGTGCTGGCGTCGCCGACGATGCCGGTGTTGCCCTTCGAGATCGGCGAGAGCCTCGAAGATCCGATGCAGATGTACCTCGCCGACGCCAACACGACGCCGGTCAACCTCGCGAACCTCCCGGCGATTTCGGTCCCGGCGGGCACCGCGGACGGTCTCCCGGTCGGACTCCAGCTCGTCGGACCGAAGTTCGGCGAGGAGACGATCGTCCGCGCCGCGAGCGCCGTCGAGGAAGCCGTCTGAACGTCCGCGGCTCACGACCGCCAGTAGGAGGGGGTCAAAAGCACCAGCACGGGGATGATCTCGATCCGTCCGACCCACATCATCAGGATCATCGCCACCTTCGTCGCGTTCGAGAACGGGTAGTAGTTGTCGAACGGGCCGGCGATTCCGAACGCCGGGCCGATGTTCAGGAACGTCGCGGCGGCGGCCCCGAACGCCTCGAACTCGTCGATACCCAGGCCGATTCGGGCGCTGTCGACCGCGACGAACATCGCCAGACCGAAGAACAACAGAAGCGAGAGCAGCGTGAACGCGTAGGTGTCCCTGATCGTCCCCTCGTCGACGACGCGATCGCTGAGCCGGACGGGCCTGATCGAGTCCGGGTGGACCGCGGTAAACAGATCCCGACGGAGCGCCTTGAAGACAATGAGCCACCGCAACAGCTTGATCGAGCAGGTCGTCGAGCCGGCCATTCCGCCGAGAAACATCAACAGGAACAGCAAGTGTTTCCCGGCGGGCGACCAGGCGTTGAAGTCGACGGTCGCGAACCCCGTGGTCGTCATGATGGACACGACCTGGAACGTCGCGTGGCGCACCCTCCCTTCCAGCGGATATGAGACGCTCGGCTCGGTCAAAAGCAACAGCGACAGCAACACGCTCGCCCCAACGAGCACGGCGATGTAAAACCGAAACTCTTCGTTCTCGGCTGGCCGGCCGAAGTCGCCGTCGACGAAGTAGTAGATCAGGATGAAGTTAGTCGCGCCGATCACCATGAACGGAACCAGCATCCACTGTGCGGCCGGAGAGAACCCGCCGAGGCTCGTCGGCGAGGGGGAAAAGCCGGCGGTCGCGACGGCGGTGAAGGCGTGTGAAATCGCCATGTACGGCGTCATGTCCGGAGCGAATCCCGCGAGGTGGAGCCCGTACAGCGCGAGGGCACACAGCGCGGTGATGCCGGCGTAAAGCGACCACAGCGTCCGCGCCGTTTCGGCGATGTGCGGCGAGAGCTTGTGGACGTCCTGGGTCTGCGTCTCCGTCTCCATCAGCTGTGCGCCCCCGATCGACAGCTGCGACAGGACCGACAGCGCCAGCACCAGCACACCCAGCCCGCCGAGCCACTGGATCACCTGTCGCCACATCAGTACCGCCTTCGAGTGGAGAGAGAAGTCTTCGAGCACGGTCGCGCCGGTCGTGGTTATGCCCGACATCGACTCGAACAGCGCGTCGACGGGGGTGCCCACCACGCCGTCCCCCGCGACGAGGAAGGGAATCGCTCCGATCAAGCCGATCGACAGCCACGCGAGCGCGACCATCAGGAACGCCTCCCGACCGCCAAGCTCGCCCGCGCCGCGGAACCGCTCCAGACCGACTCCGATGCCGAGGGTAACTCCGATCGTCACGAGGAACGGAAGCGTGGGTTCGCCGTAGTAGAGCGCAAGAACCAGCGGAAACGCAAGTGGGAGCGCAAGCCACCGGAGAATGCTCCCGACGAGACCGAGACTCGCGCGCCAGTTGACCCGGAGGCGCATCTACCGGCCGGATTCGACTCCCGTCCGTATATGTTTGCCGCTGCTCGCCGGAGCGAGCGTCGCGGGAGACGGTGTCGCGCTCACCCTATCGTTCCCCGGACGGTTTCGATCGCGTCGATCCCGAGCTTGGCGACGTCCTCGTCCAGATCCGCCCGTCGCAGGGCGTCACTGTCGTACCAGTCCCAGCCGTCCGCCGGCACCTCGTCGTCGCCGTCGGGATCGATCTCTCGACGGTCGACCCGGGCGAAGAAGACGTGATCCACGTGCTGGTGACCGACGGAGCCGTCGGGGTGGCGGTTGATGTCCTCGAGCAGAAGGTGCTGGGGCGACGGGATCGTTCGAGCCGTCTCTGACTCGTAGGTCGGGTCAGTCGTCACCAGCGTGGGATCGAGGCCGGTCTCCTCGCGGGCCTCGCGCAGGGCCGCCTCGTGAGGGAGCTCGTCGCGATCGATGTGTCCCCCGGGCGGCAGTCGAAGTCCCAGCGTAGGATGGCGATGCAGCGCCGTCGCGCCCTCGTTGACGACGTACAGCGTGGCCACGAAGTGGCGGGTCGTCTCCATACTCTCCGGTTGCGACGAGAGCAAAAAGGGACGGCGATAGGCGGACGCCGGCGGAGGGGCCGTCGAACTCGCGGACCCAGGTGGGGACGGTGCTCAGGGGAGCTGGACTTGCTCTTCGGCCTCCAGCAGCTCGTGGTACCGGTTCCGGATCGTCACTTCCGAGATGTTGGCCACCTCGCTGACGTCGTTTTGGGTCACCTTCTCGTTGGTGAGCAGCGCGGCGGCGTACACGGCCGCAGCCGCGAGCCCGACCGGCGACTTCCCCGAGTGGACGCCCTGCTCCTTCGCCGTCTTGAGCAGGTGGCGCGCCCGGCGTTCGGCTTCCTCGGAGAGTTCCAGATCGCTCGCGAACCGGGGAACGTAGCTCTCCGGATCGGCGGGCTGGATCTCGAGTTTCAGCTC
>JAZKTH010000011.1:0-26331 GCA_036625675.1 Haloferacaceae archaeon
GAGCTGAAACTCGAGATCCAGCCCGCCGATCCGGAGAGCTACGTTCCCCGGTTCGTCTCGAAGCTCGAGCTCAGCGACGAGACGGAGCGACGCGCACGGGAACTCCTCCGGAACGCGAAGGAGCAGGGACTCACCAGCGGGAAGTCGCCGGTCGGACTCGCGGCCGCAGCGGTGTACGCCGCCGCGCTGCTCACCAACGAGAAGGTGACGCAAAGCCAGGTCGGCGACGTCGCGGACATCTCGGAAGTGACGATCCGGAACCGGTACAAGGAGCTGCTCGAGGCCGACCCCGCTGGCCTGTACGAGTGACCGTAACGGGTGTCTTCGGTCGTGTCCCCGGGCCGCCCTCCGTGCACGCAGCTTTTATAACGGCGCTGCGCTAACGTTGGCCGTATGGTCGAAGCCTTCGTTCGTCTCGTCTGTCCAGAATGTTCGAAAGAGTGGCAGGAGGCCCCGATGGACCTTCCGGATCTTCGCTCGAACTTCTCCTGTCCGTCCTGCCACGCGACCCGCCGGCTCTCGGAGTTCATGCGCACCGAGCGCGACCTCGAGGCGGTAAAGCAGTTCCAGTGACGACCGTTCGGAATACGATCCCGTTCTCCGGTCAGTTGCCGGTCGGCGACAGCGCACCGCAAGCGTCACAGCGGAGCAGTTCCGCACCTTGCTCGCGCTCGAGTCGGGTGTCCGGGAGACCACACTCCGGGCAGAGGACGTACGAATCGACGTAGCTGTCGATGGCGTCGGCCACGCGAGCCTGCCGGAACTCCCCTGTCAGGCGCGCCCGTCCGCTCTCGTCGATGTGGGCACTGGTGCCGAGTTCGGACTGTACTGCTTTCAGGACGTGCGACTCGTCCCGGTCGACCGCGTCGACGACGTCCTGAAAGTTCTCGAACACCGTGACGTTCCCCTCCCCCCTGACTTCGGGAGTGGGAACCTCGAAGCGTTCGCTTCCGCCTTCGATCTCCGGCGTCTGTTCGAGCGCGCGGTCCAGTTGCTCGTCGTACTCCATGTGGGACACGTCTCGCCGGAACCAGTAAAGTCTTCATACCCCACAACCGGCGAACTGCCAAATTTTGCAGGATTTAATGGGTCGAGACCGGTGTCCGTGTTAACGATTATCAGGATAGTAATTTAACCCTCCGGTCGCTATGGTGGATTGCTCATGAAGAAGCAGGAACTCATTCACCTTCACGGCCTGCTCGCAGAGGTACGAAAGCAGTGTGAAGCATGGAACGAGAACACGGAGCTGGGAGAGTACGAATCGCTCGGCGTCAAACCGACATCGATCCATCGTTCGAAAACAGACCACAAGGAAGCAGTCTTTGCCCTCGCCGACGGAATCACGGCGCCGATGGAGGAATCGGAAGTCGACTCCGAGGCGGAAACGTTGACCGCAACCGCGGACTGAGTTCTTCCTCGCGGCGACGCGATAACGTACACGTTCCAGCAGCAGCCTCGCCCGTAGCCAGCGCAAGCGTCTTCTAGCCGCTTCGCCGTCGATTTCTTTACGTACCTCGGCCGTGGAGTCTCCGACGAATGCTCGATGGGGTCAACGTCGCGCTGGGCGTCACCGGAAGCATCGCCGCGGTCAAGGTGGTCGAACTCGCACACGAACTCCGGCGACAGGGCGCCGAGGTCAGGGCAGTGATGACCCCGGCGGCCGGCGACATCGTTCACCCGTGGGCCGTCGAGTTCGCGACGGAATCGGAGGTCGTCACCGAGCTCACTGGCAGCGTCGAGCACGTGGAACTTTGCGGCCGCGACGGCTGGGCCGACGTCCTGCTCGTTGCCCCCATGACCGCGAACACCGCCGGAAAGATCGCCGCCGCGATCGACGACACGCCGGTGACCACGTGTGCGACGACGGCCCTCGGGGCGAAGCTGCCGGTGGTCGCCGTCCCGGCGATGCACGCTCCGATGTACGACCATCCGGGCGTGATCGCTGCCCTGGAACGGCTGGAGTCGTGGGGCGTCTCGGTCGTGGATCCCCGCCTCGAGGAGGGGAAGGCAAAGATCGCCCGGGAAGGGGACGTCGTCACCGCAGTCGCTCGGGCCACGACACCGCAGACCCTGCGAGGCAAACACGTCGTCGTCACCGCGGGCGCGACCAAGGAGCGGCTCGACCCGATACGGATCGTCACCAACCGCGCCTCCGGCAAGACCGGTCGGGCCATCGCCCGGGCGTGTCACGTTCGAGGGGCCGACGTGACCCTGGTTCAGGACGGCCCCGACGTCGCGTACGCCGACGTCCTCGAGGTCGAGACGGCGGCGGAGATGATCGAGGCGACGGTGGAGGCGTGCCGCACCGCCGACGCGCTCGTCTCGGCGGCGGCGATCTCGGATTTCACCGCGGACGCCGTCGCCGAGAAGATCCGGTCGGGGTCGCCGCTCCAGCTCGACCTCGAACCGACCCCGAAGCTCATCGACACGGTCCGCGACCGCTATCCGGAACTCCCGATCGTCGGATTCAAGGCGGAAACCGCGGACGCCGACGAGGAGATGATACGCGAGGCGCGCCGGATCCGCGATCGGGTCGGCCTCGCGTTCGTGGTGGCAAACGACGCCGCGGTGATGGGGGCCGACGAGACCCGCGTCCTACTCGTCGACGACGACGTCGTCGAGCTGTCCGGAACGAAAACGGCTGTCGCGGGTGGCGTGGCCGACGAACTGGCGCGCCGGATCTGAACCCGCTGACGGCAGTCGTCCGGGTACGGGGAGACGTCCGAGCCGAGGTCGCGCTACTCGTCCGAGTCGAGGTCGCCGGAGACGGACTGTGCGTCGAGCGTCGTTTGCGTGCCGGCGGCGGTTTCCGAGGAAACGGCTTTGCCTTCGCGTTCCTCCCGGAGGTACGCGCCGAGATACCCGCCGAGCGCGCCGAACCCGATCAGGTACGCGGCTCCCATCGTCACCACGAACAGCATGATTACGAACGTGAATCCGAGGTCGATCGTCGCCACGACGAGTCCGAAGAACAGCAGCGGGAGCAACAGGATCGAGATGAGCGCCCCCGACAACGCGCCGATCTTCGCCCCCTCGGTCCTGTCGGTCTTCTCGAGCCACGCCGCGACGCCACCCCCCAGGATCGGGGAGAAGGGAACGAAGGAGGTAACGATCGTGACGACTGCACCGACGATCGCGTTGACGAGAGTGTCGCTGTCCATGCCCCGGGGACGTCGGGACGACACTTCACCGTACCGGTAGGTCAAATCCGAACTGAAGCCTTCGTCTTATCCGCCGCTGACCGGGGGAAAAAGCGCCAGCTCGTCACCCGACTCGACTGCGGTTTCCAGGCCGTCCTCGGTCCGAATCGACTCCCCGTTGCGAAGGACGTTGATGTGTTCGCGGAGCTCGCCGCCGTCGTCGAGGATCCGATCCTCGAGCGGGGGGTGTCGCTCCAGCAGCGATGCGAGCGCGTCCTCGACGGTTCCGTCGTCGCCTACCTCCACGTCGACGGTGTCGGCGCCCGCCACCTCGGCCAGATCGGCGAACAGTTTCCACTCCATGCCGGTGACTCGTCGCCGACGGACTATGAGGATTGTGTCCTGGGCTCCGCGGATTCCTCCCCACGAACGCGCCGTTCGGTTCGGCGGACCGTCTCCGGACTGCCGATGACGTACAGCGTATCTCCCACTGACAAGGTGTAGTTTTTCGGGGGAATCGCCAGGACCGGACCGTCGGTCGGCTGCACGGCGGCGACCATCGCCTCGAAGGTGTCGATCCGGGATCCTGCCGTGACGCCTCCCTCGGGTACCGTCATCGCACTCACCATCTCGTCGGCGTTCCGCAGGAGCGACGCGAACTCCCGGTCGCCCTGCGGCTCGGCGGGGAGCGTGAGTACTCGGTACCGTTCCACGTCGGCTATCTGTTCCGCGTCGGGTTCCTCGAGCGCTAGCGTGACGACGTCGCCCGCGGACGCCCGGAGTTCCCCGGTCGCCACCCGTTCGGGGGTCTCCCCGTCCGTCCACACCTGCACCAGGTCTCCCGGGGTGGCGGCGTGTGGCGGGTCGGCCCGGACCGCCAGCGCGACCGATCCCGGGGCGAGCGTCGGCCCGATACCCGCGGCCCGCGATCCGACGCCGAGGTACGACACGGTTCCGTCCGCGGACACCTCGAGGTCGACGTGGCCGACGCCGTAATCCGTTTTGAGCCGCGAGACGAGCCGGCCTCTCAGCTCCTCGACGGTGATTTGCCGGGGGAAACGCAGCGTCTCCCCGCCCATGCGCTCCTTGGTCCCGGGTGCGACGGGGTCGTAGGAGTCGATGTCGCGTATCTCCTCCGCCGGCGGGAGTGTCACGGGGGTGACGCGCCCCACGCTGCGAACGACCTCGCTTATGTCCCCTCCGAGTCGGCGACCGCCGGTCATCGCGGTTCCGGCCCCGGCGAGCGCGTCGCCGAACCGGAGCCCGACGGGCGAGACGGCGGTGGCCACCCCGAGGGCCACCACGTTGAAGATCGCCGTCTCCGGGTCGAACAGGCCGACCCGTGACCCCGAAACGTACGACCCGAGCGAGGCGGTGTTGAGGTACAGCGCGACGATGGAGACGCCGAAGAGGACCGCGATTCCCTCCGGTAGGACGTCGCCGACGTACCACCGGTACGCCGCGGCGGCAGCACTCGAGACGGCGACGGCGAGGATCGCATACGTTAAAAGGCCCAGCAGCGCTCCCGCGGGCTCCGCGAACGTCGTCCCGGCCGTTCCCGAGGGGATAGACGCGAAATCCATCGAGATCGACGTCACGCTGCCACCTCCCGGAACCCCGCCAGCGCCTCGCGCGTTCCGACGACGAACAGTTCGTCGCCCGCGGACAGTTCGGCGTCGCCTTCGGGGGGGATCTTCCACTCGTCGACTTTCGCTGCCACGATGGCCACGTCGTACGTCTCCCTGACGGCTGCCTCGTCGATTCCCGTGCCGTCGAGGGGCCCGTCGGCTCGCACCGAGACCTTCCGGAAGCGCTTCCCCGCCCGCCGCAACAGCGACGTGAGTTCGAACTCCCGGCGCGTCCCCCGGGAGAGCACTATCACGGTCCCCCGGTCCGCGCCGAGGAGGCGGGTCGCCTCGGAGCGGTCGACCGCCACCGTGACCCGCCCGTCGCCCCCGTCGGTACGGTTCACGGTCGTCTGCTGACTCGCCTCCGCGCGTCCACTGCCGTCGCTTCGCGGTTCCCCACCGTCGCTTCGCGGTTCCCCGCCGTCGCTCCCCGACTGGGCCAAAGGAGCCTTGCTCCCGGAGGGCCCGGACGACGCGCTCAACAGGGTTCCCTGCACGTCGAGTTCGGGCGTTATCACCCGAACCGACTCGCCGCGAACGAGTCCGGTCGGAACCAGCGCCGGCACAGACACCGCGCGTTTGCCGTGCGGGACCCGCCTCGAGAGGCCGCCGATCGGCGGTGCCGCCGAAATCCTGGCCCGTGCCCGCTCGTCGATCGACACGACCGCGTCCGCCAGGTCGAACTCGGTCAGGAGCCGCTCCCGGAACCGGGATTCGAGTTCGTCGACCGGGACGTCCGCGGGGAACGTCCAGTCGCCCGCCTTGATCCCCTCGCGAAGCTCCAGGGGGAGCGGCGGATACCCCTCGAGGTCTTCGATCTCGCCGGCGACTGTCACGCGGACTCGCCCTCTCCCCCCGACGAGTTCGACTACGTCGGTCGACAGAGTCCGCTCTCTGAGGTCCCGCAGGGACACGCGTCTGGGGACGTTCGCTCCCAGTTTGTCGCCCCTCGAGTGGGCGTACAGTGAGAGCATCAAAACGACCAGGATCGCCGTCAGGATCGCGACCGCGTTCTCGTCGGTCCGGATTGTTTCGTCGTTGAGCGCGAGTAGCCCTCCGTTTATCCCCGCGATGCCGAGTGCGAGGACGACGACCCCGAACCCGGGGATCGTCACGCCGGTGACGTACCGGAAGACGAAGCCGAGGCTACCTGCGACCAGCGCGGGAACGATCCCGGTGAGGACGCCGAGGTAGATCCCCAGCAGGAGTTCGAGCGGGAGCGACGACATGGCCGTATCCACAGCGCCCTGTCCTATACAGTTTCCGCCGACGGCCCGGGGTTGCCCGGCTCACGTCCGGGACGACCGTTCCGGGAGTTGCGTCAAAAGGGCCGCAGTCTCGCGGATGTCGTGAGTGTCGACGAGGAGCTGTGCCGCCTCGCGCACCGTGTAATCGGGGTCGAACTCGACGTCGTAACAGGCTGCGTACACGGCCAGCCAGTCGTTGGTCGCCCGGTGGAGCAGCGACAGCTCGGCGGCCGACAGGCGAACGTCCTCCTCGCCGGTTTTCGCCTCCACGTAGAGCGCGACCACGGAACCGAGCCCGTCCCTGGCGGCTTCGGTCGCGCACTCCTTCGGCGCGTCGTCCGTCGACTCCGGCGCCCCATCTCGGGAGTCTTCTTCCAGTGCCCGATCGCGCGCCGACCGGGCCTCGGAGGCGAGCTGACGGATCCTCGGTTCGTACTCTGAGGCCATTCGCGTCACCCCGGAATCATCCCTCGTCGAACGCGACCCCCTTTCCGCCCCGGGGGTGTTCCCAGCGGGTGTCAGCGACGACGGCGCACGTTCCACACTCCACGCACGGCTGGGTGTCGAGGCTGACGAGGCGCTCCTCGCCGCCGTTGGCCTTCACCCGCTCTTCCCGGTAGCAGCCGCCACCGAAGTCGCGGGCGCTCACCGGACAGGCGGTCACCGCCGTCCCGCTTGCCTCCCAGGAGTCGTCGACCACCTCTATGTGGGGGTTGCCGACGTCGGTGTCGTAGGTCAACTCGCCGATGCGCTCCTCGAGGCTCGGCGGGTCCGCGTCGTTTTCGGTCGGGACCGGGTCGCCAAGCTCCTCCGCGATCACCGTCGGGAGGGTGACGTACGGGGTCTGCGTGTCCGGCACCATCGTCGCGAGGAACGCCGAGGAGTACAGCTCCTCGAGCCGGTCGCCCAGCACCCGCACGCCGAGCCGTCCCACCGGGGACTGCACCGCCGCGTCGAGGGCCCTCTCGACGGCGTCGCGTTCCCCGAGCCGTCGGACGACCTCGTAACGCCGGGGGCGGAGCTTCGCCATCACCCCTTCGTCGTTCAGTTTTCGCTCGTACAGCTCGCCGGCCGCGTCTGCGTTCCCCCGCGAACGCGCCTCGACGTACGCCTCCGCCGCGAGCGCCCCGGCGGTCACCGCGTGGTTCATCCCCTTGATGATCGGTCCCTGCGCCTGCATCTGCCCGCCGGCGTCCCCGACCAGGACCAGCCGATCCCGGTGGGGCGACCGGTGAGCGACCTTCTTGGAGTCCGGCACGAGCTTGGCAGAGTACTCCCGTTCGGCGTACTCGTCGGGCAGCCAGTCTCCCAGCGCCGGGTGCGTCAACAGCGCGTCGAGCAGCTCGTGGGGCTCCGCGCGCGACTCGACGATGCTGTCCAGGTGGAACACCGTCCCGATCGACAGCGAGTCGCGGTTCGTGTAGACGAAGCCGCCCCCCCGGGCGTCGCCGAAGAGATCGCCCGAAAACAGGTGGGCGGCCCCTTCGTCGGCGCCGATCCCGAAGCGTTCGTCGATCGCCTCGGACGGGAGGTCCACGACCGCCTTGACGCCCTGGAACCACTCCTCGGGCTCCTCCCAGTCCATGAGCCCGGCGTCCCGGGCGAGTTCGGAGTTGACGCCGTCCGCGGCCACGACCAGCTCCGCCCTGATCGGGTCGATCTCGTCGCAGGTGACGCCGACGATCTCCCCGTTCTCCCGCAGGAGACCGTTCGCGCGCACCTCCGTGAGGAGTCCGCCGCCGGTCTCGCTCGTCATCTCGTGGACGCGCTCGGCCAGCCAGGAGTCCATCCGCCGCCGGAGCACCGCGTCGGACCAGGCCGTGTCGTGCTCGTGTAGCTCCGTGACGTCGAACGTCTTCACCGCCCGGCCGGCGACGTTGTGGAGGTAATACTCCGTGATCGGTCGTTCCGTGGCCGCGTCCCGGAAGTCGGGGAACAGGTCGTCGATCGTGTACGGCGCGGACTCCTCGGCGTAGACGAGGCCGCCCGAGACGTTCTTCGAGCCCGCTTCGACGCCCCGTTCCAGCACGAGCGTCTCTACGCCGTTTCGTGCTAGCGTCGCGGCCGCGGCGGCCCCGCCGGGGCCACAGCCGACCACCACCGCCTCGAACTCCTCGGGCTCCGCGTCGACCGGCTCCGTGGTGGGGGGCGCCCGGCTCACGCCGCGTCACCCCCGTCCGTCGCCGCCGTGAGATCCAGCTCGCCGGTCTCCAGGCCGTCGACGAGTTTCGGAAGCACGTCGAAGAGATCACCCTCGACGAAGTAGTCGGACCAGTCGTGTATCCTGGCGTCGGGATCCGTGTTGATCGCGACGATGGTGCCGGACTCGTCGCAGCCGACCTTGTGCTGGACGGCGCCGGAGACGCCCGCGGCCACGTAGAGGTCCGGCTCGATCTCCTGTCCGGTCTCGCCGATCTGTCGCTCCTGTCGGGTGTACTGCTCGACGTGGGCGTCGAAGTTGTACGAGCCGGTGACGATGCCCCGCGTGACGCCGACGTCGGCGTTCTCGAACTGGTCGGCCAGTTCGAGCCCCAGCTCCATCCCACGGGTGGGATCGTCGCCGATTCCGCGCCCCATGCAGACCACCACGTCGTTGCCGGTGAGGTCGACGCCGCCCTCGAGCCGGTCGAAGTCCGTCACGTCGACCCGGAACCACTCCTCGTCCAGGTCCGCGTCGTATTCCACGACGGTGCCTTCCCGTTCGGGGTCCGGCTCGGGCACCTCGAAGCTTCCCGGGATCACAGAGGCACCCTGGGGATGGAACTCCCGGGTCGGATTGTCCAGACACAGGATCGTGGAGTACTCGAACCCCGAGAAGTCCGGGCGCTTCATGTGTAACACCCGCTCGAACTCCCGTTTGCTCCCCGCCTCGCCGGTCTTGACGGGGTTGGAGATCGTGGCTTCGGTGATGTACAGTCCGGAGCAGTCGCTCGCGAGTCCCGAGTCCATCTCGGCTTGCACCAGCGCCGACAGGTCCCGCCCGTTGTTCGTCGCCGGGAACAGCGTGTACCGCGGCTCGTCGTAGTCGCGCCAGTCGGCCGGGTCCGGATCGGTGCCGGGCGTACGGCTCTCCCCGACGCCGACCGGCGGTTCCGCGCCGCCCCGGGCCATGTCGCAGAAGATCTCCGTGAACGGCTTGTGCCGGAAGCGATCCAGCCGGTCGTCCTCGTGGTAGACGACCACGTCGGCGCCGTGTTCCACGCAGGTTTCGGCGTGCCCCTCGACGTCGTCGCCGATCAGCACCGCGACGACCCGCTCGTCGGCGTCGTACGCCTCGTTGTACTCGTCCATCAGTTCCCGGGCCTTCCCGAGCATCTCCAGGGAGACGTCGATCAGCTCCCCTGCCTGTATCTCACAGTACACCCACATGTCGCGGTAGATGCCATCCTGGAGGGATTTCACGTACTGCTTGTCCGCCGTCGGGTGATCGAGCTCCGGATACTTCTCCCCCGGCGGGAGGTGGACGGCGGACACCTCCTCCCCCTTTTCCTCCTCGCTGCCGATCACCGAGTCGATCCGGTTTTGAACGAGCCTGGCCACGCTATCGCGGTCCTCGCCCTCCGCTTCCCGGTCCAGGAGCTCGCGGAGGCGATCCACGTCGTCGATCTCCCGGACCGCGTTGCCGACTTCCGCCGCCGACATCTCCGCGAGTTCGAGTTCCGCCTCGCCGTCGCCGTTCTCGTCGGCAAACTTCTCGATCCGGCTTTCGATCAGCGTCTTTACCGCCGGTCGGTTTTCGCCGTCCTCCTCCTTCGCAAGTATCCCCTCGAGTTCCTCGAGGTCGTCGACGTCCTTCACTTTCGGACCCAGCTCCGCGATCTCGTACTCGGACGGGTCGAGCGTCACGCCCCCTCACCCCCCGCTGCGAGCGGTTTCATCTCCGCCAGCACCTCCGACATCGCCTCGGCGTCGTCCGGATCCACGTCTACCGCCTCCCGTTCCTCGGGCGCCCGCGGGATCGGATCCACGCTCTCGACGATGGTGGGCGAACCGTCGAGGCCGACGAAGTCAGGGTCGAGGTTGAGTTCCTCGTGGTCCCACATCTCGAGGTGCTCCTCGTACTCTTCGGCTCGCTTTTGCGTCTCCCGACGGAGTCGCTTGTGCTCGAGCCGGTCGCTCGCGGTCCTGTAGGTCGGTTCGAACTCCGGATCGGCGACCACGACCGCGGGCATCGGCACCTCCACGGTCTCGATCTCCTCGATGTCGCCCTCTACCAGCCGCTTCACCCGCAACTGACGCTCCTCCTCGTCGATGTCCATCGCGATCACGTGGGTGATCAGCGGCCAATCGAGACACCAGCACGTCTGGGGACCGGTGTGGCCCGTCTCCCCGTCGGCGGTCTTGAACCCCGCGAACACCAGGTCGGGTTCCTCCCCGTGCTGGATCGCCGTCGCGAGCGTGATCGAGGTCGCCCACGTGTCCGCCGCCGCGAACTCCCGATCGGAGACGAGATACAGGTCGTCGGCGTACACGTCCCGCATCCCCTCCTGCAGGATCTCCTTGTACCCCGGCGGCCCCATGCTCATCAGGCTCACCCGTCCCCCGTGCCTGACGCGCGTCTGCAGCGCCGCTTCCAGCGCGTGTTTGTCGTTCGGATTCATTACGGTCGGTGTGTTTCCCCGTTCCAGGTGGCCCTCCTCGTCGAAGGACACCTGCCCCTCGCGGAAGTCGGGGACCCCTTTCGTCAGCACGACAGTGTGCATCAATATCAGCCCTCAACACCCGTCATGGATCGGAGTGACATAAACACTGGGCGGAAATTTCGCGTCTCTCGGGGACGGAAATGCCTGCCGCCGGTAACGGTTCGTCCCTCTGCCATGCCTGGGCCGTTGTGTCAGGGCTTCCCTCTGTCACTGGGGTTTAATACCGTTCGCCCCAACCTTTTAGTATGGGTTTTGGAAGCTACGACGAGTCCGAGCAGGAGAACCAGGAACTCGACACCGAGGACGACGTCGAGGGAGTGACAGTCCACGAGAACGACCACGAGGGGGAACTCAGCTTCGAGAGCGACGCCTCGACCGACGACCTGCTCGACAAACTCGGCGAGATCAAGGACGCCGCCGAGGAGTGATAATGACGCCCCGCCGGGGCCGGCGCTCGATCGGTCAGTTGCCTTTTACTTGACTTCCCCTTCGGTCGGGCCGTATCTCAGATTCGTCCCGCCCGTCCCGGGTCGACGTCGATGGCGTCGACCGGACAGACGTCGACACAGAGCATGCAGTCGATACACTGGCCCTCGTTCGTCGGGTTCGCCTTGATCTCGCTTTCCGGATGGCCGGGCGTGTCCACCCACTCGAAGACGTCGACGGGACAGTCCTCCAGACAGGCGCCGTCGCCGAGGCAGATGTCGAAGTCGACGGCGACGTGCGTCCCCCGGATGCCGAGTTCCTCCGGCTCGTCTACCTTCCCCCAGACGGCGACGCCGTGTTCCTCGCCCGTTCGCTCCCGGTTCTGCTCGAAGTTCGGATCGATAGGCATGTGTCTAACGCTACACGGGTTGGCCGGAAGTTAACTCTTGCCACGAACGCGCGACGTCGCCTCCGGGTCGGATCGATCACTGCAGGCGTTTGGTCGTCTCGACGAGCGGATGGCGGGCGTAGTCGACGACGTCGATGTCCTCGATCCGTTCGAGCCCCTCCTTCCGGGCGGTCTTGGCCATCCCGAGCTCGATCTCCTCGTCGATAACGATCACGTACGCGTCCATCTTCTCCACGCCGAGGCGGTTCGCGGCCATCACCCGGTGGTGGCCGTCGGCCAGGTACAGCGTGCCGTCGTTGTCGATCACCACGAGCGGCTCCGCCAGTCCTCGCTCGAGTTCGTACTGTCGTCCCTCGAGCTCGTCGGCGTATACCCGCCCCTGAGTCGGGATCAGGTCGTCCAGTTCGACCGACCGCTGCCGTTCCTCGATATCGATGTCGTGGATCTGCTCGAGCGTGCGCATCAGCTTGCCGACCTTTCCTGGCGTGGCGCGTTCGATCTGGGAGCGAACGACGTCCGTGTTCGAGATGATCCCCACCAGGTTGCCGGCGTCGTCGACCACCGGTAGTTTCTGGATGCCCGACCGGAGGATTACCCGGGCCGCGTCGGTGACTGCCATGTCGGGATGGGCGACGATGAGGTCCTCGTTCATCACTGTGAACACTGGAGCGTCTTCGTCGGCGAGAAGCAGGTCGCTGGCCGAAACGAATCCTTCGACGGTTCGACCCACGCACACCGGAAAGCCGTTGTGTCCGTCGCTCTCTACGACGCGCCGGGAGGCCTCCCGTACGGTATCTTCGGGCGACACCGTCTGTACGTCGCGGGTCATGTAGTCCTCGACCGTCGGCTTGCCGCTCATCGGCATCCGGTAGGCGGAGCGGACGGATAAGAGTAGTCAACCTCCGAAACGTTGCCCTCAGGGGGACGGCGGTTCGCTCGTGGCCTCCCCGGCTCACCCGATCGTGACGACCTCGTCGGCGTCCTCGACCAGCGAGAGCAGCTCTCCCATCGTCGACCGCGGACGAAGGTCGTCCGCCTCGAGGTCGCGGGAGTCCAGACAGGTCCCACAGGCCAGTAGTTTCCCCCCCTCGCGGGCGTATTTGACCATCACCCCGTGGGGGTTGAACTTCTCCGTCTCCAGGTCCGGCGCCTCGACCCCGTCCCCCAGGAGGAACGTCTCCACCTCGTGACCCTCCTCGAGCGCGGTGTTGGCGAGCCTGAACGCGTTCCACACTCGTTCCGGATCGTTCGTCTCGACGATGAGCCCCAGTTCCATGGACGGGGCTTCTCGCCCACCTCACCTCAATCTTCGGGGAAAGTGACGTCGGCGCCGAAATCGAAGACGGGAATCGTCCGGGCGTGCTCGACCGCGTCGAAGAATCGACCGGAGATAGCTTCCCTGACGACGTCGTTCACTCGGTCTTCGTCCTCTGCGACGTCTCCGAGGACGCCGAGCGGAACCTGCGCCCCGGCCATGTCGGCGTGTCCGCCCGCCGAGCCCACCTCCGCGAACGCGTCCCGGAGTACTGCGCCGAGGTCTACCTCGGCGCCCCGGGCCCGCGCGGACGCGTAGACGACGCCGTCCTCGTACCCGTACACGAAGACGATCGAGGTTCCCTCCATGTTCAGCAGCCTGTCTGCCGCCTGGGAGAGCGCGTCGCGATGACGGATCTCACCGACGCACGAACTCAGTACCGAATCCCTGGTCTCCCTGTTTCGGATCGCCCGGGCGACCGTCTCGAACGTCTCCCCCGAGATTCCGGGAGACTCGATCCGTTCGAGAACGTCCTCGTTCGCCGTCGGAACGAGGTACGCCGCCGCCTCGAAGTCGAAGTTAGACACCTCCCGCGTGAAGTCCTGGGTGTCGACCCGAACGCCGTAAAGCAGCGCCGTCGCGAGCGTCTCGCCCGGATCGATACCGAGTCGGCGGAAGTACTCCGCAAGCAGCGTGCTCGCCGCTCCGACGCCGCTGCGGACGTCGGTGTAGGTCGATTCGGCCGGTTCCCGCATCGGGTGGTGGTCGATCACGATGTCGACGTCCAGGTCCGCCGGGAGGCTGTCGTTCACCCCTGGACGGGAGTGATCTACCAGCGCGATTCCACCGTACGCCGACGGGTCGAACTCGTCTACCCGGCGGATCGGCAGGTCGAGCAGGTTTACGAACGCCCGGTTCTCCTGGTGGGCGATCTCACCGAAGTAGTTGGCGTCCGCCGGGACGCCTACCGCCTCCGCAACCCGGACGAGCCCGATCGCGCTCGCGATCGCGTCCGGATCCGGGTTGTCGTGGGCGAAGACTCCGAGTGGGCCGGATAGCTCCCGGAGGACGGTGTGGAGGTCGGCCATCAGTTGACCGCCGTCTCCCCCGGCGACGTCCAGCACCCGCCCTGCGATCGCCTCCACGGGATCGATCAACTGGTCGGCGATCTCGTGGAGTGTCCGGCGGTCCACTGGGTCCCACTCGCGGTCCGTCGACGCGATGATCGTCGCTTCCGGAAACGCCGTCCGGGCGGCGCGCGCCGCCGCGGCGTTCCGACTGGACTGCCCCGTCGCGACGATCACGACGTCGACGACGTCGGGATAGGTGGATGGGTCGGTGGGGTCGCCCTCCCGCGCGGGAACGCTCTCCTCGCGCAACGTCGCCGCCCAGCCGCTGTCGGCGGTAATCACGTACGACTTCTCGCGCCCTCCCGGAACCGTCTCGATGACGGTCTGCGCGATCGGCCCGCTCCCGAGCACCAGCCGCCGGGTCATACCGGCCGTCGGGTGTCCGTCCGGAAAACGCTACCGTCACGCCGCCGTCGACGGACCCGTCTCGTACCGACTGTCGTCAGCCGGAGAGCTCCTCCTGGTCGACCCGGTAGATCCGGACCGTCTCCGTCTCGTACGCGAGGCTGACGCCCTGGAGATGGGCGAAGGAGACGTCGCCGTAGCGCGTCCGTTCGCCGGGACCGACCCAGACGTGGGTGACGCGGTACTCCCGAAGGACGGTCACCCGCTGTGCGTCGTCGCCGGCGTACGCGGCGTCGACGTCGTTGACCCGTGCCCAGTAGACGTCGCCGCCCCGGTATCCGATCTCGTGTTGCCACCCCGCGACGGTCGGGAGCCCGGTGAGGCTGGAGGCCGGGTTCGCGTCCCACGAGTACATCCCGGGTTCACTCGGCGTCTCGGCGAGCCCCGTCGGCGAACTGTACGCACCCGGCGCCTCGAGCAGCGTCGGTTGCCGTCCCGCCGCGGCGGCGTCCTCGACGGCGTGCTCGTCGAGCCACTCGATCGCCGCCGCTTCCTCGGGATGCTCGCGCTCGGCGAACGCCGTCGCGTCGAGCGTCCAGGCGTCGTTCCCGGAGAAATGTGCGTCCAGCGCGAGCGCCGCGTACGGGAGCGTGGTCACCACCAGCAGCGCGACGAACGCTCGCGCAACGCGCCCCCGGGTCCGGGCGCTGGGCCACCAGTCCGCGATCCGGTCCGACGCGGTCGGGGCGGAGACGTCCGCCAGAACCGGGCCCATCGCGAGCCCCCACAGCAGCCACACCTGGAAGTACGTCTTGAAGACGGTGTTGAACCGCCCGGGGCCCGCCTCCTCGACGACGTACACCACCTCGACGACGGTGACGAGCCCGGCGCCGCCGATCAGCAGGGCGGTCTCGTAACCCACGTCGCGCCCGAGACGCAGGGCGATCCAGCCGCCGATCAGGAGCGGCCCCGCGACCGCAAGGACGGCGAAGTCGGCGAAGGTTCCCGCCGCAGCCGCGAAGACGACGGCAGCGACCAGCGCCCCCCGTCCTCCCGGGCCGAGTTTCCCGGACAGGAACGCGAGGAACGCCGCGAGGAACGCGCCGTGGACGACGAGAAGTCCCCCCAGGCTGGACCTGTCGGCCGCCTCGAGCAGCGCCACCGATTGCTCGCCCCCCGCCCCCAGGAGAAACGGCGTCCCGAGCGCCAGTCCGACGACGCCAGCCAGTCCCGCGACGGGAAGCGCACTCCCGGTCCGGTACAGCTCCGTCGCCAGTCCCGCGTTTCCCCCGCCGTCAGATGTCGGGTCCCCGAGATCGAACCGTGCCCTGATCCCGGCCGCCAGGCGCGTTCCCCCGGGCAAAAGCGGCAACGGTTCGGGCGGAGCGAAGGCGAGCGCCAGCCACGCCACCCCAAAGACCGTCGGGAAGCTCCAGGTGTCGGTCGGTATCTGGAACCCACCCAGGACGGGGAGAATCCCGAAAATCAGGAGCCGGCGGCGGCGTAACCGATCACCGGGGGTCAGCCAGTACGCGAACGAGACGGCCAGCGACAGCAGCAGGAACGCGCCCCCCATCATGTGGGCGTGGAGGTCGCCGTTGAGCCAGGAGAAGAACGGGAACTCGTTGATCGTCCCCGGTATCACCCGGCTCGCGGTCCAGTAACTGAACCCGTCGATCCCCGCGAGCACCTCCGCCGGCTCCAGATTCGATCCGGCCGCGATCCGCGTTGCGATCCGGCCCTGGATCCCGGCCGGGAGCGCGCCGGCCACGATCCGGGCGGCGGTGAGGAGGTTGCTCGACAGACCGACGAACACGGCGGCGAACGCCCCGGCCCGGCGACGGGACAGCCCCCGCTCGGCCGCCACGTTGCCCGCCAGATCGAACGCCGCGGTCACGAGCATCGCGTAGAAGCCGGCCAGCGCGAGGTTGTACGCGTACCGGGGCGGCGTCGCGGTCACCGTCGATAGCACCGTCGCGGCCAGGTGACCCCCGTAGTAGTATCGGAGCGGCTCCCCGGCGAACCACGGGTCCGGCGGGGGAAGCGCACCAGCCCGGAGCAACGACCGCAACAGGCCGTAATCCAGGAACTTCTCTCCGCCGGCGGGGAAGACGGCCGGATCCGCCGCCCGGATCGCGATCAGGAAGAGAAATCCGGTCAGGAACACGGCCGCGGCATCGCCCGCCCCCCGGCGATCGAACGGCAGGTCCTCCGCGACCGCGAGCCGACCCGTCCGGAGTCTCTCCGGATCCAGACCGGTGAACGCCGCCAGTACCGCGAGAACCGCGATCCCGACCCACACCGTCCACCGGCCGAACGCGACCTGGCCGATCCAGTAGGTGACGATCGTGACCGTCGCGACGCCGACGAGGGGGGCAAAGCCCGCGCCCGCGCTCGAAAACCGGGAGAACAGCCGTGCAGCGATCGGGTATCCGAGGGCCGCGACGACTCCGAACGCCAGGAGCCATCGAGCGAGGAGGAGGTACTCCATCGTGCGTGTGGGGCGGCCGGTCGGGCATACGCTTTCGGATTCGAACGGGTTTTTAAGCCCACCGACGAAAGCCTCGGCTGTGTCCACCGTCGGCATCGTCGTGCCCGCCTTCCGCCCCGACGTCCAGCGCACGCTGGCGTACGTTCGTTTCCTGGTGGAGACTGTCGATCCCGACGTCGTCCGGGTCGAACTCGACGATCCCGCCCCCGACGTCGCTGCGGCGCTGGCCGATTCGCCGGCCACCGTCAACGCCGTCCCCCGGCGCCGCGGAAAGGGGACGGCCATCGCGGAGGGGTTCGACGCCCTCGGCACCGACGTACTCGCGTTCGTCGACGCCGACGGCGCGACCCCGCCGAGTTCGGTCGAGGAGATCCTGGCGCCGGTCGTCGACGGCGACGCGGCGCTTTCCGTCGGCTCGCGGCGCCATCCGGACGCCCGCGTCGTAGGCCACCAGGGCGTCGTCAGGCGTGTCCTGGGGGACGCGTTCGCCTGGTTCGCCCGCAGGCTGCTCCCGGCACGCCTCTACGACTACCAGTGCGGCGGCAAGGCGATCGACGCCGGCGCCTGGGGGGCCGTCCGCGAGCATCTGTCGGAGGCCGGGTTCGGCTGGGACATCGAACTGATCGCGACGACTGCCGCCCTCGGCTACCGGATCCGCGAGGTGCCCATCGAGTGGGAGGACCAGCCGGGGTCGACAGTTTCCCCCGCGACCGACGGGGTCGGGATGGCCCGGACGCTCCTGTCGGCCAGCCTTCGGGCGCGTCGGCTACAGCTCGCCCGAATCGACCGCGACGAGGAGGGAGTCGACGCGTGATCGGGACGGCTGTAGAGGAACTCGTGGCCGCCGACAGGTTCGGGAAGTTCCTCTCCGTAGGGGCGATCGGGGCGGTACTTGACCTCTCGGTCAGTTCCGGGCTCACGCTGGGCGGAATCCCACCCGAGTTCGCGAAGCTCGTCGGCGCCGAGTGCGCCATCGTTCTGATGTTCTTCGTCAACGACACGTGGACGTTCCCCAACCACGGAAAGCGGGGCCGTTTCGCCAGAGTTAGACGGTTGCTGAGGTCGAACCTCGTGCGAAGCGGGGGGCTCGTCGTCCAGTTCCTGGTCGTCAGGTGGCTCACCCGCTTCGAGGTCCAGCTGTCGTTCGCCGGCGTCGACGTCTGGGCGCTGCTCACGTTTCCGATCGCGATCCTGTTCGCGTTCCTGTTCAACTACGTCGCCGAGAGCCTCGTCACCTGGCGCGTGACCGCCGATCGGTAGGGGCGGATCACCGTTCAGTGGCTCGTTCCTCCGCCCGACCGAGGTCCCCTCGCCGTCTCCTCGCCCGGTCCTCGGCGTCCTCGAGCGTCTCGGTTTCCAGCAGCCTCTCCAGTTTCCGCTCGAACTGTTCCTCGGTGAGTTCGCCCTCCGCGTAGCGGCGCCGGAGTCGCTCGAGCGGCGTCTCCCCCGACCGGCCGTCGCGACCGCTTTTCGCCGTCTCGGCGGTTTCCTCGCGGGTCGCGTCTTCCCTGCGGGTCCAGCCGTCGAGCCACTCTTCCCTGTCTTCCTCGCTCCCGAGGACGACCGCCACCAGCGGCACCACGACGACGTAGCCGAAAAGCAGCGCGGGGAGCCACCAGCTTTGCCCGGTGACGAGTCCGACGAGCCAGGTTCCGGTCACCAGTATCGACGCGATCCCGGTCGCGTTCTCCCGCAGGCGCTCCCGGGGGGTTCCGTCGTTCATCGGCCCCCTGTACGGAGGCGACGTCAAAAAGGCGACGGGATGGCCGATTTCCCCGTCCTACCCCCCGAGGTACAGCTCGACGACCTCCTGGTTGTCCAGAAGGGCGTCCGCCTCGTCCTCGAACCGGACGGTCCCCTGGTCGAGGACGTATCCCCGGTCGGCGACGTCCAGCCCCTTCGTCGCGTTTTGTTCGACCATGAGGATCGCAGTGTCCATGGCGTTGACCTTCTCGACGTCCTCGAACACCTCGTCGGCGGTGTTCGGCGCGAGTCCGGCCGACGGCTCGTCGATCAGCAACACGTCCGGTTCCATCACCAGGGCGCGCGCGAGCGCCAGGACCTGCCGCTGCCCCCCCGAGAGGTTCCGTGCCTTCGCCTCCCGCTTGTCCGCCAGGAGGGGGAATCGGTCGTACAGCTCCGCCAGCACCGGTTCGAGGTCGCCGTCCCGCGCGACACCACCCATCCGCAGGTTCTCGTCGATCGTCAGCGAGGAGAACACGTTCTGGGTCTGAGGAACGTACCCGATTCCCAGCCGGACGATTTCTTCGGGGGCCGTTCCACCGATCTCCTCGCCGTGGTACCGGACGGAACCTGTCCAGGGAGACAACAGTCCGAACGCGGTTCTGAGCACCGTCGACTTGCCGGCGCCGTTCGGGCCGATCAGACAGACGATTTCCCCGCGACGCAGCTGTATCGAGAGGTCGAAAAGCACCTGCACGTCGCCGTATCCGCTGTCGACGTCCCGCAGTTCCAGGACGACGTCCTCGGTCACGCGCCGCCACCCCCGAGATAGGCTTTCGCGACGCGTTCGTCACGCTGGACCGCCTGGGGGGGCCCCTCGGTCAGCACGCTCCCCTGATCCAACACCACGATCGGATCCGCGAGGTTCATGATGAATCCCATGTCGTGTTCGATGACGAGGAACGTGGTTCCCTGCCGGTTGAGCCGGCGGATCTGGTCGGCGAGTTCGTTGGCGAGGGTCGGATTGACGCCCGCGACGGGCTCGTCCAGCAGCAGGATGTCCGGCTCCGAAAGCATCGCGCGAGCCAGCTCCACGAGCTTCAGCTGTCCGCCGGAGATATCCGTCGCCGGCTGTGTCGCGAGATGGTCGATCTCGAACTCCTCCAGGATCCGCTCGACGTCTTCGAGGTTCTGCCGTTCCGCCTCGCCGACAGCCCCCGGCGAGGTGAACAGCCGGTGGAACGACTCCCCAGGCTGATTTTGCGGGCCGATCATCATCGCCTCCCTGACGGTCATGCCCTCGAGCTTCCGCGGCGTCTGGAAGGTCCGGACGAGCCCGCGCTCGGCGATCTCGTACGGCTCTTTCCCCGTGATGTCCCGCCCGTTCAGCCGCACGGTCCCCCCGTCCGGCTCGTAGTGGCCGGAAATCAGGTTGAATATCGTCGACTTGCCGGCGCCGTTCGGGCCGATCAGGCCGGTAATCGTGCCGCGTTCCACCCGGAAGCTGGCGTCGTCGGCCGCCGTCAGCGCGCCGAACCGTTTGCGGAGATCCTCCACCTCGAGGATCACCTCCGGAGTGTCACTCATCGCCGTCCCCCCTCGCAGCTCTCACGCCGGTTTCGGGACGCGTCGGTGCGTCGTCCGCGAGCGCGTCGGGCCAGATGAGCTCCCGCTGTGGCGGAAGGACCCCTTGCGGCCTGAACCGCATTATCAGGACGATGAGCAGGCCCACCAGCAGCAGCCGCAGCGGCCCGGTTTCGATCGCCAGGAGGGGCACCTCGTCGATGAACCGCGGTCCCTCGCGGATCGCGACCACGATGAAGCCGCCGAACAGCGCTCCCCTGTTCGAGCCTGCCCCGCCCAGCATCACCGCCACCCACACGTAGAAGGTCGTGATCGGATCGAGGTTGTTCGGGTTGACGAAGAGGTTGAGGTGGGCGAAGAACACCCCCGCAAGCGCCATGACCAGCGACCCGAGGACGAACGACTGCAGCTTGAACCGGTAGGTGTTCTTCCCGAGCGTCTTCGCGAGGTCCTCGTCGGACCGGATGGTCCGAAGCACCCGTCCCCACGGCGACCGGTGTGCGCGCCGCAGGACGAAGAACGCCACCCCCAGGAACGCCAGCAGGAGCGAGACGTTGAGTAGCTGGCGCCAGAACGCGGTCCCGATCACCACGGGGCGGCCGGGAATCATCACGATTCGCAGCCCCGGCATCGCCTCCGGGAACGCGCCCAGCACCGGCCATCCGTCGAAGAACCCGGGAATGCCCCGAAGCCCCTGGCTCCCGGCGGTCAGCTGGCGCTCGTTGAGCACGATCAGCCTGACGACTTCGGCCAGTCCCAGCGTCGCGATCGCGAGGTAATCCGCCCGGAGCCGAAGCGTCGGGAGGCCGATTGCCACCGCGACTACGGCCGCCAGAAGCAGGCCGAGCCCGAGTCCCAGGATCGGGCTGTACCCCCCAGCGATCGGGGAGTTGCTCGCCGTCACGATCGCGGCCCCGTACGCCCCCAGGCCGAAGAAGGCGGCGACGCTGAAGTTGATCAGCCCCGTGAATCCCCACTGGGCGTTCAACCCGAGGGACAGCAATGCGAACATCCCCCCCAGGCCGAACAGGAACAGGAAGTAGGTCGGATCGAGGACGCCGGCCAACATGGCGACCACGAGTCCGACGACGATCGCCGCGACGGCGGCGGCGACAGCTTTCTCCGCCAGCGTCAACTCGGTGACGTAGTTCCGGACGATTTCCCCGGTGCTCATTCTCACCCACCCCCTCCGCCGACCGCCTCGCCGGCGATCCCGCTGGGCCGAACCAGCAGGACGACGACCATCACCACGAACGCGATCGCGCTGGCGTATTCGCTACCGATCGGGATGCCGACGGTGGTGAGGATCGGGGTCATTTCGACGATCATGCCGATGAGGAATCCCCCGAGCATCGCGCCGTATACGGAGCCGATGCCGCCGAGGATGACTGCCGCGAAGATGACCAGCAGTTCGTTGAATCCCATCCGCGGGACCAGCTGGTTGAACAGCCCGAGGAAGGCGCCGCCGGCGCCGGCCAGTCCGGCACCGAACACCCAGGTCCAGCGCTCGATCCGACCCGTTCTGATCCCGCTCACCCGCGCGAGATCCGGGTTGTCGGCCGTCGCGCGCATCTTCCTGCCGAGGTCAGTGTACTGCAACAGGAAGTGGAGCCCGCCCACGAGGACGACCGCCGAGAGGACGATCGCCACGTCGTGGTAGGTCACGCGTATCCCGTACGGGAGCAGCGACTCGATCGGACGGAGTCGGTCGATGTCGTACCGCTGGACGTCGGCCGAGAAGCCGATCTGGATGATCGCGCGGTAGACGAACGCGATGCCGATCGAGGTGATCAGGAGGCCGATCGCCCCCGAGTCCATCCCCTGATACACCAGTCGACGCGTGACGAGAGCGACGACGACGGTGACAGCCGCGCCGACGACCAGCGCCAGAAAGAACCCGATCGGCAATCCGAGCAGGGTGAAGCCCACCCCTCCGATGGCACCCGACGCGACCAGCGTGGCGTAGGCGCCGACGGTCATCGTGTCCCCGTGGGCGAAGTTCGCGAACCCGCCGATGCTGTATATCAGCGAGAGGCCGATGCTTCCCAGGACGATGATGCTGCTGTACACGATCCCGCTGGCCGCGAGTTCGAGGAACTGCTGGGTGACTCCCATTGCTCGGCTTCGTTATCCTTCGCGGAATTCGATCGGCACGTACTCGTGGTCCTGCACCTCGAGTACCTGCAGGGATCCGACGGGGTCGCCGTTCTCGTCGAAGTCGATCGGTCCACTGACGCCCTGGTAGTCCACGTCGTCGGCCGTTCCACCCTCGGAGAGGATCGCGTGTGCGTCCTCGTAGGAGAAGACCTCCTCGCCCGACGGCCGGGTGACGTCCCGAACCGTCTCCTGGAGCGCCGCTCCGGTGAATTCCTCGGCCGCCTGGATCGACAGCGCGGCCGTCACGACGCAGTCGTAGGCGAACGCCGACCAGACCGTCGGTTCCTCACCGTACTCCGTCTCGAACCGTTCCGAGAACGACTGGAAACTCTCCTGCTCGACCGGCGCCGACGGCTCCACAACCTTCATGCCGTCGATGCTCCCCTCCGGGGTGTTCTCGATGACGGTCGCGCCGCGGTTCGAGTCCGCCCCGTACAGCACCGGGTCGTACCCGCTCTCGAACATGTTGTTAACCTGGGTCGCGAACTCCTCCTGGTAGGTGATGAACAGCCACGCCTCCGCGCCGGAGGCGTTCATGTCCGAGAGGACCCCGGAGTAGGACGACTGCTCCCCGTCGTGGGGCCTGTTGAACGCGATCTCGCCCTCGTAGGCGTCGACGAACTGGTCGGTCAGGCTCTCGCCGAACTCGTCGTTGATGTAGGTGACGGCGACTTCGTCGTACCCGTCCTCAGTGATGATATCGGCCAGCGCGATCGACTGGGCGCGCCCGCTGGGGGACATCCTGAGCAGCCCCGGGAACTCGGTGAGGCCCAGCCCCGTGGAGTTCTGGCTCAACTGGACGACGTCGGTGTCCGCGACGACGCTCTCGTAGATCGACACCGAAACCCCCGACCCCACGGCGCCGATGAGGAAGGGCACGTTGTCCTGGTTGACGAGTTTCTGTGCGGCCGCGACGCCGTCCTCGGGCGTGCTCTGGGAGTCCTCGACGATCATCTGGAGCTCCCGGCCGTCGACGCCGACGGCGTTTACGTCTTCGAGCGCGAGATCAGCCCCGTTCTGGTTCCGTTCGCCGAAGTCCGCAAGCGAGCCGGTCAGCGAATCCACCATCCCGATCTCGTAGACGTCGCCGCCGGAGTCTTCCGGCTCCTCCGTCGCTTCCGTCTCCCCGTCGTCGGTTCCCTCTTCCGTCTCGTCGGTTCCGTCGTCGGGTTCTTCCTCCGTTCCGTCGTCAGTGGTTTCGACGCAGCCCGCGAGCAGGGCGACGCCGGTCGCCCCGGTTCCCTTGAGGACGGTCCTCCTGTCCACACCCCTCGTGTCTTTGGTTACCATGCGTGACTCAATCACACGGAGAACACCGACGTACTTAAATCAACCCACCCCGCGATTGGGAATACCGGTTCTGTACGTCGACGGTGGATACGAAACGTTGAAACCTCGAACCGGCAAAGAACGGGTCATGGAACTGCGGGTCATCGAGAAGACTGACACGGAACTCCGCATCGAGATCGCCGGCGAAGACCACACGTTCATGAACGTCCTGAAGGGGGCGTTGCTGGAGGCGGACGACGTCGAGGCCGCCACCTACGACATGAATCCCGAACAGTCCGGCGGCCAGACGGATCCAGTACTGTCGATCACGACGAACGGGGAGGTCGACCCCCTCGACGCGCTCGCGGGGGCCGCAACCGACGTTCGGGAGCGCGCGGACGAGTTCACCGACGCGTTCGAGGCCGCCGCCTGAACGCCGAACCCGGGGAGGTCCACTTCCGGATCAGCGGAGCTTTTTTATCCTGCATGTGTGAGTATTTCACATGGATTCCCCCGACACCCTCGAGGACGCGACGCTGCTGCAGCGCGTCGTTTTGCTCGGTCTGGTCTCGCTGCAGGAGCAAAGCGAGACACCGGCCTCGTCCGACCAGATTCGATCGGTGTGCAACGACTGCGAGACCAAGGCCAGCGACGAGGTGGTGGGTCGCGTTTCGGAGCCGGACGTGATCCGGGCGTTGAACCGTCTGGTCGACCGGGGTGCAGTCGACGAGCGACCGCCGTCGTCCACCTCCCCCGTCGGTAAAGGTCGCCCGAACTACGATCTCGCTATCGAGCCGGATCCCGTTCTCGGGGTCCTCTCCTCCGACGACCGGCTGGAGGCTCTGCTGGACGCTGCACCGATATCGGAGTGACCTTTTACGGCAAAACTCCGGGCCGGCTACTGGGCGTCGACGACCGCGACACCGGCCAGATTGACGATGTCCTTCACCTCGTCCCCACGCTGGAGGACGTGGACCGGCTTCCCCATTCCGACGAGCATCGGGCCGATCGCCTCCGCACCGCCGAGCCGCTGCAGCAGTTTGTAGCCGATGTTTCCGGCTTCCAGGTTCGGGAAGATCAACACGTTGGCCGGTTCCTCGAGCTCCGCGAACTCGTAGGTCCCGTTCAGGATGTCCTCGACGACCGCGGTGTCGGCCTGCATCTCGCCGTCCACCGGGAAGTCCACGCCCTCGTCCGCGTGGAGCAGTTCGACCGCCCGTCGTGGTTTTTTGGTTCCTTCGGTCTCGACGCTCCCGAAGTTGGAGTACGACAGCATCGCCGCCCGCGGTTCGACGTTGAATCGTCTGGCGAGGTCGGCGGCGTGTCGCGTAACCTCCGCCAGTATCTCCTCGTCGGGCGCCTGGTTGACAGTGGTGTCCGCACAGAACACCACCCGGTTTTTGAACGTCAACATGTACACGCCAGCCGCGTAGTCGGCGTCCTCTGCGGTTCCGATCACCTTTAGCGGGGGCCGCAGCGCCGACGGGTAGTGGTGGGTGAGTCCCGTCAACAGGGCGTCCGCGTCCCCCTGTTCCACCATCACGCTCCCGAAGTAGTTCGAATTGCGTCGAACCAGTTCGCCGGCTTCGCTTCGGGTGATCCCCTTCCGTTTCCGTATCTCGTAAAGGCGATCGGCGTACTCCTCGTGGTTCTCCTCGCCCGGGTTCACGACGGTCGGATCGAACCCGAGCCCGAGCTTCCCCGCTTTCCTGTAGATCTCCTCCTCGTTGCCCAGCAGGATCGGCTCGGCGATTCCCTGCTCCTCGAGCTGGTAGGCGGCCCGGATCATCTTCTCGTCGGTTCCGGACGCGAGCGCCACGCGCTTCGGGTCGCTTTTCGCCTTGTTCAACACCACCCGCATCATCTCACGGGACTTGCCCAGCCTGGCCTCGAGCTGCTCGGCGTACGACTCGGTCTCGAGCGTTCTGCGCGCTGCGCCCGACTCGATGGCCGCCTCCGCGACCGCAGGCGCCACCTCGAACAGCACCCTGGGGTCCAGCGGTTTCGGGATGACGTACTCGGGGCCGTACTGGAGCGGCTGTTCGCCGTATGCCTTGACGACGGCGTCGGGGACGTCCTTGCGCGCGAGCTCCGCGAGCGCCCGGGAGGCGGCCTGCTTCATCTCCTCGTTGATCTCGGTGGCACGAACGTCGAGTGCGCCCCTGAAGATGAACGGGAACCCGAGGACGTTGTTCACCTGGTTGGGATAGTCCGATCGGCCAGTCGCCATGATGACGGTGTCGTCGCGCGCGTTCTTCGCCTCCTCGTATCCGATCTCGGGGGTCGGGTTCGCCATGGCGAACACGATCGGGTTCGACGCCATCGACCGGATCATTTCGGGGGAGACGATACCCCCGACCGACAGCCCGACGAGCGCGTCCGCGCCCTCCAGTGCGTCCGCCAGATCACCCCCGTCGACGTCGCGTGCGAACCGCCGCTTGAACTCGTTGAGCTCCGAGGCCCGCGACTCCGTGAGTATCCCGGTGGAGTCGACCATCAGAATGTTTTCCCGCTTCGCCCCCAGCGTCACGTAGAACTCGGCCGACGCGATGGCGGAGGCCCCCGCCCCCGAGACGACGATCTTCATCTCCTCGAGCCGCTTGTCCACGAGATCCACCGCGTTCAGCATTGCGGCCCCGGAGATGATGGCCGTCCCGTGCTGGTCGTCGTGGAACACCGGAATGTCTATCTCCTCTTGCAGCCGCCGCTCGATCTGGAAACACTCCGGCGCCTTGATGTCCTCCAGGTTTATGCCCCCGAACGTGGGCTCCATCGCCGACACGGACCGGACGAACTGTTCGGGGTCGGACTCGTCCAGTTCCAGATCGAACACGTCGATGTCCGCGAACCGCTTGAACAGGACGCCTTTCCCCTCCATGACGGGTTTCGACGCCCCCGCTCCGATGTTGCCGAGCCCGAGGACG
>JAZKTH010000012.1:0-25692 GCA_036625675.1 Haloferacaceae archaeon
TCGGGGTCAGCGAACTGCTCCTCGAAGAAGTCGAGCAGGTTGGTGAAGCCCCGGTCGGCCAGTTCGTCGGCCAGCATGTACGGGATCTCGACCTCCGAGGACTTCACGTTCCAGATGCGCCCGTTCTCGAGGACGTCCTCCGGATCGTCGGGGTCGTCGGCCAGCACCGGCTGGTTGATGCTCGTCTGCGTGCGGCGCGCGCCCATGGACTTGAGCTGACCCCACCGCTCGAACTGGTGGTGGGTGGCGGGCAGCAGGATGTCCGCGAAGTGGGCGGTCTCGCTGGCGTGGGTCTCGATCGAGACCATGAACGGGACCTTCGCGAGCGCCTCCTCCCACCGCTGACACTCGGGGGTCGAGAAGGCGAAGTTGTTCCAGTAGGAGATCAGCACCTTGATCTCCATCGGGTCCTCGTCGAGGATGCCGTCGGCGGCCCTGTTGGTCACGACGCCGCCGCCGGATTTGCCCTTCTTCAGCGACGGGAACTCCTTGGAGCCGCGCTGGTCGATCTTGTCGCCCGTGCCGTGCTCCTTGGGGTAATCCAGACCCTTCTGGGCGACGTCGTCGACGTAATCGCCGGGATCGGGGAGCCCGGCAGTCGCGTCGGACATGCCGTACAGCGGGCCGCCCTCGTTGCCGGCGGAGCCGACGAGCCCGTTGAGCGCGTGAGCGGCCATGCTGTTGTAGCCACCCCGAACCTGCATCACCGGGCCGCCGCCGACCCAGGAGATCGCGTGCGGGCCCGCCTCGGCGAAGTCGACCGCGACGCGTTCGATCTGGTCGGCCGAGATCCCCGTCCGCTCTTCGGCCCACTCGGGCGTGCGGTCCTTCAGCTCCAGGTTCCACCACTTCACGACGCCGAAGCTGTTTTCGGACTCCTCGAAGCCGTCCGGGTCGACCTCCTCGCCGGCGACGAACCCGTTTTCACCGTCGGCGAACTCGCCGACGAACTCGCGGTCCCACAGTCCCTCCGTCAGGATGACGTGCGCGAGTGCGGTGGCGAGCGCGCCGTCCTGTCCCGGCTTGACGGGGAGGAACTCGTCGGCCTTCGCGGCGGACGACGAGAGCCGGGGTTCGACGACCGCGACGCCGGCGCGATCGAGCACGTCGCCCCACTCCTTCGAGTAGTGGGACACCTGCCGGTTGGTCGCGATCGGGTCCGCGCCCCACAGGATGATGTAGTCGGTGTTCTCGACGTCGTACTGCCGGTAGGACCACTCGCCCTCCGTGTAGTAGGGGCCGAACTTCTCCGCCTCGGCGCAGATCGCGCTGTGGGAGATGTTGTTCGGCGAGCCGATGATCTTCGGGAGGCTGCCGTAGAGGACGTGGCGCAGGTAGGTGTACCGACCCCGCGACAGCATGAACTTGTGGGTCTCCTCGTTCTCCCGCAGCTCCATGATGTGGTCCGCGATCTCGGAGATCGCCTCCTCCCAGGAGATGGGCTCGAACTCGGGGTCGACGCCCGGCCCCTTCTCGGAGTTCGTCCGCCGCATCGGCTGGGTGATGCGGTCGGGGTCGTACACCTGCTGGAGCCCGAGCAGTTTCCGGGGACAGTTGGCTTCCCCGTGTATCTTCGAGTACTCGTTGCCGCGAACGTTCACCGCGCGGTTGTCGTCGACGAGGATCTGCGAGGCACACCAGGAGGTACAGCCCTGACAGGTGCTCGGTCGCCACTCCGCGCCGGTGTGTTCCGCGAGGTCGGGCCGGACCTCGCTCGCCTCGTCGGCCTCCGCGAGCGAACTCAGCGACGGCGCGAACGCCGTCCCCGCCGCTCCGGCGGCACCTAGCTTCAGGAATCCTCTGCGATCCGTCTGGAGGCGTCCGTCTTCCGTGCTCTCCGCGACCGTCGTTTCGTTATTTGCTTTCGACATGTGTGTCACCTCACACTCCCTCGAGTTCCGGGACTTCCCCTTTCGTTCGTTCGTACCCGGGCTCGTCGGAACTGCCGTCGAACTCCCGGATGTAGTGCACCTTCGGCTCGGTTCCCAGGTCCTCCTTCCAGCGCCAGTCGTCGTGCTCCTCGACGAGCTGGCTCACCGTGCTGTCCGGATCGTTCAGGTCGCCGAAGATCCGCGCGTCGGCGGGACACGCCTCGACGCAGGCGGGGAGTTCCCCCTCGAAGACCCTGTGGGAACAGAGGGTACACTTCTCGGCGACGGCTTCCTCCCGGAGCGCCCACTCGCCTTCGACGTCCTCGCGGTCGCTGTTGTAGTACGGCAGCGTGTCGCCGCCGGTCAGCTCCGCGACCTCGTTCGGCGCGGACGTCATTCCCGGCATCGTCGCCTCGTCGTCGTTCCAGAACGGGTAGGGGTCCTCGCCCCGCTCGTTCGGCATGGACTTGTCGTACGGACAGGCGTCCACGCACTGCCAGCAGCCGATGCAGTCGTCGCGGTTCTGCATCGTGATCCCGCCCGGCCCCTTGTGTAGCGCCGGGGTGGGACACGCCTCGATGCAGGGCGCTTCCTTGCAGTGGTTACACAGCGTGGGGAAGTACTCGTAGCTCACGTCCGGGAACTCGCCGACCGTCTTCGTCTCGTGGTGTCCCCAGGCGTGACCCTGTTTGACGTTGTTCTCGTTCTTGCAGGCGATGTTGCACGTGTCACAGCCCACACACCGCTGGAGGTCGATCACCATTCCGAGTTCGACCGACGTCTCCTCCGGCGGTTCCTCGGTGGGTTCCTCGGTCGGCTCTTCGGTGGGCTCTTCAGTTGGTTCCTCGGTGGGCTCTTCAGTTGGCTCCTCGGTGGGCTCCTCGTCGTCGCCGAAGCCGAGACAGCCGGCGGAGGCCGTTCCGACTGCTGCGCCCCCGAGCGCGGCGAGTCGCCGCAACCTGCTGCGGTTTTTCTCCGTTTCGTCTCCGTTTTTCGGGTCTGGATTACTCATGGTGTCGTGTTGGGTCGCGTCGAACCACGTTCGACGTCTGTCGCTGTCATTCAACCGTCTGCAGACATGACGATCCAGTCACCGGCGAGGACTGGTGTCCCGTCATACATACAGATTCAGCGGGGAGAGGGAGTATCCCTTCCCCTCAAATATGGGTGCCTTTAAGTAGAGATGGGGGAAGAGTGAAGCCATTTATATACGTCTCGGCGAGATCAATCCATCACATATTGGATAGTAAACGCCGGCGCCACCGGCCGACTGGGTAGGGGCGTCGTCAGCCTCGTCTGAGGATACGTTCAGACGCAACGTTTCATAATGTTTGTTGTAGACGGTTACCGGTCGACCGCCACGTCCTCGGGCGGTCGACCGGTAACTTCCTACAACAAACATTATCACGGTACGGGAGCAGTGGGGCTGGCGTTTCGGGACGGGGGTTCGAGCGCTCGCACGTGGCCCAGCGCCGGCAGTTTGCTACCGGCCACCGACTGCTTCCTTTTTAAACTGTTCGACGAAGCGCCGGACGTACTCGGCCCGTTCGTCGGCGAGGTCCTTTCCTGCGTCGGTATACATCCGATTCGGGACGTCGAGAAGCTTCTTGTGGATGTGGTTGAATTGCGTTCGCCCGGCGACTGAATCGTCCTCATCGGGTGGAAGCGACGGGTCGTGAATCGGCTCACCGATCTCGCCGCCGTAGGCGAAACAGCGTGCGACCCCGACCGCGCCGAGGGCGTCGAGATTGTCCGCGTCGCTCACGATCTTCGCCTCGATCGTTTCGGGGGCCGTCTCGTTGGAATATCGGTGGGCGCGAACGCAGTGGGCCACGGCCTCTGTCGTCTTATCGGATGCACCGTTCTCCTGGAGCAGTTTCTCGCTTTCCTCCGCGCCCCATTCGGCGTGGTCCGTAACCTCGCCCGCTTCCTCCTTTGCGCGACCGATGTCGTGAAGCAAAGCGGCAAGTCGGACGATCGTCACGTCGGCGGTTGGATGGTCGGAGACGAGCGCTTCCGCGTTCGTTCGCACGCGCTGCACGTGGAACCAGTCGTGGGCGGGGCTCGTGTCCCGACGGAAATAGGATCGGGCGAGGGACTCGACCTGCCGAACGAACTCGTCGGCGGTAGTGGCCATAGCCCCCCTTCCGGTGTGGCCCTCATAATAGCGGCGTACGACGGGCGGTGAGGAGTGGCGTTGCTCCCTCTCTAGAACGTCTCCGTTCGCTCGCTACGCCAATCAGCGTCAGTCAACCGGCGCTCCCCTCATTCCTCCGGACCGGTATTCGCGGCGACGATGCCCCCGATGGCGCCGAAGACGGCGGGGAACACGACCCCACCCAGGAGGATCGCCGGCAGGAGTTCCGGCTGGCCACTGAAGCTGGAGCCGATAGCCTCCGTCGAGACGCGAAATACCAGTGCGCCAATAACAGACAGCGCCAGATACGCCGGGACCACGAGCGCGCCGGCGACCGCGCCGTCGGCCGTCTCGGTGACACCTTGCGCACGGCCGACAGCTAGCCCGGAACCGATCAGCAGCGCCACCGGAACGAGGTACAGAAGCGGCGTGAACCCGTCGCCGCCGACGAACGACACCGTGGTCGATCCGCCGAATCCGAGGACGTCAGCCTCGACGACGGTGTCGACGAAGTGACTGTTGAAAAAGACCCATCCGACGAATTCGATTCCGCCACCGTCGTCGCCGACGGCGTCGGAGATCTCGCCCAGTTCGGTGTCCTCGATGCGGGCGAGGACGATCAGGGCCGTGAGTAGGTAGCCGGCTATCCAGGCGGCGGCGCCGGCGATGGCACCGTTCACGAGGGGGACGTCGTCGGAGTCGAACAACGAGGTGATGTCGGATCGTGTCGCGCAAACTACAAGGGGCTTTCGAATAGAGGCTTTCGAATCACTCCCCGAGCTGTTCGGCCAGCGCGGTCACGAGCTTGCGTTCGACGGCCCGGAGCCGTCCCGAGGCCCCCGAGTTGGAGATCCCGAGTTCGGCGGCGACGTCGTCCAGCGTGGCGGCCCGCGGGTCGCCGTAGTAGCCGAGCTCGACCGCGGTGGTGACTGCCTGACGCTGCTTGCGGGTGATCCCGCCGACGGTGATCGTCAGTATCTCCCCGGAACCCGCCGTCGAGAGGTGGAGTTTTCCGCCCTCGATGGCGTTGACGTGATCCAGGAGCGAGCCGAGCAGCTCCTGCCCCTCGGCGGGATCCGGGAGCGTGACCGTGATCTGGGTCGTGTTTCGGGCGCCGCCCGGCGGATCACTTTTCAGTTCGGTCATCGGTCCCGGTCGCTCCCCCGGCGGGATCGGTCGTCTCGCCGTCGGGGAGCTCCGCCTCCGCGAGCAGGACCTCCTCGACGCGCTCGATCGTCTCCGCGAGCAGCCCGACGGCCCACAGGTAGAACTCCGCCTCGCAGGTCTCCTCGACGCGCTCGCGGAACGCGTCGATCCAGTCGAAGTGTTCCCGGTGGAACGCCACGTACTCGTCGACCTCCTCCGCCTCGAGAACGAGGCTGGCGTACTCCAGCAACAGCGCGACGTGGTCGACCGGATACCGGTCGGGCGTGTCGGCGCCGACGGCCTCGAACCGCCGGCGCATGTCCGCCGCCGCCGGCCCCGCCAGGAGTCCCCGTTCGCGGTCGTCCCACCACCGCTCGTAGGCCGACTCCGCCGGCGGCGCGTAGGCGCCCTCGAACCCCTCGAAGCTGCGGAGGTAGCTCTCGTGGAGGTCGCCGACGCCGTCGAACCCGCCGGTGGGGGGCCGCTCCGGCGCGTACCCCAGCACCTCCGTCCGCTCGGCCAGCTGTTCGTGGAGCTGGCCGCTATCGGCCGCCTCGACGAACTCCTCGTCGGGCGTCTGGAAGCACGACGACAGCAGCGCGTACAGCTCCGCCACCGTCGCGGCCTCCTCCGGGGAGACGCGGTCGTTTGCTGGGACGGTCGACATGGCGTTGGATCACTACTCCTCCGCGACGGCCTGATCGATGAGGTCGTCGATGTCCCCGGAGCCTTTCCGCATCGGCTCGACGATCACCCGCTGGTTTTGCGCGCCGTTCTCCCAGCGCTCGACGGCCTCGTCGGAGGCGAGTTCGAGCATCTCCTCCTCGGGACCGGCCTTGATCGCGCCGCCCACGCAGTTGTCGGCACAGGAGGGCTTCTTCCCGCCGTCGGCCTCGCCTTCCTTCGGGGGCTGTCCGTAGGCGCTGCCGGCGCCCTGCCCCAGACAGAAGTTACACTTCGACATCAGCTCGTCCTCCTCGGGGTAGGTGGGGGCGTTGTACGGACACGCCTCGCCGCACTGTTTGCAGAAGATGCAGTCCTGCCGGTCGTGGACGACGACGCCGTCCTCCTCGCGCTTCTCGATGATGTCGACCGGACACACCTCCACGCACGGCGCGTCGTGGCAGTGCATGCAGGAGGTGGAGATCGGGATCTCCTCGAACGCGTCCCCGCTCCCGCTGGAGACGTGGTCGACGGTCCGCCAGTCGTCCCGGTCGACCTCCCGCTGGTGGAACTGCTTGCAGGAGACCGAGCAGGCGTGACAGCCGATACACTGGTTGTAGTCGTAGTAGAACACCCAGTTTTCAGCCATGATCAGTCACCCCCCGGGGCGACGTCGACCGCAATGTGTCTGTCCGGCTGTCCCGAGATCGGATCCATCTGTTTGCCGTGAACCTTCATGCTGTTCATGCCCTCGTTGTCGGACTGCACGGACCCCTCGCCGAACCCGTACGTCGCCGTCACGAACCCGGGCTTGGTCCGCTCGGACACGTAGGCCATGAGTTCGCCCTCGCCGGTCTCGGACTGGACCGTGACCATGTCCCCGGTCTCGATCCCGCGCGCGCTGGCGTCCGCGGGGTTGATCACGAGGTAGTTCCCCCGGTAGTCCTCGTCCTGGAGCTGGTGACGGCGGGCGTACCGGTCCAGCAGCATGTCGCTGTGCTGGTCGCCGCCGTGGGAGAAGAACACCGCCCGCGTGTCGTAGAACTCCAGCGGGTACTCGTCGCTGAGTTCGTCGCCGTAGGTCCCCGGCGGGACCCACTCGGGCGCGGTGCCCATCTCGCTCTCCTCGAAGGCGTCCGCCAGCACGCCGATGTAGTCGAGGTCGAAGTGGAAGACGACCCCGTCGCTGTCGGCCCACTGCTCGTACCCGTACTCGTCGACCAGCTCGTAGTTGCCGCCCTCCTCGAGCTCCTCGAGAGTGAGATCCAGCGGGGCGAGCTGGTTGTTGATAAACTCCTTCTCGCTTTCCCACGGGAAGTACTCGCCCCAGCCCATCGCCTCGGCGATTCCTTTGATGATGTCGAAACCGGGCTTGGTGTCCCACTGTGGCTCGATGGCGGCCTGGGAGCCGGTGACCCACGTCTGTTCGCTGTAGGCGTTCCAGCTCCCGGCGGAGAGGGTGTCCTTCTCCAGCTGGGTCGCCTCGGGGAAGACGACGTCGGCCATCCGAGAGACGCCGCTCCAGTAGGCGTCCACCGAGATCACGAGGTCCATCTCCTCGACGGCCTCGATCCACGCCTCGGCGTTCCCGTCCTTGAGCGGGTTGTCGTAGTGGCTGTACATCCCGTTGATGTGGCCGTTGTCGACCATCTCCGGGACGAGGTTGTGGGCGATCCCCTCCGTGAGACGGACGGGGTAGTCCTCGTACTCCTCGTGTTTCCTGAGGGCGGGGGACTTCCCGGAAGCGTTGCTCGGGAACTCCACGCCCTCGACGTCGGGGTCGTCGTTTGGCTCACACGGGTTCGCCAGCGCCGGCGATTGCCACAGCCGGAGGCCGCCGGGGCGGTCGATGTTTCCGACCAGGCCGTTGAGCGCGGTGATGTTCTGGGAGGCCTTCCAGGCGTTGCCGTACTGGGCGGTGCCGGTCCAGATCGAGATCCCCGCCGCCGGGGCGGCCTCGGCGAAGCCGATCGCGACCTCGCGGATGTCCTCGGCGTCCAGGCCCGTGATCTCGGCGGCCCACTCGGGCGTCTTGTCCGCGACCGCTTCCTGGTACGCGTCGAAGCCGTCCGTCCGGTTCTCGACGAACTCCTCGTCGTAGAGGCCCTCCTCGATGATCACGTTGGCCATCGCCAGCGCGAGCGCGCCGTCCGTCCGGGGCTCGATCTGGAGCCACTTGTCGGACTTCTGGGCGGTCTCGGTGTGCTGGGGGTCGATCGTCACGAGGGTGGCGTCGTTCTCCTCGAACGCCTTCATGATCCCCTTCGCCTCGAACTGGCCGGCGAACGACTCCAGCATGTTCCGGCCCCAGGCGATGATGTACTCGGAGTTCTGGTAGTCGGGAACCCGGACGTTGGAGCCAGGCCCCATCGTGCCGCCGGCCTGGAACGTCGGGCCC
Organism: Haloferacaceae archaeon; assembly: GCA_036625675.1. GTDB lineage: Archaea > Halobacteriota > Halobacteria > Halobacteriales > Haloferacaceae > Halalkaliarchaeum. The sequence continues at coordinate 8,216 of JAZKTH010000012.1, forward strand.
GCGCAAACGTGGATCCCGCGGCCGATCCGCTCGGGCGTGCCGTACAGGTCGCGCCAGAGGTTCCGGTGGACGGACGTCGACGTCCAGCTCGCGGCGTCGAGGAACGTCTCGGCCCCGTGCTCCTCGTCGAACTCCTGGAGCCGCCGGGCGGTGAACTCGAACGCCTCCTCCCAGGACGCCTCCCGGAGGCTCCCGTCCTCGCGGATGTACGGCTTTTTGATCCGCTTGGGGTCGTGGACCTTGTCGATCTGGGTTTGCCCCTTCGGACAGATCGTCCCCTCGGTTCCCTCGCCGGCGCTGCCCCGCGGGTGGCCGTCCACGCCGGTGATGAAGGTGATCGCGTCCTCCTGGACGGTCACCTCCTGACCGCAGTCGTGGTGGCAGATCCAGCAGTTGCCGTACGCGATCTGCTGGCTGACGTCGTCCGTCGGCTCCTCTTCGGTCGGCGTGTCCGTCGGCTCCTCGGTCGGTTCCTCCTCGGTGGGCGTCTGCTGGGGTTCCTCGAAGAGCCCCAGACAGCCGCTCACGGCCGCGCCAACCCCGACGCCACCGGCCTGGACCAGTTTGCGCCGGGTCAGATTGACCCGTCCGTCCGTTCCGTCCTTGCCGCGTTTTCCTTCGCTCGACATTTGGATCCCTTACAACTACTACGAGGAGGTCCCCCGGGTTAGCCTGACCTCTGAACCCGTTCAGGTTTTATATAGTGGTGCATATAACCGGCAGGATATACCGGACCGAATCCGCCGATACCCTCTTAAATTGTGTGCCGGGAGTTCACACGAATTCGCCGTGCGTCCCGCGCACTCCGTGTCTATCGGGACTCTCGGTCCTCCCCCTCGTCCCCCCGACCACACTTATAAAGCCTTAACAAGTCCAGAGGTCCGCTGAACCGGATCGGTTCCCCACTTCTACACGGAGATCCATATGGACGACGGAATCAATCGACGACAGTTCGTAAAGGCGACCGGCCTCGCCAGCATGGCCGCTATTGCCGGCTGTGCCGGCGAGGAGGAGCCGACCGAGGAACCGACAGCGGAACCCACCGAGGAGCCCACGGACACGCCGACCGAGGAGCCCACGGAGGAGCCGGAGGAGACGCCGGATCCGACGGCGACGGAGAACGCGCTGATCGAGCCCGAGACGCTCGCCACGTGGCAGGAGCACGATCTGGTCAACCGGGACCACGACGGCGAGGAGCGCGTTACGGTCCTTCGCGTGTTCGACGTGGACAACTACATAGACGGACACGTTCCCGGAGCGATTCCGTGGGCCGGGCTCCACGAGGCCCGGATGGAGGCGCTCGCCTCGATCAACCCCACGGTACCGGACGGGGAGGCGATGGACGAACTCCTCCAGAGCGCCGGCGTCGACGCCAACACGACGATCGTCCTCTCGGGACCGAACCCGTTGCGGACGGCGCGGGCGTACTTCACGCTGCGGTACTGGGGCTTCCCCCGCGAGCGGATGAAGGTCCTCAACGGCGGCTACACCGGCTACGACGAGGAGATCGGTCTCGAGACCGGCGGGGAGCCGAACGTTCCCTCGACGGACTTCAGCGTACAGGACAACGGCGAATTGAACGACGACCTCCGGATGTCGCTGGGGGAGATGATCCAGAAGGTGGACGCGGTCAACGGCGGGGAGTCGGGGATTTCGTTCCTGGACAACCGGCCGGACCCGAGTGCGACGATCGCGAACGCGGTGGTGGACCCGCCGAGCAACTACCACGAGGGACCCGAGTACCACAGCGACGCGCCGTGGAAGGGGGCCGACGAGATCGAGGAGCACATCTTCAGTCTCGGGGGCGTCTCGGACGGCGACGAGATCGTCACCTACTGCGGGAGCGGCTACCGCGCGGCGATGGGCTTCTTCGCGCTGGACGGCGCGCTGGGTTACGACGACGTGGCGGTGTACGACGGGTCCTTCTCCCGACAGTGGGCTCACTACGACGAAAACGCGGACGTGGTGCCCAACGACGCGTGGCGGACGGACATCGAGGGCCGGACCGACGGCGACACCGGCGACAGCGCTCTCGAGATCGTTCCCTCGCTCAACGAGGAGTTCACGGACGTCACGGACGCGGCCGCCAACCAGGTCGAGCAGGAGGACGCCGCCTACGTCGCCGGCGAGACGTACGAGGAGCCGGTTCCCGAGCCCGATCCGACGGCGACGGAGAACGCGCTGATCGAGCCCGAGACGCTCAAGGAGTACCAGGCCCGCGGCATGGTCAACCGCGAGGAGACCAACGGCCGTGACCGGATCGTGGTGCTCCGGGCGTTCGACGTGGCCAACTACGAGAACGGCCACGTCCCCGGCGCAGTCCCGTGGGAGACGGTCCACGAGACCCGGTTCGAGGCACTCGCCGATCTCGCTCCGGCAGTACCCTCCGGCTCGACCATGGACGAACTCTTCCAGCGCGCCGGCGTCTGCAACGCCACCACCCTCGTGGTGTCGGCGCCGACGCCGCTGCGGGCGGCACGGGCGTACTTCACGCTGCGGTACTGGGGCTTCCCCCGCGAGCGGGTGAAAGTCCTCAACGGCGGCTACACCCGCTACGACGAGGTCTACGGGCTGGCCGAGGGCGAGGTTCCCGACGTCCCCGACACCGGCTTCAGCGTGCAGAACAACGGCGAATTGAACGACGACCTCCGGATGTCGCTGGGGGAGATGATCCAGAAGGTGGACGCGGTCAACGGCGGGGAGTCGGGGATTTCGTTCCTGGACAACCGGCCGGACCCGAGTGCGACGATCGCGAACGCGGTGGTGGACCCGCCGAGCAACTACCACGAGGGACCCGAGTACCACAGCGACGCGCCGTGGAAGGGGGCCGACGAGATCGAGGAGCACATCTTCAGTCTCGGGGGCGTCTCGGACGGCGACGAGATCGTCACCTACTGCGGGAGCGGCTACCGCGCGGCGATGGGCTTCTTCGCGCTGGACGGCGCGCTGGGTTACGACGACGTGGCGGTGTACGACGGGTCCTTCTCCCGACAGTGGGCTCACTACGACGAAAACGCGGACGTGGTGCCCAACGACGCGTGGCGGACGGACATCGAGGGCCGGACCGACGGCGACACCGGCGACAGCAGCCTCGCGATCGACCCCGACCTCAACGAGCAGCTGACTGACGTCACGGACGAGGACGCGAACCAGATCGAGCAGGAGGACGCCGCCTACGTCGCCGGCGAGGTGACCGACACCGGCGGCTCCGAAGACGACGGCAGTTCGGAGGACGACGGCGATTCCGAGGACGACGGCGACGACGGCGGCGGTCTGGGCGGCGGCTGCCCGTCGATCCCCGCGAGCGCGACGTAATCGCGCTCCGGTCTCCCGACGGTCCTCTTGCGAATTCTCTTTGACTTCCTCTCTTTCGGCTTCTCTGCTTTCGATCGGTCCGTACAGCTACTGTTCGAAGTCGATCGTCACTTCCCTGGTTTCTCCCTGGCCCCAGGTGGGGGTCTCGTCGTTCAGCACGACCTGATAGGTGCCGTCGACTTCGATCTCCTCGGCCTCTATCTCGTACTCCGCCGACTCGGCGGGGTCGGAGACGTGTCTCTCGTAGCGCGTCGTCGCGATCACTTCGTCCCCGTCCTCGAGGCGGAGTTCGCCGGCGAAGTCCATCGGATAATCTTCGTTGGTGAAGTGCAGTTCGATCACTACCGTCGAGCCCTCGACTCGAACGCTGCCGAGGCGCGTATCGCGTTCCATGGCTGTATTCGGCGTACTGTTCGGTGGTGACTCACTTAATAGCGTCTTTCGATCCCAGTTCTCGGGGATCGTCTCTCCGGTCGGTAGTTCGAGGTCTCTTCACTGGTGTGTGGTTTGCGCGCCCCCGGTAGCGCGTCGACGCTGGAGGAGCATCGAGGCCGACGCCACGATCACCACGGCCCCGAGGTGACCTCCGATCGCGACCAGCAGTACCGGCCGATCGAGGACGAACGGCACCAGGAGGAGCTGTACCCCGGCGAAGGCGACGTTGAGGGCGTCCATGCGGGCGTATCCCCGGGACGTCTCCGCGTCGAATCGATATCGGGTCGCCCGCCAGAATCCGACGACGGTTGCCCACCAGCAGGTGCCGATCCGGTAGACGACGTCCCAGCTGATCACCAGCGCCAGGACGACCGCGAGCGCCGGCGGTTCGGCGCCCAGCAGCTCCGCAAGCAGCGTCGGCCCGCCGCCCCGGGGGTCCACGACGAACAGGTAGGTGACCAGCAGCACGAACGCGAACACGCTCAGGGCCACCTCGACACCGGAACCGAACAGCAGCCGGCGATACGGTTCCGGCGCCGGGAGCCGCCGGATCCGGCGGCTGAACCGCAGCATCAGCCAGCTGCCGATCCCGGCGACGACGACGGCGGCGGTTCCGGCGACGACGCCGGACCAGAGGCCGTAGGCGGCCGCGACGACGAGCAACGCCGCCTCGAAGCCCGCGAGCTGGATCGCGATCGCGGTCCGATCGGAGACGCGGACCCCGGGAACGGTCCCGACGATGCTCTCGTACACCCACGTCTCCCCGTAATTCGGGCTCGTCACCGTTCGTCCGTCCCTGCAGCCGGCTCGACCGTCTCCGGGTCGTCGGCGACGATGCTCACGTCGGCCTCCCGGAGCGCGCGCCTCACCGCCGTCTCGAACGGCGTGAGTTCGATCGGCAGCAGCGACCGGATCCGGTCGTCGGTGACGACCACGTCGGTGGTCATTCCGTCGATCAGCGGGTAGGCGACCCCGGCCGGCACGTCCGTCACGAGGTGCACCCAGTAGGCGGACAGCCGCGGGGTGAGAAACGGCACCGCCAGCACGATCGGCTTCCGCCCCGAGAGCAGCTTTCCGGTCTCTACCAGCATCTCGCGGTAGGTGAGTACCTCCGGGCCGCCGATCTCGAAGGTTCCCCCTGCTGTCTCGGGAACGTCGAGCACGCCCACGAGGTACGCGATAACGTCCGAGATCGCGATCGGCTGCACCCGGGTCGACACCCACTGCGGCGTGATCATCACCGGCAGCCGGGAGGCGAGCTGGCGGACCATCCGGAAGCTCGCGCTGCCGTCGCCCACGATTATCGCGGCGCGAAGCACCGTCAGGTCGTAGCTCCCCTCCGCCAGCACCCGCTCGACCTCGCGCCGCGAGCGCAGGTGCGCCGAGAGGTCGTCGGCGTCGACGCCGAGCCCGCTGAGATAGGTCACGCGCTCCACGCCGGCGTCGCTCGCTGCACGGGCGAAGTTTCGAGCCCCCCGTCGGTCGCGCGCCTCGAACCCCTCGCCCGCGCCCATCGCGTGGATCAGATAGTAGGCGGCGTCGACGTCGGCCAGCGCGTCGTCGAAGCTTCCCTCCTCGAGCACGTCCCCCTCGAACACGGCGACGCCGTCGGGCGGGTCGTATCGATCCCGATCACGCACCAGCACCGACACCTCGCGTCCGGTCTCCCGGAGTGCGGGGACGAGGCGACTCCCCACGAATCCGGTGGCGCCGGTGACGAGAACGTTCATGCTCGCATAAGGGGCCCGACGGGTTTAGACTCTGGGGGGGAGCAGTTCCCCGTTCGAGGTCCAGATCCCCTGCTCGCGGTCCAAAAGCGAGACGACGATCACGTGCGGGAGCGTCAGCACCGCGATGAAGACCAGATACAGTCCGAGTACGTCCGGGACGGTCGCCGGCGCGTACGGCACCGTCAGCGCGATCGCCCCCAGCACCAGGAACGCGGCGGCGGTGAGGGGTGCGGCGTCGCGGGCGAACCGCCGGAACGCGCGTCGGATGGCCCCCTCCGTCAGGGCGCTCGCGGCGCGGTCGTCGACGAGCATCGTCCTGAGCACGTGCCGCAGCGAGTGCCACAGCGGGAAGTACAGCCCGATCGCCAGCACCGGGGGAACCAGCCCGAAGTAGGCCACCAGCAGCAGGGTCTCCCCGGCGTCGACTGCCCACGGCCGGAACGCCGTCGCCCGCCGGTAGCCGGCAGCCAGCGTGGCTGCGATGACCGCGCCGAACCCGACCGCGACCCCGGCCCGGACCGCCGGGCGGAACGCCGGGTCCAGCGCGGCGGCCCCGCCGGGATCGAACAGCCCCACCAGCGTGCCGGCCACGAACCGGTACTGGTCGGGGAACGCAACCAGCGGGACCAGCATCGGCAGTCCGCCGCGCACGACCGCCGTCGCCGCCCGTAACGCCGGGGACCGCAGGTGCGTGGCTCCCGACAGTTCCAGCAGCGCGTACACGTCCCCCTGCCCCCAGTGGAGGAGGGTGAAAAGCAAAAACAGGACGAACGCGGCGGCCGGAGCGCGGAACCAGACGGCGGCGTAGGCCGCCCCGACGACGAGATACAGGGCTCCGACGAACGCGAGCGACCTCGGGGTGACCGGATCCCCCCGCGAGCGCGGCAACACGAGATGGTCGACCGCACCGTGGGGGACGCCGAGCAGGATCGCGCTCGCGACCAGCGGGAGGTACTGGTAGGCCAGCGGGATCGACCCTCCGAGCAGCCCGACGCCGATGCCGAGCGCAACGGCCGCCATCCCGCCGCCGAGCGCGATCCGTTCGGCATTCAGCCTGGCGTCGGGTCTCGCCGGACGCACCTCGTCCCCGACCTCGCGTCCGACCACCTCACCGGACATCGGAGACTGTGGGGGCGGTTCGATCGAGGGCCCGATCCAGGACGGGCAGTTCGGCCGTACTGTCCAGGAGCCACATGTACAGTACCATCCCCTGTACCACGAACGCGTTCGTCACGAGGAAGAACGCCGCCTCCTCGATCGGGAGTCCGAGGAGCGCGTAGCCGGTCGTGTACCGTTCGGAGATGATCCAGATCCCCTGCTCTAGCGCGATTCGGTCGGCGATCCAGAGGTAGACGCTCGGGATCGCGATCGCCAGCAGGGTGCGGCGACGGACCGTCCACAGGTAGGTGAGGCCGAAGGCCCACTGGATGGCGAAGACGGGCGCCGCCCACAGCAGGATCGCGCCGAGGTACAGCGTGGAGGGATCCGCCAGCAGCAGCCATCCGGCGACGCCGATCGCGATCCCCGCCGCCGCACCCAGGACCCGGTGGCCGACGGGGAGCCGAAGCGACAGCCTGGCCTCCGTCGGGTACTGAAACAGGACAAACGCCGTCAGAATCGGCTGCAGGACGAAGAAGAGGTACTCCTCCACGGGCGCGTGCCAGATCGTCGCAACCACGGTTCCCTCCCCGTACGACCAGACGCCCGCCCGGATGAGCAGATTGTCCCACGGCGTCGTGTACGCCACCGCGAGGACGAGGACGATTCCCAGCCCCGAAAGCGGTTGTCGACCCCACCAGGCTCCGGAGCGCCGTCGGGCGAGCCACCCGAGCAGAACGATCGGCGGGAGAACGAACAGCGCGTGGAACCCGAGGTAGCTAAGCGCCGTCATCGTCCACCGCCAGAGTCGGCCGCGTGGTTTCGCGACGCCGCCGTCGCTCGACGAAACCTCCACGCGTCGACGGGCTGATCCCGCCGGCCGGCCTGCGGTGTCGGTGTCATACTAGAAGGAAGGGCTCTCCCGGACAAAGGGCTAGAGCCTGACCTGTCTGGATCCCCGTCGCGGATCGGCCGCGTGATTTCGCCCCCCCTTCCTCCGTCGGTCACGTGTCGAAAAACGCCTCGACGAGTTTTCGTTGTGCGAGTCTGAGGTGCTGGTGGAACGTCTGTCTGGAGATCCCCATCGACTCGGCCAGTTCCGTTCCATCGACCGGTCGGGGCCACTCGAAGTAGCCGTTGAGGTAGGCGGTCTTCAGCGCCGCGTACTGCCGTTCGGACAGCGTCGACTCGACCTCGGACACGAACTCGTGAGCCGTCAGTTCCTCGCGTTCCCGCTCGCGCTTGGACCGGAGTTCGACCGACGAGTACTCGGACCGAAGCAGTTCCAGCAGGGCCTCGTGATCGTGCTCGGGGGGCGACTCCACGATCAGGGTCGCGGACCCCGGCTCCGCCCGGATCGAGCGCACCCTGGCGCCGTAGTCGGCGAGTTCGGAGAACGGCATCGCGCCGTCGATCGCGAGGGCGAAGGCGTGCTCGTCCCCCCTGTCCGCGATCGCCCTGACGCTCCGGACGAAGGACAGCTCGGTCAGTACCGTCGGGTCGGCTCCGACGGCGTCGGACGCGGTCAGGTACAGGTGGTGCTCGTCGTCGGAGATGCCCTCCGTCAGACCGACGTACTCGACGGGCGCGCCGAGCCGATCCGCCACCGCCGACAGCGGGAACTCCCGGTCCCGGACGTCGAACGCGAGCTCGGTCACCCGGTCGACTGTCAGGATTCGCGTGGTCTCGATGGCGTTGAGGCCGCTAGCGATCATTCGACCGATCGATTCGAACAGCACCTCCTCCCGGCGGTCCAGCGAGTCGGCGTCCTCCGCGTACACGCCGAGCAGTCCGTAACTCGTCCGTCCGTACACCAGCGGAACCACCACGAGTCGGCGACAGCCGACCGGGGACAGGCCGGCCGGCCCGTCCGCGTCCGGATCGAGGTTGACGCTTTCGACCTGTTCCGACTCGACGGCCGCCCCGACCGCCTCGGGGAGGTCCTCGACGTCCCACTTGCCGGCGGCCTCCGCGAGCAGCCCCGCGCTCGCGCGGAGTTCGAGACTGGTCCCCGGCGCGTTGGTCTCGCCGATCCAGGCGGCGCCGTAGCCCCGCGCGTCCACGAGCGTCTCGCAGACGCGCCGGTCGACTCGCTCGCGGGTCGATTCCTCGACCAGCGCGCGGGCGACGTCGTTGAGAACGCCGTTGACCCGTTCGAGGATCCGCTCCAGCGCGGCGCGCTCCTCCCGCAACGCCTCCGCGCGTTTCTCCGCGGTCCGTTGCGCCCGCTTCCGCTCCGTCACCTCGCTTTGGAACCCGACGTAGTGTGCGAGCTCGCCGTCCTCGTCGTAGATCGGCGCGATCGTCACCTCGTTCCAGAACGGGGATCCGTCCATCCGGTAGTTGCGGACGACCACCGTGACCGACTCCTCGGCTTCGATCGCAGCGCGCATCTCGGCGACGGTCTCGGGGTCGGTGTCGGGGCCTTGCAGGAACCTGCAGTTCCGGCCTCTGACGTAGTCCGTCGGGTACCCCGTGACCCGTTCGAACGCGTCGTTGACGTACACGAGCGGTTCGTCCGGGAGCGACGGATCCGCGAGGGTGATGCCGATCGGTGCCTCGTCGATCGCGTGGACGATCTCGGCGTCCGTCGGTTCGTGCTCGGACACGTCCTGTTTGGTCGGCGCGTTCGGCGTCGACTCGGTGACTTCCGTGATCTTCGCGTCGAGTCGCTCGAAGTCCCCCTTCGAGACGAACCGCTTTGCGCCGAGTTCGAGTGCATCGTGTGCGACGTCGTCGCTCGCGTCCGCGTAGACGATCACCGGTAACTCCGGACGCAGCTCCACGACGGTCGCGAGCAGTTCGAGGCCGTCGTCGCCCCGCAGCCGGTACTCGCTCACGAGGCAGTCGTACGGGTCCCCCGTCAGCTCCCGCACCGCCTCGGTCGCGCGTTCGACGGTCGTCACTTCCCGCCCCCGGTCACGCAGCCGCTTGGCCGTCTCCTCGGCGCTCGCGTCCGCAGCGGCGAGCAGCACGCGTGTGACTGACACAGTTTGCCTTGTCCGCAGCCCGAAGTAAGCGTTCGGGTCGATCCGGCGAAACGGGGGGTAACGGTCGGGCACGGGCAGAGTTGTGGAGGACCGTCAGTCGTCAGCGGGTGCCGCTGCGCCGCTTCCCGAGCCCGAGGAGTGTTCGGCGACCACGCCCTCGTTGCTCGCGACCCAGTTCAACAGCAGGAACGCGAAGCCGTACTTCGCGACGACGTCGAAGAGGCTGTAGCCCCAGGAGGTGATCGCGACGCTCTCGATCAGCGCCAGCCCCTCGTTGCCGACGGCCCACCAGATCGTGTACCCGAACCAGAGCACGACCGTGAGGACCTTCAGGAGGTTGAATATCTCCTCGGTCCCGGCCGCCCGAGCGTCCTTGGGCCACTCGACCAGCAGGATGTACACGACTGCCAGGAAGAACGTGACGCTGATGAAGTACCACATCCACCGCATCAGGTAACTCGAGGTGGTCAGCGCCGCCGCCAGTCCGGTGATCATGATGCTGATGTCGGCCACCAGCGCCGTGAACAGCTTCGTGAAGTTCGTGTTCGCGAGTAGTCCCAGCGCCAGCAGGATGAACGGCGTCGACAGCGCCCAGGTGAGGTACCGTCCCCACAGGCTGATCGCGCCGTTCTGGATCTCGGTTCCGTCGGCAAGCACCAGCGTTTCACCGTGCAACGCGTGTCCCGCCGGCATCTCGAGCACGCTCATCGTGAGCCCGGAGGCGAGTCCGGTGTAGCTCGATATCGACACCAGGGGTACCATGAGCGTCGCGACCCAGATGAGCTGGGCCCGGGGGTCCTCCACGTTGCGCCCCATATAGACGAAAAGGAGGATCGAGAGCCCGGCGAGGGCGATGTTGATCCACAGTGACGCGTTCAGAAGCGTCGACGCCTGCAGGTGTTCGAACATCTGACTTTGCGTCACATCCGTCGCCAGTAGTGCGTCGATCGGAACGCCCTGTGCGAGTGCCGCCGTGATCACCGCCAATAGTTCTGTCATACTACGAACTAGACGTGGAACCGGATCAGGATAAACACACTACCTGACCAGTATGATAATTCTCCAAACCCGACGGATAACCGTTTTCAGGCCCTTAGAGGGGTATTTTCGAGAGGAGGCCGTCGCTCGCGTCCGCGAGAACTGCCTCCGTCACGTGTTTTCCGCTCAACAGACACATCGGAACGCCGATACCCGGGCTGGTGTCGCCCCCGACGTAATAGAGCCGGTCGACCCCCGGCGCCCGGTGACGGGGTCTGAGGGGGCCGGTCTGTCGCAGCGTGTGGGCGAGGCCGAGGGCGGTTCCCTCGGGTTTCCGGAACCGGTCGGCGAACTCCGAGACGCAGGCGGTCGACTCGGTTCGGATCCGGCCCCGGAGTTCGACCCCGGCGTAGTCGTCGATCGCGTCGAGCACGCGCTCTCGGAACTGCGCTCTGCGTTCCGGACCGTCGTCGAGCCCGGGCGCGATCGGCACCAGCACGACGAGGGTCTCGCAGCCGTCGGGCGCGACCTCCGGATCGGTCTCGGAGGGCACGTTGACGTAGATCGCCGGGTTCTCGGGCCAGGCGGGCTCCTCGAAGATCCGCTCGAAGTGTGGGTCCCAGTCGTCGGGCAACAGGAGGGTGTGGTGGGAAAGCGGGTCGACGTCGCCCTCGACGCCGAGGTACAGCATGTACGCGGACGGGCCGTAGGTTCGCGACTCCCAGTAGTCGTCGGCCCGGGCGACGGTCTCGCCCGAGAGCAGGTCGTTCTCCACGTGGGCGATGGGTGCGTTGGCGACGACGCGGTCGTATCGGGCCCGCGTGCCGTCACCGGTGATCACGCCGATCCCGTCGCGCGCCGGGGAGAGGCGGGTGACCTCTCGCGAGGTTCGAACGGTCGCCCCCTGATCGATCGCGACGGACTCCACCGCGTCGACGACCGCCCGCATTCCTCCCTGGGGGTAGTAGACCCCGAGGTTGTAATCGACGTGACTCATCAGGGTGTACAGGGCCGGGGTGTTGTGGGGGGAGCCGCCCAGAAACACCAGCGTGTACTGGACCAGCTGTCGGAGCCTCGGATCGTCGAAGTACTCCTCGACGTGCTCGTCCATCGTCCCCAGGAACGTCAGCCCCTTCGCCGAACGGAGCACGTCCAGCGAGAGGTAGTCCCGAAATCGGGTTCTGTTCGGTCGCACGAACCGGTTCATCCCGATCTCGTAGGCCTCCTCAGCCTGTCGCAGGTAGCGCCGGAGCGCCTCGCCCGCGCCGGACTCGTAGGATTCGAACAGTTCCGCGGCGACCGCCGGATCCGCCGGGACGTCCGCCCGCTCGCCGTCCCGCCAGAACACCCTGTAGTTCGGGTCCAGGCGGCGTAGTTCGTAGTAGTCCGACGGCTCGGCCCCGAACGCGGCGAAGAAGTTCTCGAACACGTCGGGCATCAGGTACCACGACGGGCCCATGTCGAACCGGAAGCCGTCCCGCCGGAGCCGCCCGGCGACGCCGCCGACGTGATCGTTCTTCTCGTACACCGCCACGTCCGCGCCGGCAGCGCCGAGGTACGCCGCCGCCGAGAGGCCACCGAAGCCGGCACCGACGATCGCGATCGACTCGCCCGCGAGCTCCGCGTCCTGCATACCGGACGAACGGGCGGGAGCTCCGAGAACTGGAGCCGGTTTGCAGCGGGTCTTTATGTCGGGGAGTCGTCCGGCGAAGCCACGGGTGTCCAAACCAGTCAGGGAGCGACGGTATGCGTCGCGGACCAGTACGTCCAGGCATGAGTGGCGTCCGGGCGAGACTCGCGATACTGGAACCGCCGAACTGCCCGGTCGCGGAGTCGCTCCCGGGTGGGGCGACCGCGACCGACGTCGAGTGGACGGCCGGCGAGGGTGCGGTCGTGGAACAGTTCCGTTCCACGTCCGGGCTGGATCTCGAGGCGGACTTCGAGGCGAACGGCGACAGCGTCTACCGGGTTCGGCGCGAGGAGAGCTCCTCGTGTCCGTGTTCGGCAATCGAGTCGTGTGGTCACCCCGTGACGGACGTGACGGTGCGCTCCGACCCGGAGGAGCTTCTGGTGACGGTTCACCTCCCCTCGCCGGCGCCGCTCGGCGAGATCGTCGAGTCGATCGAGTCGACCGGGAGCCGCACGGAACTGCGGTACCTGGTCCGGACGAAGTCGAAAGGGGGCGCGGATCCGGTGATCGTCGACAGGGCACGGCTCACCGACAGACAGCGCGAGGTGCTCGAGACCGCCCACCGGATGGGCTACTTCGAGTATCCGCGACGGGCCAGCGCGGAGGAGGTCGCGGCGGAGATCGGCATCGCGCGCTCCACGTTCGCCGAACACCTCGCGGCCGCCCAGTCGACGCTCGCCGCCGGCGTTCTCGGCGGGCTGTAGGCGTACGGGCGATGCCGGCTCCGGGGTTGGCGTCCCCGTTCGCCGGAGCCGCGGTCCTCGTTCGCAGCAAACACGTTAGCAACCCGAAAATTTAAAAGGGATGATGCGGTAGCGAAAACGAGTCGAACCTATGAGCAACACGTCGGGCACTCGTCTTCCCATTTCGTCCGAGCGTACGAGCGAGCCGGGCCGGTCCAGGTACTCGCTGGACGTTTCCGAGGTCCCGGAGCAGTCTCTTCCGGTTTCGATCGCACTCCTCGTCGAGCAGGTGTGCGGTGACGGGACGCTGACCGACCGGCCGCTCTGCGACTCGGTCGATCCGGACGCGCTGGACGCGCTGTTCGATCCGCCGGGCGGGGACGCGTCGGGGGTCTCGGTTTCGTTCACTCACGGGGACTGCCGGATCCGGGTCGAGGGCGGCGAGCGCATCGAAGTCGTCGAGGACGCCTGATAAAGCCGGTTCCAGGTCGGACCGACTCGCGGCCGCCGCTACGTCGTGTCCGGGTCGGCGGTCCGCCGTCTCGATACGCTATCGTCTCTCACACGTCGAGGATCGCGTCCCCGCATTCGCTGCAGGTGACCGTTATCGATCCCGACCTCGCTTCGGTCCGTTTGCCGTTTCCGCTCCGCGTTATGTCCCCGCCCGAGCGCTCGGGGGGCGGCAGGCTGGCGCCGCAGCTCGGACACGACTGCAGGAACGCGCGGAACGTCTCGAGGTGTCTGTTGCGCTCCCGTCGGTCGAACCGGTCCCAGTCGACCCGCTCTTCGAGGATCGACTCGAGGGCGACGTCCGCGACCAGCGCCCCCCTGGAGGGCCACACTGCGACGGGCCGCCCGTGCGACAGCAGTACGGGACGGTCGCCGAGTCGATCCAGTTGCAACCGGTCGGAGTCGATCTCGTACTGCCCGTCGAGTCGCTCCTTGAGGGAGCCCCGGCGATCGATTCGCCGTATCCGCCTCGTCCAGTCGTCGTGAACGCGTCGCGGGAGGCGCAGTTCGGTCCTGCGCCGCTCGAGGAGGTCCGCCTCGAGGAGTTCCCTCACGAACGACTTCTCCCCGCGTGCGCCCGTTTTGTCCCCCGTTCCTGGACTCCCTGCCAATGTTTCCTCGCCTTCCTCGTTTCCCGCGTCGCCCCGGGAGCGCCGGAACAGCCCGAGGACCCGTCCCGGCACCGCCGTGATCGCGGGGGTGCCCGGCACCAGGTAGCCGCGGACGTACACGAGCAGTGCCATGAATCCGAACGCGAGAACGCCCGCCGGCCGACTCCACGCTAGTCCGATCGTGATGCCGACCACCGCTGAGAGGTACAGGTTCAAAAGCGTACAGGGAACACACCTGTCGGTGCCGGTGTACTCCGGGTGTCGAACCCGACACAGGACGTCACCGAAAACCGACTCCATTGGCCACACCTACTTATGCCCCTCATAAAGGTATAAGCTGCTTACCGTGGAGACAATCACTCGTTCCCGCCTGCCGTCGGGGGGACGGGACGTCAGAAGGGGTTCTCGAAGTCGATCCGGTTCTCTCGGGAGTAGTACGCGTGGGCGCCGGCGGAGACGCCGAAAAGCAGGACGAAAAGCGTCGCGAGCGCCTGCCAGGACAGCGCGCCGAACGGGAAGACCCCGAGCCAGTTCACCACCAGCAGCGCTGCGCTGACGGCGGTGAGTCCCACGTAGTACTCGTGCCAGGGGATCTCGTTTTCGGGGACGTACTCCAGGTACATCTGGACGTCCTTCGCGGCCGGCGTGAGCTCGACCTCGCCCCTGAGGTTGTCGTACTCGACGACGCCGAGGTCGTTCATCTTCGGGAAGTGCGACTGGCGCAACGCCGTGTACACCGCCTTCCGCTTCCCCGAGTCGATCTCCTCGACCGGCGTGTCGTTCTCCCGGCTCGTGACGTAATCCACCACGTCCTTCAGCGGCACCTGTTCCTCCTCAGTCCGATCGAGGTACTCGAGCGTCAGCCGGCGTCGCTCGTTCCGCAGCACCTCGAAGACGTCGTTCCGTGAGAGTTCCCCGCCCGTCTCCGTCGACGGGGACTCCTTCTGTTTCCCCCCCAGTCGCATGGTGTAATCTCCGATTCCCATGTGTCTCCCCCCGATGGTCCGACACACTCCATCGAGTTACGAATCCAACATTCTCCCGGGGGTACATATATACTAGCGTCCTATCAGACGCTTCCAGATTCTGCAATCGAGGCCGCGTCGTCTCAGGGAAACCGATCCAGTAACCTCAGATACACTTCCCACGGCGAGTAGGAGGGAGGATTGATTCGGAGACGTCGGCCGGCCGCCGGCTACAATCGCTGATTGCTCGAACGGAATGTAAGTTTAACAGTACATTATCTACTTCGAGACAGTCATTGGAACCGTCACGCCGCGCCGTCGGGAGTCCGTATCGCGACCGCCGGAGCGAGGAGCGCTGTCGAACTCGGCAGGACCAGCCCGCCCATTCCGCCGTCGCCGTCGATCGATTGCGAGTTCGTCGCCGGGGTCCCCGTGTCCGGCCCGCCACCTCTGTTCGTCGCCGCGGTTCCTGCGTCCATCCCGCCGCCGGTGTTCGTGGCAGCGTTTCCGTTGACCGCCGCGACGCCGAAGTTCACCGCGACGGTCCCCTCGTCGGTGAACGCCGCGTGCGTGGCGAACCCACCAGTCATCGCGGCGAGCAGCAACGCCCCCGCCAGTGCGAACGTGGCGACTTTCTCGGCCCGTGGATCAGTTGTCATCGTTCTCCAGGATCTCTTCGATCGGGTCAGTTCCCCCGGCCGAAACGGCGTCCGGGCGGTTCGATTCCGAGTCCAGCTCCGGCTCCCAGCCGGGGTCCGGCGTCGGCTCCGAGTTCGCTCCCGGTTCCGTCTCCGGGTCGGTCTGCATCTCCGCCGACGCGGTTTCCACCTCCGTCGAATCGGTCGAGAACTCGAAGGCGTCGTCGGGTTTTACGGACTCGTTCTGGTCCACCGTCGGGGCGCCGTCCTCCGTCTCGACGTCGTCCTCCGCCCCGGTGCCGTCCTCCGCCTGGGAGTCGCTGTCCGCCCCGGTGTCGACTCCCTCGCCGTCCGCGTCCGGATACCAGCTGTAGGTCACCTCGCTTCCCGGGAGGTAGTACCCCGGCGCGTCCTCGTCGTCGACGATCCACTCGCCGGTCTCCGCCGCCATCTCGGCCAGTTCCTCGATGCCGTCGACCTCGACCTCGGCGGTCGCCCCGTTCTCGGCCGGGAGCGCGCCGGAGACGATCCGTTCCCGGGGATCGACGGACCCCCCGTTCGCGACGGCCCGGGGGGCCGACCCGTCGGACGGCGGGGCCGGCGCACCCCCTTCGCCGGTGCTTCCCGCGCCGGCGCTCCCGTCCTCGACCTCGGCGCCCTCCTGTGGCCCGGCGAAGTAGAACATCCCGCCCACGAGCAACACGCCGATCCCGGACGCGAACGCGACCGCGAACGACCACGGCTCCTGGATCAGCGTCACGACCCACCCCGAGTAGATCGCGGTCCCCACGAGCACCACGAGCGACAGCCGGAGGTCCTTCCGTGTGATCGCGATCGTGTCGTCGTCCTCGTTTGCCTCCTCGGGGGGCGTCGCCGCCGCCTCCGCGGCGGCCGGCGCCGGTTCCCCGTCGCCTTCTCCGGCTCCCGGTTCTTCGCCCGACGACCCCCCGTCGCCGGAGTCGGGGTCGGCCTTCGTGCCCCGCGACCCCCTGAAGAAGGAGTACAGCTCCGAGACCACCAGCAGCGCGAACGGCACGCCGACCAGCGCGGCGAACCCGTACGGCGTGTTCACGAACTCGACGACGTGGCCGATGTACGGGATGGTGAAGATCACCTTGCCGTTGACCTGCGAGGCCGGCACGGGCGAGGCGTCTGGCGACTCGCTGTTGTCGCCCTTCGTTTGGAACGCGAGTTCGCCGCCCTCGTCTTCGATGCCGATCACCCGGTGGGTGGTCGGGGTGTCCTCGCCGCTGCGGAGGTAGGTGATCACGTCGCCCTCTTGGATCGTGGCCGGGTCGACCTCGTCGACGATCACCACGTCGCCGACGCTTATCGCCGGCTCCATGCTGCCCGACAGCACGACGTACCCGCCCTCGGCCCCGACGGTGGCCGGGACCGCGTAGACCACGAACGGGATCACGATCGCGAGCAGCAGCAGAAAGCCCAGCACGCGCAGCACCTGCCGGGCGCTGGGGAGGCTCACCACGGCTGCTCACCTCCGTCGTCGGTCGGCCGGTGTGTGTGCCCGTACATGCTAGCTCCAGGGATTGGTCGGTTCGTTCTGATGGCGACACTGGACCGCGCGGAACTCCAGCTCCAGCCTGAGCGAGTCGTCGAGCAGCTCGTCCGGCGGGTTGCGGTCGAATTGCCACTCGAGGTCCAGACAGCCGGGCTCGCACCCCTGGCACCCACCGCAGACGTAGAACTCGACGTGGCTCATTCCGTAGCGGGTGTCCTCGTCCTTCTCCGGGGTCGTGAGACCCTGGTCGTCGCGCGCGCACCCGTAGTCGTAGTATTTCCGCTTGGGTCCGGTACTCTCCGGCCCGGGGTCCGC
>JAZKTH010000159.1:0-5027 GCA_036625675.1 Haloferacaceae archaeon
CGTATGGGCACGCTCGTTGCCGTGGAAACCGACGGCGGGGCGGCGATAGCCGGGGACAGGCGCGTGACCGACGACGGCGTCGTCGAAAGCGAATCGGCCGAACGGGTGTTCGGCTTCGAGGTCGACTCGGGCAGCGTCGGCGCGGGCGCCCTGGGTGAGTCCGGCGATCCCGGCGAGTTCCGGCGCCGGTTGCGGGCCGAGCTCGAGGAAGCGAACCGACGCCACCAGGGACCGATCGACGTCGACGTGCTGGGTCGCGTCGCCGCGCGCGCTGCGGAGCGAACGGACGTCGAGGCCGTCGTCGCTGCTCGCGACGGGGACGGCGTCGCGCGGATCCGCCGGGTCGGAGCCGACGGCTCGGTCCTGTCGGGGGAGGCGTTCGCGCTCGGGAGCGGCGCCGGGATCGCGCTCGGCCGGCTCGAGGCCGCCGATCCAAGCCGCGATCTCGAGTCCACCGAATCGCTCGTCCGCGAGGTCCTCGCGACCGTCGCGAGCCGGGACGCTGCCACCGGGGAGGCGGTTGAGGTCTGGTCGCTCGCGAGCGATCCGGACGGAGACTGACGCCCGCCGTGAGAGACGACGCGACGGATGCGGCGTGCTCCGGGGTCGTCACGTGTGGAATATCGAAATTGGGTGGCTGGGGAGTTCCCGGCCCCAATCTCCCCTGGCTGAAAACAGCCAGGAAATCAGGTGGGCCAACACGGATTTGAACCGTGGACCTCCCGGTTATCAGCCGAGCGCTCAACCTGACTGAGCTATTGGCCCAGGTGAGCGCAGTAAATCGTTGCGGGGGTACCCGTTTAAGATTTTCCTTTCGACACCACGGTTCCGTCCGTCGATTTCGTCCCGACGCAGTAGGATCGAAGGCCCCCACACGAACGGGAGCCCAACCGGAGTCTCAATCGAGGCGTCGATCGGTCTCGTCGTCCTCGGAACGGGCGTCGGCGTCGCGGTCGTCCTCGTCGACCTCGAAGTCGACGTCGACCACGTCGTCCCCGGAAGCACCGGCCGAACCACCGGCGTCGACTCCCCCGAACCCCTCGAACGCGTCGCGATCGAATTCCGCGTCGGATCCGGGACCGTTTCCGGCGACGTCGCCCTGGAACTGGTCGGGATCCGGGAACCCGGCGGTCCACACCTTCCCGGTGACGAACCCGTCCATCTCGCTGTCGAGGTACGGGACCACGACGTACCGCTTCAGCACCTCGCGGATCGGGTACCGGGTGATCGGGATCGAGAGGAGGATTCCCAGCGCGTCGGTGACCAGCCCCGGCGTGAGCAGGAACGCGCCGGCGGCGATCAGCAGCGCGCCGTCCATGAGTTCGTTCGTCGGCGGCTCCCCCCGGGCGGCCTTGGTCTGGAGTCGCCGAAGCGTGTGTCGCCCCTCGGCCCGGACGAGCAACATTCCCACGAGCGCGGTGAGCACGACCAGCGCGACCGTCGCGGCCGCGCCGATGTAGCCCGCGACGACGACCAGAAGCAGGGCGTCGGCCAGCGGGATCAAAAGCAACAGGCCGAGGACGTACCGGAGGCGCATACCCGGCCTTCGAGCCCCGACGGTAAAAACTGCGGCGGAGTCGGCCGCCGGGCGAGAGTCACAGCCCGAACCCCATCCCGAACCGCAACACCCACAGCGCGCCCATTCCGGCGGCGATGGTCCAGAAGAGGCTCTCGGTGCGCCAGGCCACCGCGCCCGCGATCAGCCCGGCGGCGAGCCGTTCGTCGGCGAGGGAGGGGAGGACGCCGACCCCGGGATCGATCGTCACCAGCGCAGGAGTGACCAGCGCGGCGAGCACGGCGGGCGGGACGTAGCGCAGCGCCCGACGGACGGAGGGCGGCACCTCGTCCACCCGCCCGAACAGGTAGATGAAGGAGAACCGGAGGCCGAACGTCGCCGCGCCGATGAGGACGACCGCGAGCCACACCGACCAGTAGCCGTGTCCGGTCACGCGTTCTCACCCACCTCGACCGCGAGTCCGGCACCGATGCCGGCGAGCGCCGCGACGAGCAGGCCGACGTTGTACGGCAGGCCGGCGGCCCCGACGGCGACGACCCCGGCGACGATTCCGGCGGCTGCGGACGGGCGATCCTTCATCGCCGGCACGAGGAGCGCGAGGAACACCAGCGGGACCGCAAACGACAGCCCCAGTTCTGGAGGGACCCCCGCCCCGAGCAGCACGCCGGCGACGGTGCCGAGCTGCCAGACGACCCAGATCGAACCCGCGACGCCGAGGTAGTACGCCTTGCGGTCCGGCGATCCCTCGCCGGCGAACCGCGCGACGGACAGGGCGTACGCCTGGTCGGTGAGAACGTACGCCAGCGCCGCCTGGACGCGCCGCCGGAACGAGCGAAAGTGCGGGGCGATCGACGCGGAGTACATCACCATTCGGAGGTTGATCACGACGGCTGTCGCCACGACGACGAGCAGCGGCGCAGTCTCGCCCAGCAGCTCGAGCGCCGCAAGCTGGGACGCGCCGGCGAAGACGATCACGGACATCCCGACCGCCTGCAGCGGCGTCAATCCCGCCTCGACGGCGGCGACGCCCACCACGAGGGCGAACGGAACGATGCCCAGAAACAGCGGCGAGGCGTCCCTGACGCCCGCCCGGAGGTCGTCCGTTTCCACGGGTTCACGTCGAAGTCGAACGCCAAACGCCTGTCGATTCGCCGTTTCGAGAACTCTCCCTGCAGTGATTACGACAGCCCGATGACGACGGCCTCCCGGATGTCGAGGGCGGCCTCGAACTCGTCGCGACGGCCCCGGTCGGCGCCGACGCGCCGGAGCTGTCGCTCGTGAGCCCGACGGAGCGCGTCGCTCTCGCGGTCGTTTACGCCAAGCTCGGCGCCGACCTCGCTCCAGTGGCCGGTCGGAACCAGAAAGAGGGCGCGATCCGGCTCCTCCAGAACGCACTCGTAGCGTCGACAGTAGGCGTCGAGCCGGGGCGAGAGGAGCCGTTGGCCGTCCACGAGCAGTTCGGGCACGCGGTTGGGCGCCACGCTGGCCGTCGCGGCGGCGTAAAGCAACACCGGCCCGTCGAACGGGAGAACCTCTCCGGCCCCGTCGTTCGGGCTCGATCCGTCCGGGTCGGAGCCGTCGGCGTTCGGTCCGTCCGGGTCGGAGCCGTCGGCGTTCGGTCCGTCCGGGCCCGGTTCCTCGCGCTCCCCCGGCATCAGCCACCGGCCCGCATCGCCTTTCGCGCGAAGTCCTCGACGAGGCGATCCAGCACCCCCGGCTCCCCGTCGAACGTCACCGTGATCTCGGTGAGCGTGAGCGAGGGGCCGATCCGGACGGTGTCGTCTGCCAGCGAGACCCGCCAGTCGTCGCCGGCGATTTCGGTCGCCGACTCCGCGTCGTCCGCGTCGACGAACTCGCCCCCGAGATTCGAGAGGTAGTGCGCGGCGAGCCGGCGCGAGATGCCCCGGAACGCCCGTTCCCGGCGCTCCCAGTCGGCCGGGGCGGAGCTTTCGGGCACGACGTCACCCTCCGGCGACGGGGGGAAAGATCGACACCGTGTCCCCGTCCTCGAGCGGTGTGTCGAGCCCCTCCATGTGCAACACCTCGCGTCCGTTCTTGAGCACGTTGATCTGGGGCGCGAGCTCCCCGTCGACGAGCAACTGTCCCTCGAGGTCCGCGAACTCGTCCTCGAGCGTCTCGAGAAGCTCCCCGACCATCGTGTCGTCGGGGAACTCCCGGGTCGTAGTCTTCGTGCCGACGGCCTCGCGGAACGTGGCGAAGAACCGCAACTCGAGTTCCATGTGTGGGTGATAGGTACCGGTCGGTTAAAATGTACGTCGGCGGGGAAGGTGGGGTGCACTCGCGCGCGGGAAACTACGGCAGGTACCGCACGGAGACGACGCCCGGCTCCCACCGGACCTCGACGCGCGAGACGTCGAGCCTGGCCGCCCGGGAAAGCGCAGTCTCCCTGTCCTCGAGGACGTCAGCGACCGCCGCCTCCGTTTCCGTCTCCGGAACGGTAATGACGTGGAGTTCGCCCGTCCCGGCGCGGGGCTCCCGCGTGAGCTCCCCCGTCGGCTGGCCCGCCGCGAGCTCGCGCTCGTGGGCGGTCGGGGGTTCCTCGCTCTCCTCGATCGAGAGGCTGCGCCGCGACGCCGACTCGACGAGCCGCCAGGTGACGCCGAGCGGGCCATCCGGGCGGAGGACACCCTCGAGCGCGTCCCACTCCGTCAGCCCCCGATTCGACGCCAGGGTGTGCACCTGTCCGTCGGTGACGTCCTTCAACACCGCCGACTCCTCGTCGGCGTGAGTCACGAGAAACGTGCTCTCCTTCGCGTCCTCCGGGCGGTCGGGCTCTCGGTCCGTCATCGAAGGGGGATACTCGGCCGGGGGATTTCCCGGTTTCGTCCCCGACCCAGCGTCCGCCGAGGGGGCGTCAGCGGAACAACCGGTGAAGCGCGCCGATGAGGACCGCGCCGGCCGCCGGAATCAGCGGCGACGCGCGCTGAGGGAGGGCGTACAGCGCGGCGACGGCCGGGGCGGCGACTCCGTCCGGGGGCGGCCGACACACGAGCTCGCCGTCCAGGGAGAAACACTCCGGCATCGACGCGATCGCGGCTGCGTACACCGCGATCAGGAACAGGTAGCCGCCGATCGCCATCGCCACGTCGTACCGCGTGTCTCGGGCGGCCCCGCGCCGGTGTCGGCGGGCGACGAGCAGCGTCGGAGCCAGCAGCGGCCCCACGAGAAGCACCCCCACCAGCAAGACGAAGCTCCGGGAGAACGACAGCATCCCGCCGCGACCGCCGGTCTGCCCCAGCGACACGACCACCCCGAACACGAAAAGCAGCCCGACGAACGCCGCGGCCAGCGTCCCCACGACCGCGTAGCTTTTGAACAGGTACGAATCGCTCCGCCTGAACGCGAACGGGATCGCGCCGGGAACCCCGCCGTAGTCGTCGCTCATTCGGAGGACGGTACGCCCCGGGTTCGATTAAAGCCGCCGACTCGGAGCGGTGTCAGGAGAGCTTCCCGAGCGCCTCGAAGAAGTCCGCGGAGGGGCCCGCCAGAC
>JAZKTH010000013.1:0-25459 GCA_036625675.1 Haloferacaceae archaeon
TCCGGTCACCCGGGAGGGCGCTGCCGACTACTCCCCCCCGTGTTCGATGCCCTCCATCATCGCCATTATCCGATCCTCCTCGCCCGGCAGTCGCTGGGGGTAGCCGCCGATCCCGAGCACGAAGTCGTCGCCGCTCGCGACGGCGTCGCTGGCGTGGAGGTAGATGTCGATCCGGTCCCCCGATTCCAGGCGGATCTCCCCGGCGAACTTCGTCTGGGTGGTTTCGGTTCCCAGGATCGTCACCGGCGCCTCGTGTTCGACCTCGAGATCGCCGATCTCCTCGTACTGCTCCTGGATTCTCTCCGCCAGATCTTCGCTCGACATGTCGTCGACCGGGTTGAACGTCCGCCCGAGGACCTCCACCTGCGGCGTCGACACCACCGTGAACGTGGCGGCGCGCAGCTCGCCCAGGGGCCCGAGGTCGACCCCCTTCTCGTAGGTCGCGATCCGGTTCGTCACTTCGACGGTTTGGGACTCCCCGGCGGCCTCGAACGTCCGTTCGAGCACCTGGCTGTCGGTTCCCTCCAGCTCGTACCCGGCCACCTCGACGACCGACTCCCGCACGGTGGCGGGGTCGGCCTCGAAGGTGATCGGCTCGTCGCTCAACAGGCTCGTGCAGCCGGCCGTCGCCGTCGTCAGGACGGCGCCGGTAGCCGCGAGGACGTCGCGTCGATTCATGTGTGTCGACGGAGGAGGCGGAGTTACTTGAACCGTCGAGACCGTCGCGGGGAATTGTGCCTCACTTAAGCCGGATTAATCCGGAACGGAACACGGAGCCTGTCAGTCGACCCCGGAGGAGTCCGTGGCTCCGGTGCCCTCCCCGTCCCCTGCCCCGGACGCGTCCGGTTCGTCCTCGCTCCGCTCGTCCATCAGCCGCGCCGCGCGGGCCGCCCAGCCGCCGTATCCGAAGCCGTACGCGACCAGAACCGCCATCCAGACGTACGCGAGGAACACGCCCACGTACGCGCCGGTCGGGCCGAACCCGAGCGTCGACCCCAACAGCCACGAAAGTCCCAGGAAGAAGCCGAACATGCCGGTGAGGCGCGCGACGAACGGGACCCGGGTCTCGCTGGCCCCCTGCAGCGACCCCGAAAACGACGTGAACGACACGAGCGCGACCGCCGAGAGCCCGTAGACCTGCGCGAAGTCGGCGGCGTACTCGAGCGCCTCGGGATCCTCCCGGCCGAACAGCTCGACGACGACCGGGTGGGTGACGACCGGTTCGGCGAACGCGGCCAGGAGCAGTCCGATCGAGCCGACGGTCGCGACGCCGAGGCCCGCGACCGCCCAGCCGTTGAACCGTGCCGCCGCCGGGTCCCCCGCGCCCAGCTCCTGGCCGACGAGGACGCTCGCCGCGACGTTGTACCCGCGGGAGAGCGGTCCGGTGACCTGCTGATACACCCGCCGGCCGATCTGGAAGCCCGCGTTGACGACCTCGCCGAAGCCCAGAAGCAGCGCGTTGAACGGGAACTCCGCGAGTTCGGAGCCGATCCCCTCGGCCATCCGGGGCGCGCCCACCTGCAGCAGCTGCTTCGCGATCGTGGGATCGCGCGGCCGGGCGAACCCCGTCGGGGTCCGAGTACCGTAGATCGCCGCGGACAAAAGCAGCGCCGTCAGCACGTTCGCCCCGGCGGTCGCGATGCCGACGCCGACGATCTCGAGGCGGGGGAATCCGAACAGTCCCAGCCCGAGCACGGCCGACCCGGCGATGTTCGCCGAGTTGGCGATCACGTTGACGTACATCGGCGTTCGGGTGTCGCCGGTACCCTGCAGCGACCGGGCCCCCACGAGGGCGACGTGGCGGGCGGGCGCGGTCGCGAAGACGATGGCGAGATACGCCGACCCGAGCGCTATCACCCGGTTGCTCGCCCCGAAGACGCCGATCGCGAACTCGCCGAAGACGTAGCCGAAGACGACGAACGGAAGCCCGGCGACGAACCCAAGAAGCAGCGCCTGCGTCACGACCTCGTCGCGACGATCCGTGGCGCCGGCGCCGGTGTCCTGGGAGGACAGCGCGATCGCGCCGCTTCCCAGTCCGAGCCCGATCCGGAGCGGAAACCGGGCGTACAGGTCCGCCAGGCCGATCGCGACGACGGCGGCGGGGGAGAAAAGCGCCGTGACGATCACGTCGGTCGACCGCATCGCCGTTCGGAACGTCTGCTCGGCCATCACCGGCCAGGCGAGCGCGAACACCCGCCGCCAGACGGTCGCCAGACGAGACAGCACTGTACCGAGGGCTCGGGCGCCGGCGGTTTGACGGTACCGGAGTCGGTTGGGAACGTCGACGCCGTGCGAGGGGTTTAGGGCCGTCGCCGTCGACGGAAGACCGTGCACGTCTTCGCGTACGGAACGCTCACCGAACCCGACCGCGTCGCAGCGGTGCTGGACTCGTACGTGTTCGTCGGGGCAGCGACGCTGGAGGGACTGCACGCAGTGGAGGGACGCTACCCGACGCTCGCGCCGGGCGGGCGCGTCGGCGGTCGCCTCCTCCGGACCGACGAAATCGCGGCGCTCGACCGGTACGAAGGGGTCGACCGTGGCCTGTACGTCAGGTTCGCGGTTCCGGTCCGGAAGAGGAACGAAGACGTCGACGAGGCGGCCGTCTACGTCGGCGATCCGGACCGCCTCGATGCCGACGTCGACTGGCCGGGAGACGGGCCGTTCGAGGAACGCGTCCGCCGGTATCTCGCGTCGGAGGACGTTCGCGTCGTTCGAGGATGAACCGGGGGATCCGCACCCCGGACGCGACGGTTGTGCGACAACCCTTCACGACGACGTCCGGCAGACGACCGTCTGACGGCGAGTCGACCCGCCCGTGTCTTGCGGTTTCACTTTCACTCCGCCTGCCACACTTTTATATACACTCGAGCACAATCAACACATGCACGTCACACGCGTGCAGTCACAGTTCCCCCCTTCGTTTTCCCGATCCAGCCGTCCAGCGGACGCTCCACGGGGATACCCCACCGAAAGCGATTAGCGACCGCCGACGGTTGGATAGGTATGCTGACGCTCGAGGACGTGCTCGCGGCCGACGACCGGATCCGCGACGTCGTCCGGTGGACGCCGCTCGAGTACTCCCACAGCTTTTCCGAACAGACCGGCGCCGAGGTGGCGCTGAAGCTGGAGAACTTCCAGCGGACGGGGGCGTTCAAGATCCGGGGCGCCCTGAATCGAATCGAGACGCTGACAAAAGAGCAGAAAGCGGCGGGCGTCGTCACCGCCAGCGCGGGCAACCACGCCCAGGGCGTCGCGCTGGCGGCCAGCCGCGCCGGCGTCGACTCCACGATCGTGATGCCGAAGTTCGCGCCGATGTCGAAGGTGAAGGCGACCCGGCGGTACGGCGGCGAGGTGGTGCTGCACGGCGAGGACTACGACGAGGCGCAGGCGCACGCGCACGCTCTCGCCGACGAGGAGGGGCTCACGTACGTCCACGCGTTCGACGACGAGTACGTGATGGCCGGCCAGGGGACGATCGGGCTGGAGATCGTCGAGGACTGCCCGGAGGTCGAGACGGTCGTCGTCCCGATCGGGGGCGGGGGGCTGATCGCGGGGATCTCGACGGCCGTCACCGGGCAACTCGAGGACGTCCGCGTGATCGGCGTCCAGGCGGCGGGTGCCTCCTCGGCCCGAGAGTCGCTGGAGCGGGGCGAGATCTACGAGCGCGAGTCGGTCGACACCATCGCCGACGGGATCGCGACGCGGCGGATCGGCGACGAGCCGTTCGCGGTGATGCAGGAACGCGTCGACGAGGTCGTCACCGTCACCGACCGGGAGATCGCGCTGGCGTTGACGCTCCTGCTCGAACGGACGAAGGCGCTCGTGGAGGGGGCGGGCGCGGTGGCGCTGGCGGCGGTGCTGACCGGGGCGTTCGACTACGAGGAGGGGGAGACGATCGTCCCGGCCCTGTGCGGCGGGAACATCAACCTGAATCAGCTCACGACGGTGGTGATGCGCGGGCTGGTGCAGCTCGGCCGGTACCTGAAGATCCGGACCGTCCTGAAGGATCGGCCCGGCTCACTACAGTCGCTCGTGGACGTGATCGCCGACAGCGGGGCGAACATCTACGCGATACACCACGACCGCACCTCCCGGAAGGCGGCGGTCAACGCCGCCGAGGTGGAACTGGAGATCGAAACCCACGACAGCCAGCACGCGGGGGAGCTGGTCGCGACCCTCCGGGAACGGGGGTACGAGGTCGACGTGCTGGAGTGACGGGCGGGGCGCGGCCGGCGACGGGCGGGGCGCGGCCGGCGACGGGCGGGCCGCGGCCAGCGACGGGCGAAAAAGGCAACACCCCGCCGGTCGGAACGGGGACATGGAGTACCAGGAGCCGCAGTTCTTCGCGGTCATGCAGTACGCGGCGCACGCGGACCGGGACGTCATCGGCATGGTGTCGGGCAACCCCGACTGGGAGCCGCCGGCGGCGCTCAGAGACGGCCTCCGCGAGTACGCCGACGCCGACTCGAGGGAGTTCCAGTATCCGCCCAGCGAGGGGCTCCGGGAGCTGCGCGAGGAGATCGCCGCACGGCGGAACGTCGACGCCTCGCAGGTGATCGTCACCAACGGGGCCGGGGAGGCGAACTACCTGGGGATGGCCGGCGCCCTCGACCGCGACGCCGGCTCCGGCGTCGTGCTCCCGGACCCCGTCTATCCCTACTACCCGGGGAAGGCTCGGATGCTCGGCGGGGAGCCGGAACTGGTGGCGACCCGTCGGGACGGCTCCCTCGACGTGGAGGCGATGGTCGACGCGATCGACGACGAAACGGCCTGCGTCGTCCTCAACACCCCGAACAACCCGACCGGGGCAGTGTACGACGTCGACGCCGTCCGCCGGGTGATCGAGGTCGCCGACGACCACGACGCGGTGGTGGTCGTCGACGAGGTGTACGACCACTTCGACTTCGGCGGCCGGTTCGAGAGCGCCCTGACCGTCGACGCGCCCAACCGGATCGTCACGAGTGCGTTCTCGAAGTCGATGGCGATCACGGGGTTTCGGGTCGGTTACGCGGTAGTGCCGGAGCCGCTTCTGGGCGCGGCGAAGACGCGCCACATGCTCGTGAACGTGACGACGAGCCGGCCGGCGCAGGCGGCGGTACTGAACGCGCTGCGGGAGACCGATCCCGCCTACTACGAACGAACCCGGGAACTGCTCGCCGAGCGCATCGACGCCTTCACGGACGCGCTGTCGGCCGCCGGCGCCGCGTACACTCGGCCCGAGGGAGGGTTCTACGTGCTCGCCCGGTTCGACGGCTTCCCGGGGACGATGGAGAACGTGAAGCGGCTGATCGACGAGGCGGGCGTCGCCGGAATGCCCGGCGAGACGTTCGGGTCGGCCCGATCGGAGTGGATCCGGTTCGCGCTGGTCACGCCCCGGGCACAGGAGGCCGCGGAACGGCTCGCCGAGCACTTCGCGTGACGGGACTCCGGCGGGAAGCGACCGACCCGGCTACTCCGCGGTGTCCGGCAGCTCGTACTCCTCCGGCGAGGGGACGTACAGGACGTCGATAGTGAACCCCAGCGCCATCGGTAAGGCGATCGTGAGCGCCAGCGCGGCCGCGGGCGAACCCAGGTCGAAGCCGATTCCGAGGGGGCCAGTGAACACCAGCGTCGACACGAACAGGGGGACCGGCGGCAACAGCGCCGAGTACAGCAACCACCCCCAGCGGGTCTTCAGCCGAACCCGGAAATAGCGCATCAGTATCGCCGACCCGAGGGTGTGGAACCCGATCAGGGCGATCAACAGCAGCAGGCTCACGACCGAGACCATACGCCGGATACGGGGGGGCGACCCTTTGGCCTATCGATGGCCGCTCCGCCGGGAAGCGAACCCTTATGGGAGGAAACCACCAACGAGACAGTATGAGAAGGGACGACCGCGACGATCCGTTCGGCGACATTTTCGACGAGATCGAGCGGATGATGAACGAGGTCACCGGGGGAGTTGACGACGCGGGCTTTGGATCGGAGACCCACGTCGACGTGCACACCGAGGAGGGCAGCGTCGAGCTGATCGCCGACCTGCCGGGGGTCTCGAAGGAGGACATCAACCTGCAGTGCGACGGGGAGGTCCTCACGATAAGCGCCGCGAGCACCCGGCGGGAGTACGACGAGCGGATCCGCCTCCCGGCGCGCGTCGACGAGCACTCCGCGAGCGCGCGATTCAACAACGGCGTCCTCCAGGTCGAGTTCGACCGGGCGGACGACTCCGCCTCGATCGACCTCAGCTGATTCGGCTACGTCGTTTTTCCTTGCCGCGCTACCGCGTTCGCCCGGACGAGTTCCGGCGCAGCGGCTCAGCCGCGGTCGGCGACCGACTCGATCAGCGCCGCCAGCCGGTCGTAGAAGTCCGGATCGTACTTGTCGGCGTCGTCGACGGTCGGGCGGGCGTTGGTCTCGTTCACCACCCACCGGTCGTCCGTCCGAAGGAGGTCGACGCCGAGGTAGTCGATGTCGAGCGCCCGCGCCGTCCGCTCGGCCAGCCGGCTGGCGGGCTCGGGAACGTCGATCCCCTCCGCCTCGCCGCCGCGGTGGACGTTGTGCTTCCACCGCCCGTCGGCGCGCGCGGGGTCGGGCAGCCGGCGACGGACGCCGCCGACGACGTCGCCGTCGACGACCATCACGCGGTAGTCTGCCGCGTCGGGGAGGAACTCCTGGAGCAGGTACGACCGGTCGCCGGTCGCCCGGTAGTCGTGGACGAGGTCCAGGTAGTCGACGACGCCGAGGAGGGAGTCGAGGTCCTCCAGGCGGGCCACGCCGGTCCCCCGAGTAGTCGAGTTCGGCTTGACGACGACCGGGAAGCCCACCTCCCGGGCGGCCGCGGCCACGTCCGACTCGTCGGCCGGGTTCGACACGTACCGGGTCTCGGGCGTAGGAATCCCTTCCCGGGCCAGCCGGGCGTACACCGCCGCCTTGTTTCGGGAGGTGGCGACCGCGCGGAGACCGTTCACCCACGGGATCGACAGCAGCGCGTCGACGGCGCCGCCCTCCATCAGCCGCGACGGGTAGACGAACCCGGCGTCGAACGGTTCGAGGGCGGTCCCGTCCGCGGAGACCCCGGGAGCGGAGACGTCGAAGACGCGTTCGTCGCAGGGGACGTGTTCGACGGCGACGCCGCGCTCGCCGAGCGGTCCCCGTATGCGCCCGAACGTCTCCCGTTTGGTGGCCACTGCCAGCCGGAGCATGTCACCGAAAAGGGACTCGGCGGCAAAAACGGGTGGGGTGTCGACCGGGAACGTCCGTGAGGGCCGCGAACGGGGGAAACCCAGCGCGGCCGGTTCGATCCGGCTACGCGACCAGCAGCTTCTCGCCCTTCTCGACGGTGATCCGGCAGGGCGGGGAGATCTTGTTGTACGCGCGGCGGAACGCCTCCTTGACCGCGTCGGCGTCCTCGACGCTGCAGTACGCGGTGAACACGCGCTCGTCCTTCCCGATGCGCGCGGCGGTACCGACGGGCTTGCCGAACGCCTGGCGCATCCCGTCGGAGACGCGGTCCGCGCCGGCGCCGGTCGCCTGCTTGTTCTCCCGCAGGATCTGGTGGGGGAACTTCCGGAGCACCATCTTGTAGTTCTCCTGACCCACCGCCTGCAGCAGGTGGCGGTTGGCCGACAGCCGGGCCGATTCGAGCGCGCCGTGGCGGAGCTGGACCTCCTCCTCGACGCGGAGGCTGATGTGGACCGGATAGTCGTCGGGGTGCGACTGCAGGTTGCCCATGTTGTGCTGTGCGATCTTCGAGCCCGGGATGCCGGTGACGTAGTCCCGGCGAGTGTACGACGGTTTGCTGATCTCCCGGTACATGGAGGCGGGTTTGTCTGACATGGTTACTTGCCCGGAAAATCGCTCGTGGCGCGAATAAACCCTTCGAAAGCCCGAAGCGGGACGTTCCCTCGAAAGCCCGAAGCGGGACGTTCCCTCGAAAGCCCGAAGCGGGAGCCCGGGTCCCCTCGCGCCGGCGAGGCCCGATCCGTGCCCGGTCGACGGGACGTTTTTGTACTATAGTCACAATACTATGCGGTAGAGAGATGCCGGACCGAACCGTCGAGCCCCGAGAGGTCGAGGTGTACGAACAGGAGACCGTCCTCGAACGTCCCCACGAGGCCGCCGTCGAGCGCGTCCGGGAGGCGTTCGGGGAGGCCGGCTTCCGCCAGGTCACGGAGTTTTCGCCGTCCGACCGGATCGAGGAGGTCCCGGGCCAGGGGTCCGGTCCGTACACCGTCCTCGGCTTCGGAATTCCGGACGCCGCCGAGCACGCGCTGGAGGCGGCCGACGAACGCGTCGGCGCGCTTTTCCCCTGCAACGTGGTGATCTGGGCCGAGGAGCCCGGCGTCCAGCGGGTGTACTCGCTGGACACGATGCGGCTCGCCCCCGAGCTCGGGTTCGCCACGGAGGACGAGTCCTGGGGGGCGCTGGTCGCACAGCTGGAGAAACTGATGGCGGAGGCGTTCGACGGCCTCCGGACGGCCGACGGGGAGTGACGGCCCGTGTCCCCGATCACCGAACCGTTCGAGGCACACACCGACCGGTACGAGGAGTGGTTCGAGCGCTACGAGCCGGTGTACCGTGCCGAACTCGCCGCGCTCGATCGGCTGATCGACGCCGGAGGCGAAAGCGACGCCGACGGCGGCGGGAGCGACGCCGGCGAGCACGACGAATCCGGTGACGTCGGCGTCGAGGTCGGCGTCGGTACCGGACGCTTCGCCGAACCGCTCGGGATCGAGTACGGCGTCGATCCCTCCCTCGAGATGCTCCAGCGCGCACGACGGCGGGGTGTCGAGGTCGTCGGCGGCGTCGCGGAGGCGCTTCCGCTTGCGGACGACAGCGTGGACCTGGCGCTGCTCGTGACGACGGTCTGTTTCGTCGACGACCTGGCCGAGACGTTCGCGGAAGCCCGGCGCGTCCTCCGGCCGGACGGACGCGTCGTGCTGGGGTACGTCGACAGCGAGAGTCCGGTGGGCCGACAGTACCGGGAGCTACAGGACGAGAACCCGTTCTATCGGGACGCGACGTTCGTCTCGACGGACGAACTCCGCGAGGTCCTCTCCCGGGCAGGCTTCCGTGACTTCCGGTTCGTCCAGACGGTGTTCGACAGGATCGAGGAGATCGGACCCGACGAACCGGTGCGGGACGGCTACGGCGAGGGATCGTTCGTCGGTCTCGCCGCGCGAACGCCGCCCCGGAATTAGGGTCCCGAGTCGGGGCCCGGGTCGAGCCCTCGGCCGGCGCCCGGATCGGGCTCCCGGCCGGCGTCCCGATCGGAATCGGGGGCGACCTCGCACGCGTCGTCCGGGGCGGCGGCGCTTTGCACCAGCCAACCGCCCTCCAGCGCCGCGTCGCGCTCCACGAACTCGACTGCGGTCTCCGGGCCGACCCGCCCCCCGCCGTCGACGCGCTCGATCCGGAAGGGAACGTCGAGGCTGTCGCCGCAACACCCCACGTCGACGAACTCCTCGCGGATCTCGCCCGCGGAAACCGCCCCCAGCGTGCGACGGAAGTAGCCGCGGTACCGGTCGGACTCCACCTGGTCCCGTCCCCAGTCGCTCAGCGCCGCTGGGTAGGACAGCACCACGCGCTCGGCGGCCGGAGCGTCCGGGGAATCCATGTCACTCATACCCACACGTACGGATCGGGCGGTGAAAAGCCGTCCGGCGACCGAATCGCCGCCGACTCGGCCGATCAAAACATCGCGGGAGCCATCTCCTCGATCTCGGGACCGAACCGGACGACGACGTACAGGATGGTGAAAAGCGTCGCGTTGTAGGCGCCGTGGATGAGCGCCGGAACCACGAGGTTGTCCGTCACCTCGTAGGCGGTCCCGAACACGAGGCTCGGGAAAAACAGGACCCCGAGCGCGAGCAGGTTTCCGGTCGGGCTGCCGCCGGTGAGCGCGAAGATGTGGATGCCGGCGAAGATGGCGCTCGCGAGTCCGATCCCGGCGACGGGACCCAGGACTTCCCGGAACCGTCCCTGCACCACGCCGCGGAACAGCAGCTCCTCGCCCGGGCCGATCAGGAGGAACGACCCCGGAATCAAAAGCAGCAGAACCCCGGGGTTTTGCATTCCGATCTCGGCCGCCTGATTGGAGCCGGCGTCGACCTGGAACAGCGTCAGCACGAACGCGCCGGCGAACGCCAGTCCCAGCGCCCCCAGATAGCCCCCGACGACGAGGAGGAGTTCACGGAGCGACGGGACCGAGGCGGGGAGGCGAAACTCCCCGCGGGCGTTCTCGAAGACGGAGAGTCGCTCGCTGAGGTACGCCGCGACGCGGGGACGCAGCCGGGAGTAGGTCAACGCGACGCCGATGCAGCCGACGCCCTGCGTGAACAGCAGCCCCAGGACCAGTATCGACGCGGGAGTGAGTTCCAGGCCGACGCCGGCGAGGGCGAACGCGGCGAGGACCGACAGGATCGTCCCGAACGCGAGGCCGAACGCCCCGACCAGCGTTCCGCTGAGGATCGCGAACGCCGGCCGGAAGATCCCGCCCCGGTCGGTCGTAACAGTCGACATAGATCCGGGTAGGGGCCTCCGACCGAAAACGGTTCCGCACCCGGACCGCGACGGCGAGTCACCGGCGCGTGAGTTCGTACTGGAGCACCGCGACCGCGGTGCGACCGTCGCGGAGTCGGCCGTCCACCACGCCGGACAGCAGGTCGTCGTACCGGGCGGTGTCCACCCGGATGCTCTCGTTGAAGTCCAGGTCGCGCTCCGCCGTGGGCTCACAGCCGCGCGCGAGGAAGTGGTGGTGGACCGAGTTGGCGACGCCGTTGGAGGGTTCGACCGCGAGCAGCGGTTCCAGCGAGTCGGCCACGTAGCCGGTCTCCTCCGCGAGTTCCCGCCCGGCGGCGGCCTCGAGGTCGGCGTCGGCGTCGTCGACGCTCCCGGCCGGGAGCCCGCGGTTCACCCGTCCGACCGCCTGCCGCCACTCCTCGATCACGACCACCTCGCCTTCGGGGGTGAACGGCAACACGACGACCGCGGCCGGCTCGTCGACGTAGTGGTAGTCGGTCTCGGTCCCGTCCGGGAGCCGAACGTCGTCGCGGTGGACGTCGAAGCCCGGACAGCTGTAGTCGACCTCGGAGGCGCTCGTCTCCCAGGCGAGCGGATCCCGGTCGGCCACGGCTACGCCCCCTCGTTGTGGTCGCTCTCGAACGTCGGCGGCTCGGGCTCGATGTTCGCGTACGAGACGGCCCGCTGGCCCAGTGTCTCCAGCCGGTCGCGGAGCCCCTCGTCGAGGAGCCGGTCGCCCTCGAACGCGCTCCCGGCGTTGGGGACCGCCGCCTGGTGGGGGAGCACCCACGCGTCCAGCGACCGACACACCGACCGGAGCTGATCCAGCGCGGTCACGGGGAACGCCCCTCCCGCGACCGCGAGCAGGCCGACGGTCTTGCCCTCGAACTCGTCGAACCCGCAGTGATCCAGCGCGTTCTTCAGCACGCCCGAGAAGGAGCCGTGGTACATCGGGGTGCCGAGGACGATGGCGTCCGCCTCCCGCAGCGCCCGGGTGAACGCCTCGGCCGACTCGCCCGCCTCCCGGTCGGGGTTCAGCGGCGGCAGGTCGTACTCCCGCAGGTCGAGGAGTTCGCCGGTCCCGCCGGCGTCGGCGACGCCCTCCAGGACGATCCGCAACGAACGGCGCGTTCTGCTCGCCTCGCGGAGGCTTCCGGAAACAGCAACGACGTGCACCATACCGCAGGGAAGAGCGGAGGCGGTATAAAAACCGGCGGCGGAACCCGCCCGGTTGCTCTCGCGGCGCGAGTCGATCGGTCGACCGCCACGCCCTCGGGCGGTGAACACGGTGACGTCCGACAACAACCATTACTTCTCCCGACAGCGCCGGATCGCGTCGGCCAGCTGCCGGGGATAGGGGTCGCCGAACAGGACGGCGTGAATCGCGAGGGGGTACAGCCGGTACGCGTATCGTCGCCGCCCGAAGAACCCGGGCTCGATCCCGGCGCGTTCCGCGTACGCCTCGAAGAACGCCTCGCCGAACGCGCCGGTCCAGTCCACGTAGGCGAGTTCGATCTCCGGGTGACCGTAGTAGCACGCCGGATCCAGGAACGCCGTGATTCGTTCCCCGTCGGTCCGGACGTTCCCGCGCCAGACGTCGCCGTGCAGCAGCGCCGGCTTCGACGGCTCCGTCACGACCGCGTCGATCGAGTCGACGGCCGCCTCGAAGTCGGCCACGAGCGACGGGGCGACCGCGTCCGCCGCGGAGAGCCGGTCGATCAGGGGGCGAAGCCGGCGTTCCCGGTAGAACGCCGTCCACGAGTCGGTCCACGGGTTCGGCTGCTCGATCGGGCCAGAGAGGGTGTCGAACGGGAACCCGAAGGCGTCGGCGGAACGGGCGTGGAGGGCGGCCAGCCGGTTTGCCGCGTCCCGCCCGACGGACCGAGTCACCGCGCCCCCGCCCGCCACGAACGGGAGCACGAGCAGGTCGTCGGTCGCGTAGCGGACCTCCGGCACCGGGAGCCCTCTATCGCGGAGGTACTCGAGCATCCGCGCCTCGACCGAGAGCGGCGTCTCCCCGGTCTTCGCGACCACCGACTCGCCGTCGGCGAGGTGAACTCGCTCGACGGTTCCGATCTGTCCGCCGTCGAGCGGTTCGACGCGACTGATCGCCGCCCCGGCCACCCGCTCGATCACGTCGCGGTAGGACTGATCCACGGCTCACTCCCGCCGGTTGGACACGCCGGCGTAGCCGCAGCCGTCGCACGCGATCGTGGTTCGCTCCCCCAGAGAGTAGCCCGACAGGCGGCCGCCACACCGGGGGCACGGATCGCCGGGGACGAGCGTCGGTTCCGGCGGATCGACGTCGGATATCAGGAGCCGGACCAGCACGCGCCCGTCGGGACCGATCTGATCGGCCGGGGCGTCCTCGACGGCCGTCCCCCAGATGACGTGCGCGTCGTCGTCGAGGCGCGACCGGACCCGGTCCACGAGCGCCGCCGCCTCGTCGACGCTCAACTGTGGGGTACCGACGACGTCGACCAGCGCGCCCCCGGCGGTGCCGACGTCGGCGACGGAAACGAGCCGCCGGAGCCCATCGGCGACGGCGGTTTTCGGGTTCGAACTCGGGGCGGAACCGCGCGAGAGCACTCCCAGGCCGTCCGGGGAAAGCAGCGTCCTGACGTCGGCCAGATCCAGGTTCAC
Organism: Haloferacaceae archaeon; assembly: GCA_036625675.1. Taxonomy (GTDB): domain Archaea; phylum Halobacteriota; class Halobacteria; order Halobacteriales; family Haloferacaceae; genus Halalkaliarchaeum. The sequence goes on from JAZKTH010000013.1 coordinate 13,147, forward strand.
GACGCCGGTGTCGCCCACCAGCGCGAGCAGCTCCGCGAGCGCCTCCCGAAGCTCGCCGTCCCGAACCAGCACTACCGCGTCCCCCGCCTCCCGCACGCGGTCCAGCGCCGCGGCGGAGGCGCCGCCGAAACTGGACGGCACCGACGCGAGGACGATGGCGAAGCAGGAACGATCGCGAAACGCGGCCTCCAGCGACGCGAGGGTGGGAGAGTCGGCCCCGGCCGGCCCCTCCCCGTTCGTTCCCGCCCCCGAACCGAGTTCGTCGGCGACGTCGGCGAGCGCGAGCGCGGCGACGATCGCCTGGCGGTCGACCGGGCGACCCGGACCCCCCGGATCGGACGGGGCGCTCGCCCGGGCGGCGTCCCCGAACGCGTCGGCGGCGGCGGTGCCGCGAGGGCCACAGCCCACGACCGCCAGCGACGACTCGAGGGCGTCGGCGACGGTGTGGAGCTCCTCCTCGGAAGTCATCGACGTTCGTCCGGAGCTACCGCGGCGAGACTGATAAACGGTCCGTCACCGACCCGGGCCCGCGACGCTTCGTCACCGACCCGGGCCCGCGATCACTTTCACTTTCACTCCGCACGTGGAGGACGTACAAAGGGTCCCGGCCCCGATCTGTACCTATGGAAACGCGAACCGCACCGACGCCGCGATTCGGCTCGCCGACCCGGGTGGACGTCACCGACCGGCCGGCGGAAGAGCTTCCGGAGCTGGCCCGGCGACACAGGGTTCGCGGGGCGGAACTGCACCTCGAACGCCGCGGCGGACGGACGTACCTCGTCGCGGAGCCGGGAGCGTAGGCGAAGAGCCGTCGTCGACGCCGACACCGCCGCCGACGCCGGTCCCGCAACCGCGACGGCCGTCCCCCGGCGAGCCCCGCGGGACGCAGCCGAAGCGCACAAAACCGCCGCGCCCGTGCGTCGACTGGATGCCCGACACCGGCAAGATCGATCGGGAGTTCTTCGAGGCGCACGTCGAGCCGAAGCTGGGGGCGGACAGGGCGGACGTCGCGCTGGGACCGAAACACGGCGTCGACTTCGGAGTGATGTCGGTCGACGGGACCGCCGTCGTGGCCGCGACCGACCCGGTTTCGATCCTGCCGGAACTCGGCTTCCGACGGGCCGGGACGTTCGCACTCCGGATCGTCCTCTCGGACGTCGCGGTGTCGGGGCTCCCCCCGTCGCACCTGGCGATCTCGTTTACCCTCCCGCCCTCGATGGAGGATCGCGAGTTCGGCCGCGTCTGGAACGCGATACACGAGGAGTGCCGCGACCTCGGCGTGAGCGTGGTCACCGGACACACGGCCCGGTACGAGGGCTGTTCGTTCCCCTGGGTCGGCGCCGCGACCGCGATGGCGGTGGGCGACCCGGACGACCTGGTGCGACCGGACGGGGCCCGTCCGGGGGACGACCTGCTGGTGACCCGGGGCCCCGGGGTGGAGGCCGCCGGCCTGCTGTGCTCGCTGTTCCCCGGCGAGGTCGACCTCGATCCCGCGACCGTCGGGACGGCGGGGTCGGCGCTCGACGAACTCGACGCGGTGCGGGACGCCGCGACGGCCGCCGCGGCCGGGCGGGTGACCGCGATGCACGACGCGACCGAGGGCGGACTGCTCGGGGCGCTCCACGAGGTCGCGACCGCCGGGGGAGTCGGGCTGGTCGTCGAGTCCGATCCGGTGCCGTCCAGTCCGGCGATCCGGGCGGCCTGCGACGCGCTCGGGATGGATCCCTGGCGCGCGACCAGCGCGGGCACGCTCGTGATCGCAGTCGACCCGGCGGACACCGACGCGGTGGTCGACGCGATCGAGGGGCGCGGCACCCCGGTCGGGGTCGTCGGGCGCGTGGAGAAGGGGAGCGGCGTCGTCCTCGACGGGGAGGAGACCACGCCCCCGGCGAGGGACGCCTCCTGGCCGGTGTACGAGCGCCTCAGAACGGAACAGGGGACCTTCTGAGGGTGAAGTCGTCCGGAGGAACCGAACCGCAGTCGGGCGGTTTCGGGGAACCGTTACGCCTTTGGATTTTCGGCCCGTATCGTCGGTGCCGGACGGTCCCCGTCGTGGAACGCGCCGCCCGACGCGCGTGACGAGCGATCCCCCATCCGGACGCACGCTGCGTCCGGAAACCCCCCCACGCGCGGATCACTCCCCCCGACGCCGCGCGCCTGGCATCGCCCACGCGCCCGCTTTCGTTCGGCGCGACGACGCCGGACCGTCGCGGCAGTTTTTTCAGGTCGGGACTGTGGCGGCATCGGGAATCCCGGGAACCGACCGACTGCGCCGCGGAACATATATGAGGCGAGGGACCTACTTCAGGGTAGTGACGCGCTCCGTTCCGACATCCCTCCCCGGACTGCTCGCCGCGACAGCGATGGGGGTGTACCTCCTCCTGGTCGCCGGTGCCGTGACGGCGGTGACCGACGCCGGGGGCGCCTGCATGGCGTGGCCCGCCTGCGGCGACGGCCTGAGCCTCCCGACGACGACGGACGGCTGGATCTCCATCGGTCACCGCGTGGCGGCGATCGCGGTTGGGAGTCTGTTGCTGTTTACGACGGCGGTCGCGTGGCGTCGAGGCGTCGAACGCCGAGTGCTGTCCGCGCTCGCGCTCGCGCTCGTACTCTACCCGATACAGGCGGGTGTCGGCGCGGTGGTGGCGGTTCTGGGGACCAGCGCCCCCCTCTCGGCGATCCACCTCGGCGGGGGGGTGCTCATCTTCACGAGCACGCTGGCTGCGCTGGCGTGGCGCCTGGAGATCCTCACGGGCGACGCCGACGAACGGGGTGACGTGGAGACCCGCGAGCAGAGCGACGTCGCGACCGCCGACTCCGGAGTCCCGCCGGCAGACGGCGTGGGAACCCCCGAACCCGCCGGGAGGACGCTTCCGGATTCCCGCCCCGCCCGGGCCGCGCTGAAGCTCCGGGCGTACTACGGCCTTATGAAACCCCGGCTGATGTGGCTCCTCAGTCTGGTCGCCGCCGCGGCGATGGCGCTGGCCGGCGGCCCGGGATTCACGCCGACCGTGGTCGCGTCGACGCTGGTCGGCGGCGCGCTCGCGATCGGCGCCTCCGGAACGTTCAATCACGTGCTCGAGCGGGACGTGGACAGACGGATGCAGCGGACGAACGACCGGCCGCTCGCGATCGACCTGGTGCCCGTACGAAACGCGGTGGCGTTCGGCCTCGTCCTGGCCGTCGCGTCGCTGGCGCTGTTCGCCCGGGTGAACCTGCTTGCGGCCGCGCTCGGGCTCGTCGCGATCCTGTTTTACAGCGTCGTCTACACGCTGGTTTTGAAGCCCAACACCGTACAAAACACCGTGATCGGCGGGGCCGCCGGGGCGCTTCCGGCCCTCATCGGCTGGGCGGCGGTCACCGGCGAAATCGGCTTCGGCGGCGTGTTGCTCGCGACGCTGATATTCGTGTGGACGCCCGCACACTTCTACAACCTCGCGCTCGCGTACAAGGAGGACTACGCACGCGGGGGGTTCCCCATGATGCCGGTGGTGCGCGGCGAGGCGGCCACCCGCCGCCACATCGTCTGGTATCTGGGCGCGACGCTCGTGGTCGCGGCGGCGCTTGCCGCCTGGACGGAGCTGGGGTGGCTCTTCGCGCTGACCTCGGTCGGCGTCGGGTCGGTGTTCCTGTGGGCCGTGATCCGCCTGCACTTCGAACGGACCGAACGGGCGGCGTTCCGGGCGTTCCACGCGTCGAACGCCTACCTCGGGCTCGCGCTGCTCGCGGTGCTTTTCGACGCGACAGTGCTGTAGCGTTCGGGGGGGTTCGGGCCTCCCGAGGCACCGGGGCGAGGGAAACGAAGAGGAACCCTTAGGGACGTCGCCGGCGTTCTGCCGGTATGGACGCGGCGCTGGTCGCCGAGGACGTGCGCAAGCGATACGGCGAGACCACGGCGCTCGCCGGCGTCTCCCTCTCGGTCGACGCCGGCGAGGTGTTCGGCCTCATCGGCCCGAACGGCGCGGGGAAGACGACGCTCGTGCGGGCGCTGACCGGGACGACCCGGTACGAGGGGTCGATCGCCGTCCTCGGGTCCTCCCCCACGGCGGTGGACCGCCAGCGGATCGGCCTCCTGCCGCAGTCGTTCTCGCCACCCTCCCGCCTCACCGCACGCGAACTGATCGGCTACTACGGGGGACTGTACGAGGATCCCCGGCCGATCGAAGACGTCCTGGCCGACGTGGGGCTCGAGGACGACGCCGACACCTGGTACGAGAAGCTCTCGGGCGGGCAAAAGCGGCGCAGTTGCGTGGGGACCGCGCTGGTGAACGACCCCGACGTGCTGTTCCTCGACGAGCCGACCACCGCGATCGATCCGGCCGGGCGCCGGTCGCTGTGGCGGCTGATAGACCGGCTCGCGGACGGCGGGACTACGGTCTTTCTCACCAGCCACTCGATGGCGGAGGTCGAGCGGCTCGCCGATCGGGTCGGGCTGCTCCGCGACGGCGAACTCGTCGCAGTCGGGACGCCGGCCGCGCTGATCGCGGAGTACGGCGGCGAGAGCCGGCTCGTGGTTCGGGGGTCGGTGGCGACGAGGGAGATCGCCGAGGAACTCGCCCGGGAGACCGGCTTCGCGGTGACCGCGCCCGCCGAAGACGTCGTCTTCTCGGGCGTGACGCCCGCCGACATCCCGGCGGCGGTCGAGGCGCTCGAGAGTCGCGGCGTGGCGTACGAATCGCTCACCTGGACGGAGCCGTCGCTGGAGGACGTCTACCTCCAGTTGACCGGCGAGGCGTTCGAGGGGCGCCGGACCCCCGGTTCGACGGCACTCTCGACTGATCCGGCGGCGGAGTCGACGGCCGAACCGGCGGCGGAGGCGGAACCGGAGCCAGGGACGGAGTCGACGCCGACGGCCGACGGGGGGAGCGAATGAGTCGACCCGATCCCGGCGGCGCTCGCGGGCGGTTCCGGCGCGTCCGGGCGGAGTCGACGGCGGCGTGGCACTCGTTTTTCCGGCGGCGGACGGCGGTGTTTTTCACGTTCCTCTTCCCGGCGCTGCTGGTGTTGATCTTCGGGGCGCTCATCGAGACGCAGTCGGCCGACGGGGGGCTGTTCGCCGAGCCGGCCGAGTTCTACATCGCGGGGTACGTCGCGACGGTGGTGCTTTTCACCCCGCTGTCGCGGGTGGGCAGCGAGGTCGCACGCCATCGCGAGAACAACCGGTTCGAGAAGCTCGCGACGACGCCGCTCTCCCGCGCCGAGTGGCTGTTCGCTCACACCGCGGTCAACGTGGTCGTCATCGGCGGGGCGAGCCTGCTCATCCTGGCGATGGTCGTCGGGCTCACCGGCGCGGGGCTCCCGCGTTCCCCGTCGGTGTTGCTTTTGATCCCGTTCGTCGCGTTCACGTCGGCGCTGTTTTGCGGGGTCGGCGCCGTGCTGGGCCGGATCGCCGACTCCCGCGACGGCGCGATCGCGGCGTCCAACGGGACCGCGTTCCCGCTTCTGTTCCTCTCGGAGGCGTTCGTGAGCGGGGAGATGTTTCCGGCGTGGATCCTCCCGATCCTGGAACGATCGCCCGTCTCCTACTTCGCCCGGGGGGTCCGGGCGGTCACGGCAGCCCCGACCGGGTCGTGGCTTCCGGAGCTGTCCGTCCTGCTGGGCCTCGCAGTCGTCTCCTTTGCCGTGGGGGCGTACGCGATCCCCAGAACCGACTGACGGTCGGGTGAGGGTTTTATACGCGCGCTCGCCCGACACCGGGACGTGACTTCACGGAGATCCGATACCTTCGACGCGCTGGAAGAGAGCGGCGTCGTGGCAGTCCTCCGCGGAGGGAATCCCGACCAGATCGTAGACATCGTGGACGCGCTCGTGGCGGGGGGAGTGACCGCGATCGAGGTCACCGCCGATACCGACGGGGCGACCGACCTGCTCCGCGAGGTGAGTGCGAGCTTCCCGGACGCCGCCGTGGGCGCCGGCACGGTCCTGGACGCGGAAACGGCGCGTGCGTGCCTGTCGGCCGGCGCCGAGTTCGTCGTCTCGCCGTCGCTTCACCCGGACGTGATCGGGACGGCGAACCGGTACGGCGCGCTCGTGGCTCCCGGCGCGATGACGCCGACGGAGGCGATCCGCGGCTACGAGGCCGGGGCGGACCTGGTGAAGGTGTTCCCGGCGTCGACGCTCGGGCCGGGGCACCTGTCGTCGATGCGGGGCCCGCTCGGACAGATCCCGATGATGCCGACCGGCGGGATCGACCTCGAAAACGTCGCCGACTTCGTCGAGGCGGGGGCGGTCTGCGTCGGCGCCGGAAGCTCGCTGGTGGATTACGAGGCTGCCGCGCGCGGCGACCTGGAGTCGATCACGGAAACTGCGCGGGCGTTCCGCGAGCGGATCGACGCCGCGAAAAAGTGAACGTCCGGAGGGACGACGAAACTGCCGCAAATCGAGTTTTAAAACGTCGTAGTCGTTTTGAGGCGCTCGTAAACGATCGGACGGGCCGTCGTGAAAGGTCGCTCGAGGCGGAAAAGGTCGCGAAACGAGCCGGAACGTCGGCAAATCGAACGAATCGACGGCAACGCTCTGTGGTTTATATAGGGGTAGGGGTTCCCGTGTAGGATGACGAAGGTGAACTCCAATGTCCGGCAGCACACAACCCTCCACTGGTCGACTCGCCGCCCCCGTGAACCCGGGAGCGGCGGCGGAACGCATCGCCCGTCGCGTCCGGAAGACGATCCGCGTTGCGGCCTTCTGGGGCGCGATCGGCCTCCCGCTGGCGTACGTCCCCGTCCTGCACGAAGGCATTGCCGGGCAGCGCGTGGATCTGTTCCTGTTGCTCCTGGTGGTGCACGTCGCCTGCATCGTGATCGGTCACGGCCGGGGACTCGACGCGCCGTCCCGGACCGGGGCAGGTGATCCCCGATGAGCGCGAACGCCGTTCGGGGCGACGCAGTCCCCGACTCCCCGAAGGCGCGCCGGCTCGCGGGATACCTCCGGGAGCAGGCCGTCGACTCCGGGGGGGAGCTGTACTTCAAGGCGAAGTTCATCGCCGACGACGTCGACCTCTCCCCCAAGGAGATCGGCGCGCTGATCGTCCAGCTCCAGGAGTCCGTTCCGGACCTGACGATCGAGAAGTGGTCCTACACCGGCGCCACGACCTGGCGCGTCGAACTCCGGTAAAGCGGACGCCGGGGATGGTCCCCCTCCGGCGTGGCTCCGCCGTGCCGCCGATCGCCGCGACCGACCGCAGCGCAAACGAGAAACCACTAACTAGCTGCGGCGGCGAAGTCAGGTCGACACAATGCGAATCGAATTCGATCGGAACACCTGCATCGGGATGTTCCAGTGCGTCGACGAGTGGGACGGGTTCCGGAAGAACGTGGACGAGGGAAAGGCGGACCTCGTCGACGCCGAGGAGACGGAGGACGGCGTGTTCGTCGTGGAGGTGCCCGACGAGGAGACGTTCGACGCCGAGTTCGCCGCACGCGTGTGCCCGGTCGACGCGATCGAGGTGTACGACGACGACGGCGAGCAAGTAGTGTAACGCAGGTGTCGGGCGATCCGGCGATCAGGTGAAGTCGCCGAAGCTCAATTGTCCGTCGTCCTCAGCGTCCTCGTCGGCGTCCTCAGCGCCCCCGCCGGCGTCCTCGCCGGCGTCGCTTCCGTCTTCCTCGCCCGCGTCGCCACCCTCGGTTCCGCTGGCGTCGCTCCCGTCGACGTCGCCCCCGAGACCGACCGACTCCCCGGCGCCCGCGTCGTTCGATCCGGCGTCCGGGAAGCTCTCGAACGCGCCGCTTGCGTGCTCCTCGAGGCGGCGTTCGCGCTCCGCCGCCGCGTCCTCGACGATCGACTCGACCTTGTTCGTCGTCTCCCCGGAGCCGGTGACGAACGAGACGTGTTCCGCCTCGAACTCGTAGGCCGCCGCCATGGCGACGGTGAGTTCCCGGGGCTTGCAGTGGTGGGTGATCGCCGAGAGGTACGGCAGGACCTCGCGGCGCGCGATCGCCATGCTCGTCCCGTTGGCCTCGGCGATCTTTCGGACGACCTCGTCGGCGGTGGAACCCGAGGAGCGCCAGAACTGGGGACGAGCCCACCGGGTCCACCCCCCTTTGGTGCCGTCGCGGGAGGCGGCGACGCCGGCGGCGACGTTGTCGGTGACGTATCGCCAGTAGGAGTAGTCCTGCGTCGCGCGCACCCGCCCGAGCCAGACGTCGGCGTTCGCGAGGAACTCGTATGCTCGCTCCGCCTCCCCGGCGTCGTACGCCTTCAAGACGTTCCCCTCGACCCACTTCAGGAGGTCGTCGGGCGTCTCGTCGACGTCGTAGCCCGACCGGAGCGCCTCCTCGGGCGTCTCCTCTTTCAACACCGCGTCGAGAAACGGGAAGATCCCGATCGAGCGGTCCCGGTCGCCGGTGACGACCGCCTCGAGCGTGATCCGGTCGCGACCCTCCGCGATCGCCTGGAGGTCGTTCACCGCGCCGCGGAGGTCTCCGGCGTTCCGCTCGGCGATGCGCTGGAGCGCGTCGGACTCGAACTCGAGGTCCTCCCGCCGACAGATGTCGCGCAGTACCGGCACGATCGAGCGAGGGGAGACGTCCCGGAACTCGATCTCCTGTGCGGCGTTGCGCAGCCCACGGGACATCTCGTAGTAGTCGTTGGCGATCAGCACGATCGGCTGGTCGGCCTCCGTCACCAACCGGGTGATCGCCCGGGCCCCCCCGCGGTCGTAGTTGCCGTGGACGTTGTCGGCCTCGTCGAGGATCACCAGCTGTCTCGAGGCGGTGTCGCCGCCGCGTGCCCCCCCGCCCGCGGCGCTGCCGGCCAGGGTCGCGTTCTTCGCCGCCCGGCCCGCGAACCGCTCGATGACATCGGCCGTGCGCTGGTCGGAGGCGTTCAGCTCGACGGTCTCCCACCCCATGTCGTTCGCGAGCGCGTGCGCGGCGGAGGTCTTGCCGACCCCGGGGCTGCCGTGGAGGACCACCGCCTCACGGTGGTCGTCCCAGGTCTCTGCCCACTTCCGGAACTCGTCGCGCGCACTGTCGTTTCCCCTGATCTCCGCAAGGGTGCGGGGTCGGTACGCTTCGGTCCAGTCAGTCATGCGGCGCTTGGGGAGCCTTCGAACGCGGGGGTCAAAAGACGAGCGGAACGGCGGGACGGCTACAGCCGATCGAGGAACGCGTCGAACGCCCCGCTTTCGGGATGGAAGTGTGCGTACGTCCCCAGGGTCCGGTGTTCGGCGAGACCGTCGAGACCGTCGACGATTCCGTCCCCCCGCTCGACCTCGAAGACGAAGGTGGCGTCCCCGGCGACGTCGGCGCTGGAGTAGTGGAACTCGTGGCCCCGGAGCCGGTCCCCCGCCGCCGCGGTGAGCGTCCCCGTTCGGGCGCGAAGCTGTACGTGGTCCAGCGCTCGATACCGGCCGTGCATCCGCACGTGGGCGGGCAAAATCCCGGCCATTTCGTGTTCGGCGCCGGCTCCCGGCTCCCCATCTCCACCGCCCGCCCGGTCGTCGTCTGCCCGGCCGTCGTCCGCCCGGCCCCCGTCCGCCCGGCCGTCGTCCGCGGTCGTGAGCGTCTCCGAGAGCGCCATCAGGCCGCCACACTCCCCCAGGACGGGGAGCCCCTCGGCCGCCCGGACGGCGAGCTGTTCCAGCGCCGGACTTTCCGACAGGGCCTCCGCGTGGAGTTCCGGGTAGCCACCCGGGAGGTACACCCCGTCGCAGTCCGGCAGGTCGTCCCCCGTCGTCGGCTGGAAAGGGACCACCTCGCCGGCCTCGCGGAACCGCTCGATCGTGGCCGGATAACTGAAACGGAACGCCCCGTCCCGGGCGACGGCGACCCGGGGCCCGGTTCCGGCCGTCCCCCCGCAGACGGGGGGTTCGGGATCCGGCCGCGGCGGCGCTCGCGCGATTTCCAGGAGCCCGTCGACGTCGAGGTGGTCCGCCGCGGCGTCGAGTGCCTCCGCGGGAAGCGGGGATTCGTCCCCCATCCACAAGCCGAGGTGGCGGTTCGGGATCTCGAGGGTCTCGTCGGGGGGGATCCGGCCCAGATACGTCAGGTCCGCCGGAAGCGCCTCCCGGATGCCCCGTTCGTGGCGCCCGCCGTGGGCGCGCTGCGCGAGGACGCCGACGACGTCGACGTCGCGACCGATCCGGTCGGCGTACCGCCGGAACCCGAGCGCGGTGGCGGCGACGCTCTCCATCCCGGCGCTGGCGTCGACGACGAGCACGACGGGGAGCGAGAGCGTCTCCGCGACCTGGGCCGTGCTGGACGCGTCCCCGTCGTACAGCCCCATCACGCCCTCCACGACGCAGACGTCGCCCTCCCCCCGGTAGTAGTTGCGACGGAGCCCGTTCTCCCCCTGCATCCACAGGTCGAGGGTCCGGGACCGCCGGCCGGCGACGCGCTCGTGGTGGCTCGGGTCGATGAAGTCCGGGCCGGCCTTCGCCGGCTGGACGTCGCGGCCCGCCCTCTCCAGCGCCCGGATGGCCGCGAGCGAGGCGACGGTCTTGCCGACCCCCGAACGCGTCCCGCCGATCACGATCCCCTTCATCTCGCTACCGGGTCCTCCATCACGCTGTGATTCGGACAGGCGTACTTGAACCAGTCGGTGGAGCTCCGCCCGAGCCCGGGGGAACCGCGTTGGTCGCTCCCACACCCGAGCAACCCTTTTTATACGGGAGCCACATCGACGCGTATGTTCCCCGGACGGATCGAAACCGAACGGCTCCGCCTGGTTCCGCGAACGCCCGAGTACCTCGACTACCTGGAAGTCTACGAGCACTGCTCCGCGGACGGCGGGATCGAAGAAGTGACCCAGTTCCTCCCCTGGGAGCCCCACGACCACCCGATGGAGACCCGGAAGTTCCTCGAGCGGGGGGCCAGACTGCGCGAGGAAGGGGAGGTGGCCGACTACGCGATCCGGCCGCGGGAGGGGGAACCCGGCGCGGGCGAGTTCGCGGGGTTCTGTGGCCTCGAGGTCGAGTGGGACCTCCGGCGCGGGGAGCTCGGAATCTGGCTGCGGCAGCGCTTCTGGGGTCGCGGCTACTCCGGGGAGCGCGCGGCGGCGCTGCTGGAGCTCGCGTTCGACCGGCTCGACCTGGAGGTCGTCCGCGTGACCCACCACCCCGACAACGAGAAGTCCCGGCGGGCGATCCGGCGGTACGTCGACCGGTTCGGCGGCCGCAAGGAGGGGAGGCTCCGCAACGCGATCGCCCACGCCGACGGGACCGTCAGGGACCAGATCGCGTACTCGATCGACCGGAGCGAGTGGCGCGAGGCGGTGGACGGGATGGACGCCCCGCCGACCGTGCGCTACGAGTGGAATCGGTAGGGCGACCGCACGATCCGGGTCGACCGGGGAGAATCAGATCACGCGGCGCCGCGCCGGTGCTCGAAGATCCTGTACGCCACCACCGCGAATCCCGTGACGGTGAGGAGGATGTGCTCGCCGGTCTCGGCGATGTACGCCACGCGTTCGGGCTCCTCCTCCGGGCTGGGGGCCGGCGCCGGATCGGTGGCGGTGACGTACTGGACGTCGGTCGACTCCCCGCGTTGAGTGGAGCCGTCCTCCCCGAGTTCGATCACGTCCTGGACGAACCCCCGCTGATCGGAGACGAGAAGCTCCCCCGAGAAGTCGTATAACTGGTCGTGGAGGGGCCAAAGCAGGTTGGCGCCGTTGTAGAAGGCGTCCAGCGCGACGTGTCCGAGCGCGACCGAAACGACGGTCACCCAGCCGACCCGCCAGCCGTATCCGCCCCAGCGGGAGCGCACGTACGACTCCGATCGAAACTTGACGTCCCACGCGAGCAGCGCGAGCGCGCCGAGCGGCAGCCAGACGTTGTGCAAAACGGTGCGGTGTGCACCCGACCAGTAGACGGACAGCAGCGCGTCGAGGTCCAGCGCCGCGCTCGCGACCAGCACGAGCAGGATCGCCCGCGCGTCGAAGTGGTGCTGGAGGAGGGCACAGGCGATCAGCCCGGCCACCGCCACGTGAACCGTCGTCGGAGGCATACGGGGGGATACGGCCGAGGGAACATCCGGCTTTCGGAGGAGGCGGGAACGACCAGTCCGGAAACGTCGCCCACGGCGACCGGGTGCCCACCCGGAAATGCCGGCGGATTGATCTTTCATTTTTACGAATATTAATATATGTTATTTGTAGTCAGATTTATTTAAATAGTATTTTAATATTTCTCGCAAAACTCGTTCATGTATGTCGGAGACAACCGTTAGCGAATACCTGGCACAGCACCCCAAGATGATCGGCGTCCTGTTCACCATCACCCTGCTGCTGACGCAGGCCGGAACCGTCGTGGCAAACAGCGGCGCGCACACGACCCCCGGCCCTTAAAAGTCGGACGGCTCGAGCTCGTTCGACC
>JAZKTH010000160.1:0-4949 GCA_036625675.1 Haloferacaceae archaeon
GTTCTGGCGGTACGAGCAGGTCCAGCAGGGCCGGTTCCGGGAGTTCTACCAGACCAACGTCGACGTCTTCGGCTCGTCGGATCCGCGGGCCGACGCGGAGGTCCTCGCGTTCGCGGCGGACGCGCTCACCGAACTGGGGCTCACCGGCGACGACTTCGAGTTCCGGGTCTCCCACCGCGACATCCTCGACGGGCTCCTCCGGGCGGTCGCGGACGACCCGGCGGCGGTGGACGTCCGGGCGGCGATCCGGGCGGTGGACAAGCGCGCGAAGGTCGAGCGCGGGGAGTACCTCGGGCTGCTGGTCGACGCCGGCCTCGACGGGACGACCGCCCGCGAGTTCGACGACCTCATCGCCGCGGGCGACCTCGAGGCCGTGGCCGCGGCGGGCGGCGAGGAGGTCGCGGCGGCGGTCGACAACCTCCGGGCGGTGCTGGACGCCGTCGACGACTTCGGCGCCGGGGCGTTCTGCGAGGTGTCGCTCACGACCGCCCGGGGGCTGGATTACTACACCGGCGTCGTGTTCGAGTGTTTCGACTCGACTGGGGAGGTCTCCCGGTCGGTGTTCGGCGGCGGTCGGTACGACGACCTCATCGAGTCGTTCGGCGGTCAGCCCACGCCGGCGGTGGGCGTCGCGCCCGGGCACGCCCCGCTGCAGTTGCTGTGTGAGCGCGCCGGCGTCTGGCCCGAGGAAGCCCCGTCGACGGACTACTACGTCCTGCAGGTGGGCGACACACAGTCGGTGGCCGCACGGATCACCCGCCAGCTGCGGGGGCTGGGTCACGTCGTCGAGACGGACGTCGCCGGCCGGAGCTTCGGCGGACAGCTGGAGTACGCCGACGGCATCAACGCCGAGACGGTGGTCGTCGTCGGCGAGCAGGACCTGGCCGACGACGCCGTGACAATCAAGGACATGGAAAGCGGCGACCAGACGCAGGTCCCGCTCGAGGAGTTCCCGCCCGAGTCGGGGCGGCCGACCTACGAGGACTACGCGTAGCCGGTCGCGTCACGGCCAGCTGACCGTACCCACCATGCGCGCCTTCCGGATCGCCTACGACGGCCGACCGTTCCACGGGTTCCAGCGGCAGCCCAACGTCCCCACCGTGGAGGGGACGCTGTTCGACGCCCTCCGGGAGCTTTCCGTCATCGACGTGGACACCGACAAACCGCCGGGGTACGCGGCGGCGGGCCGGACCGACGCCGGCGTGTCGGCGGTCGCGCAGACGGTCGCGTTCGGGGCGCCCGACTGGCTGACGCCCCGGGCGCTCAACAGCGAACTCCCGGCGGACGTGCGCGCCTGGGCGGCCGCCGAGGTCGCTGACGACTTTCACGCCACCCGCGACGCGGCCTCGCGGTCGTACCGGTACTTCCTGTACGCGTCCGGGCCCGCCGCCGATCGGCGACGCCGAACCGGCGGAACCGGGTTCGACGACGACCGCGCGCGCCGGGCGCTCTCGCGGCTCTCGGGCCGACACGACTTCCACAACCTCACGCCGGACGAAACCGGCACCGAGCGCGACCTGCGGCTCTCGGGCGCCCGCGACGGGCGGTTCTTCGTCCTCGACGCCACGGCGGGAGGGTTCCCCCGGGCGTTCGTCCGTCGGCTGGCCGCGCTCGTCCGGGCGGTCGCGACGGGGGCGGCCTCGTTCGACCGGCTCGACCGCGTGCTCGGGGACGCCTCCCTCTCGGGCCCCGACGGGGTCGCGACGGGGCCGCCGGGGCCGCTGCTCCTCCGGGCGGTCGCGTATCCTGGCGTGGAATTCGAGACCGATCCCGAAGCGGCCCACCGGACCCGGGAGGCCTTCGCCGAGCGTCGGCGCCGGGGGGCGGTGCTGGATCGGGTTGCCGGCGAAGTCGTCGACCGCGTCCCCGAGTGACGTCTCGGCGACGTTTCGCCTCCCGAGGAAAGACTATTTAAACATCCGGGGAAGACGGCCTATCGTTCTTATAAATGGCGCGCGCTGGCGGGACGGGAAGGTCCCGCCAGCCGCCGCGCGAGGGATGAGCGAGCGCAGCGAGCGAATCGGCTGGGGAGGCGTGAGGTCGTGTCCCGGAGTGTGGAGGCGGTCGGGCGTCGTCCACTCCCCGATTTACTTCTGCAGACAGAGAGCGGGTCGAAGCGGACATCCGCGAGGCTTTCGACGCTGGCAGTTCGACGCTTGAAGCCGATCTCATCGCGAAAGATGGGGGAGCAATCCCCTACGAATTCCGCAAGCGTCGGCCGACCGATCCCGAGGGAAACATCATCGGTGTCGTCGGCATCGGACGTGACATTTCGGATCGCAAACAGCGTGAACAGGAACTGGAACAGCAGAACGAACGCCTCGACGCGTTTACCGCCCGGTCAGGACGAGGCGGCGAACTGTTCGTCGAACAGCTCCGCGAGCGCGAGGTCGCGCTCGGTGATGCCGCCCGCGTCGTGGCTCGTGAGCCGGATCTCGACCTCGCCGTACCGGATCGTCAGCTCCGGGTGGTGGAACTCCTCCTCGGCGATCTCTCCGGCGTCGGAGGCGAACGCGACGCCGTCCAGGTAGTCGCCGAACTCGTAAACTCTGACGATCTCGTCGCCCTCGCGCGCCCACCCGTCCGGGAGGCGTCGGTCGATCTCGTCGTCGGAAAGCAGTTCTGACATACCTCATCCTGAGCCCGTGCAGTGTTAACGATTTTGGCGGTTGGATTCGCTCGGGACCGGGAGGACGTTCCGGGGAGTGGTTCCAGAAGGCACATATCCCGGGCGGTCGCAGAGGGGGACATGCTGCGCCGCCTCCGGAACCGGCTCCGGCTCGGTCACCGCCTGACGGGCTCGCTGGAGCGGGCCTACGAGCGGCTGCTGCGCCGGGAGATCGAGGACGTCCCGGCGCATGTGGCGGTGATCCAGGACGGAAACCGCCGGTACGCTCGCGAGCAGGGCGCGGACGCCCCGGAGGGGCACCGGGCGGGGGCGTCGACCACCGAACAGGTGCTGGAGTGGTGCGACGAACTGGGCGTCGAAGAACTCACGCTGTACGCGTTCTCGACGGAGAACTTCGACCGTCCCGACGAGGAACTGGAGCCGCTTTTCGACCTGCTTTCGGAGAAGCTCCGGGAGTTCGCCGACGCCGATCGGGTGCACGAGGCGGGGGTGCGGATCCACGCGATCGGCGACATCGATCGGCTTCCCGGTCGGGTGCAAGAGGCGGTCGAGTACGCCGAGTCCCGCACCGCCGGCTACGACCAGTTTCGGCTGAACGTCGCGCTTGCGTACGGGGGGCGAAACGAACTCACCCGGGCCGCACGGGGGGTCGCCGCCGACGTCGCAGCCGGTGAACTCACCCCCGAGGACGTCGACGTCGCGGAGATCGAACGGCGGCTCTACCGGGAGCCCGTGCGCGAAGTCGACCTCATCGTGCGGACCGGCGGCGACGAGCGGACCTCGAACTTCCTGCCGTGGTACGCGAACGGCAACGAGGCGGCGGTGTACTTCTGTGCGCCCTACTGGCCGGCGTTCTCGAAGCCGGACTTCCTGCGCGGCATCCGGACCTACCAGTCGCGGGAACGCTCCTGGCGCCGCAACCGGGTCGAACGGGCGGCCGCGCTGGTGCGGGCGGCGGCGGCCGTGGAGTTCGCCGAGGCGCGGTCGGCGGCCGCGCGGCTCCGGAAAACGCTCCCGCACGGGGAGGTCGACGAGATGGAGGCCGCGCTCGGGGACGCGGAAACCGACGACTGACACTGGAAGGGAGGACCCGACCGGGAGCGAGCCCACGAAGGCAGCCCCGCGGGCCGTCGGCGGTCACTCGATCGGTATCGTGTGGCGCCGGGAGCCTCCGGATTCGCGCCCCCCGGTCGAGGTCCCCTCGCGGCGAGCCCGTTCCACGAGGCGTTCGATCCGCTCGTCCATCGGCGGGTGGGTCGACAGCAGCCGGGTGAGGGACCCCTCGTCGTCGCCGTGGACGTAAAGCGGCGACCGGAGGCTCCAGGCGGGCTCGGACGCGCGATCGATCTTTCGCAGCGCCGACGCCAGCGCGAGCGGGGCGCCGGTCACCTCGACTGCGCGGTCGTCGGCCGCGTACTCCCGGCGGCGCGAGTGGGCCCGGACCAGCAGCGTGAGACCCACGAGGACGAAGGCGACGAGATACCCCAGCCCCCGGCGGGTCGCCTGGACCGGGCCCGACGACCGACGCGTCGGTTGCCCCCGGATCCAGGCCCAGCCCCGGGAGATCCCCGCGAGCAGCAGCAGAACCGGCAGCAGCACGAGGAAAAGCAGGCCGACGAGCGTCCGTCCGGTCGTGTACGCGAGCGTCTGGATCAGGCTGTCCCGGCTCTCCAGGTGGGCGAGTTCGTGTGCCAGAAGCGCCGCGAGCTCCTCGGCGGTGAGCAGCCGGAACAGCTGTCGATCGACCACCAGGACGCCGGAGCCCGCGCCCCCGAGCGCCAGCGCGTTGGGGAGCTCCATCCACGCCATCCGGAGCTGGGGCCGAGCGACGTCCATCCGCTCGCACAGCCGGTCGAGCAGGGCGTGGGTCCGGGGCGCCTCCCGCCGGTCGAGCGGGACGGCGTTCAGCGCCGAGAGGAGCCGGGCGGTGCCGAACCAGTAGCTGAACGCCCCCGCGAGCAGACCGCCGAGCAGGATCCACACCAGCAGGGTGCCGGCCTCCGGGCGGCCCTCCCACAGCCACGCGAGCAGTTCGAACGCGAGGAACGCGGCCGCCGTGTAGACGACGAGGACGGCGACTCCGGTCGCGACCATCAGGAGTCGGAGCCCGAGGCGTCGCATCGTCCGTGTGTAGGGCCCCGACGGCTAAAACAGATCGCCACGCGAGCCCCACCCCGGGGCCGGCTACTCCGGCTGTTCCTGCCGGAAGCAGTCCAGGCGGGTGTAGTCGGCGTCGGCGAGGTGCCCAACGAGGGTCGACTCCAGACGGTCGACGTCGACGAGCCCGTCCGCGAGGTACTCGTCGTCGACGGCGACGTGC
>JAZKTH010000161.1:0-4948 GCA_036625675.1 Haloferacaceae archaeon
GACGGCCGCGTCGTCTCCCCCCTCGGTCGGTTCCGGGACCCGCACTCCGTCACCGAGTCCCCCGGCGTCGAGGGCGACCACCCGATCGACGTCGATCGCCCGCCGGGCGACCTCCCGGTCGTAAACGGACAGGAGCACACTCTCGATCCCGGTGCCCCCCGTCGAGAGCGTCTCCCGACCGTCGTGGACCAGCGAGACGGCGACGGAGGGTCGGGCGAGTGCGTAGTCGGCGACCAGCGTCGAGATCCTGGCGAACTCCGTGGCCGGGTCAGCGAGCGACTCCAGCCGTGCCGGCCGGTCGGCGAAAAGCGCCGTCACCTCGACGGTGGTGCCGCGGGCGCGCCCCGCGTCGGCGACGGTCTTCTCGCCCCGCTCGATCAGCACCCTGGTCCCCCGGTCGCCGCCGTCGTTCGTGACGACGTCCAGCGTCGCCGACTCCGCGATGGCCGAAAGCGCCTCCCCCCGGAACCCGAGCGTGTCGATCCGCTCGAGATCCTCGACCTGCTCGAGCTTGCTCGTGGTGTGTGGCTCCACCGCGAGCGCCGCGTCGCGACGACTCATCCCGCGGCCGTCGTCGGCGACCCGGATCCGTCCCGGTCGGTCCCGTCGCCGGTCGGTCCCGTCCCCGTCGACGACGACCTCGATCCGAGAAGCGCCCGCATCGAGCGCGTTCTCGAGAAGCTCTTCCACGACGCGGGCGGGTCGGGTGATCACCTCCCCCGCAGCGATGCGCTCGACTGTGGGCGTCGAGAGCTCGCGAACGTGCGACCCTTCGGCCCGGTTTCCCGCGGCGGGTTCCTCACTCATCGTCGAGACGCTCCTGAAGCTCCTGGAGAGCGACCAGCGCCTCGACGGGGGTGGTACGTGCGAGGTCGATTTCGCGGAGCCGAGACAGGACGTCCGCCCGAGCGGCGTCAGCGTCCGCCGCCCGCGCACTGTTCCCTCCGGCCTGCTCGCCGGTGGTCCCGTCGCCGGTAGCCTCGTCGCCGGTAGCTCCGTCGCCGGTGACCTGTTCCCCGGGAAATTCGAGGCCGTCGGGTTTCCCCTCGTCCTCCCGTACCAGCGCGCTGGCCCGCGTTACGACCTTCTCGGGAACGCCCGCCATCTCCGCCACCTCCACGCCGTAGGAGGAGGAGGCGGCCCCCCTGGCCACGCGGTGGAGGAAGGTGACGTCGCCGTCCTCCCGCGTGGCCGTGAAGTGGAGGTTGAACACCCGCTCCCGCTCGTCGGCGAGGGCGGTCAGGTCGTGGTAGTGTGTCGCAAACAGGGTAGTAGCCCCGAGCTCGTCGTGGACGAACTCGACGGCGGCGCGGGCGATCGCTCGTCCGTCGGTAGTCGCGGTGCCGCGGCCGACCTCGTCGAGCAGCACGAGCGATTCGGGGGTCGCGTCGTGGAGCACCTCCGTCAGCTCCGCCATCTCGCGCATGAACGTCGACTCGCCGGCGGCGATGTCGTCGCTGGCCCCGACGCGGGTGAAGATCCGGTCGACGATCGGGAGTTTCGCGCGCTGGGCCGGGACGAAACTCCCGGCCTGTGCCAGCACGACGCACAGCGCGACCTGACGCATGTACGTGGACTTGCCGCTCATGTTCGGCCCCGTAATCACCGCGACGCTTCCCGGGGGGAGCGTGGCGTCGTTCGGGACGAACTCCGACTGGGTTCGCTCGACGACCGGGTGCCGCCCCCCTTCGATCTCTATCGCAGGCGCGGGGGCTCCGTCTCCGGAATCGCCCGCGACTTCGTCCGCGCTACCGCCGCGTTCGTTCCCGTCCGCCCGGATCGACGGCCGGACGTACTCCCGTTCGACCGCGACGGTCGCGAGCGCCGCGATCGCGTCGAGTTCGGCGATCGCGGACGCGAGCGCCTGGATCCGATCGGCCTCGGCGGCCACCTGCGACCGGACGTCCGCGAACAGCTGGTACTCGAGCTTGTCGGCCCGCTCCGCCGCGCCCAGGATTTCGTCCTCGCGCCGCTTCAGCTCGGGAGTGTAGAACCGCTCGGCGTTCTTGAGGGTCTGGCGCCGACGGTAGTCGTCGGGGACCCGGTCCAGGTTGGGGTCGGTCACCTCGATGTAGTAGCCGTGGACCTGGTTGTGGCCGACCTTCAGCGAGTCGATCCCGGTTCGTTCGCGCTCGCGCGCCTCGAGATCGGCCACCCACGCGCGCCCCTCGCGCTCCGTCGCACGGAGCTCGTCGAGCTCCTCGTCGAAGCCCTCGCGGACGATTCCCCCCTCGGTGATCTCGGTCGGGGGCTCGGGTCGGATCGCCTCCTCGACCAGCGTCCGGACTTCCGGGAGAGGGTCCAGCCGTTCACGCAGGTCGGCGAGCGCGTCGGTTTCCGGCCGTCGTTCCCCGGGTGCGGTCCCGTCCACAGTTCCGGCGTCGGTCCCGTTCTCGGCGTCCCGTGCCAGCGCCGCGCGGAGCGCCGGCACGACGGACAGCGTGTCGTGAAGCGACCGGAGATCGCGGGCGTCGGCCCGTCCACGCGAGATCCGACCGACCAGTCGCTCGAGGTCGTACGCCGCGGAGAGGCGGTCCCGGACCTCGGCGCGAACGATCGATCGGTCGGCGAGTTCCGCGACGGCGTCGTGGCGGGCCCGGATTCGCCCGGGCTCCACGAGCGGCCGGCGGAGCCAGCGCTTGAGACGTCGTCGTCCGAGGGCGGAGACCGTCTCGTCGAGGCTCTCGAACAGGGTCGTCCCGTCGGCGCTGCCCCGGTTCTCGAACAGCTCCAGCGAGCGAAGCGCCGCGGCGTCGAGACGGAGGTGATCGTCCGCATCGTACCGGCGGATCCGTGACACGTACTCCAGCGGGCCGTCATCGCCCTGGGTGTACTCTGCGTACGCGAGCACCCCGCCCGTGGCGCGGCGCTGCGCGGGTTCGAGCCGGCGCTGGGGGACTGCGACGTAGTCGGAGAGCCGATCCGTGGCCGATTGGAGGTCGAAGGCGGCCGAGTCGTACTCGTGGACGTTCCAGTCACCCCCGGCGGTGTCCGGGGGAAAGTGGGGTCCGTCCGGCGGGGCGACGAGTTCCGCGGGTCCGAGCCGCTCGAGTTCCTCGGCGACCGTCGCGCGGTCGCCCTGTGTGACCTGACACTCCCCGGTAGACACGTCGACGGCCGCCAGCCCGATGATCCCTTCCTCCCTGCCGGAGCGTGAATCCGAGGCCTCGGCGACGGCGGCCACGTAGTTTTCCGTCCGGCTGTCTAGCAGCTCGTCCTCGACGACCGTCCCGGGGGTGACTACCCTCGTGACCGCGCGATCCACCAGTCCCGTCGCCTCCTCGGCGTCCTCGACCTGGTCGGCGATAGCGACCCTGTACCCCGCACCCAAGAGCGGTTCGAGGTAGGAGGCGGCGTTGTCGATCGGGATCCCGGCCATCGGGTACTCCCCGGTCGAGTCCTCGCGCTGCGTGAGAGTGACCTCACAGATCCGCGCGACCGCCTCGGCGGCCTCGCAGAACGCCTCGTAGAAGTCTCCGACCTGAAACAGCACGAGCGCGTCCTCGTGGTCCGCACACAGCTCGACGTACTGGGAGAGCATCGGCGTCAGTTCGTCCCTGACGGGCGCCATCGACGGCGGGACCCCGGTCACCGTCGTCCCCTCGGTCTCCGCGTTCGACATCTCGTTCGTTCACGGACGCGGGAAGAGCATAAACGCCACGCCGTCGACCCAAACGCCACGCCGTCGACCGGAGCGTCGTCGACCGGCGCGGCCGCCACCCCCCTTCTCGTCGCGCTCGGGTGATACAGCGTTTAAGTTCCGGCGTCCCCGAGGGTCGAACGGGTGAGAAACGTGGACTTCGACGGGAGTTTGGACGGGTCGACCGGCGTGTTCGCCCGCCGGTTCGACCGGATCGATCGCGCGGTCGAACTCGGGCTCGCCAGCGGGCGCGTCATCAGCGTCGCGTTTCCGTCGTCCGCGCCGGCGGACGCCGACGAGTCGAACCCGCTCCTCGACCGGATCGAGGCGTATCTCGGGGGCGAACGCGACGACTTCGGCGACGTGCAAGTCGCGCTCACGCTCGCCACGGATCGACGACGCGTGCTCGAAGCGACTCGGAAGATTCCGTACGGCGAAACCGCGACGACGAGCCAGGTCGCGAGGCTGTCGGGGCTGGATCCCGACGATCCGGACGACGTCGAGACGGTGCGCGACGCGCTGCGGGAGAACCCGACGCCGCTTTTCGTTCCGGACCACCGGGTGGACGCCGAGACGGCGACGCCGCCGGCGGTGACGGAGGTGCTGCGCTCGATAGAACGCGAGTGATCGCCCGTCCGGGGCCGGCTACTCGGATTCGAGGTCGATCCCCCGCGAGACGCGCTCTTCGATCGTCTGTCGGTCCCACGACTGGACGGCGTTGCCCTCGACTTCCGCCTGGATCTTCTCCTCGAGCAGGTTCACCGCGACGCTGTTTGCCCCCTCGGGCACGATCAGGTCCGCGTGTTTCTTCGTGGGCTCGATGAACTGCTCGTGCATCGGCTTCACCGTCGAGAGGTACTGTCGCATGACGCCCTCCAGGTCGCGTCCGCGCTCGACGACGTCGCGCTGGATGCGGCGGAGGATCCTGACGTCGGCGTCGGTCTCGACGTACAGCCGCAAATCGAGCATCTCGTTGATCGGCTCGTCGTACAGCGCCAGGATCCCCTCGAGCACGATGACCTCCGTCGGCTCGACCGTGACGCGCTCGTCCTTCCGGTTGTGGACCTCGAAGTCGTACTGGGGCATCTCCACGGTCCGACCCTCGAGGAGGTGGGAGAGCTGATCCCGCAGCAACTCCCACTCGAACGCCGACGGGTGGTCGTAGTTGACGTCGGCCCGTTCCTCGAGCGTCAGGTGCGAGAGGTCCTCGTAGTAGTTATCGAGCGGGATCCGGGTGACCGCGTCCTCGAGGTTCTCCGTGACGAGGCGGGCCACCGTCGTCTTTCCCGCGCCGGTGCCACCGGCGAT
>JAZKTH010000162.1:0-4947 GCA_036625675.1 Haloferacaceae archaeon
CTCCTCGACGACGAGGCGCTCCGGCGTAGAGACGCTCTCGACGCCGGCGTAGCGCCGCTGCTCGTCGAAGATGCGCGCGAGGGCTCGAACGCTGTTCTCGTCCAGGGGGAACTCCCGGAGCCAGCTCCGGAGCCCGGGGAGGCCGCCCGCCTCGAGATGGTCGCAGATTTCCCCCTGAACGGCGAGGATCTCCCGCCCCAGGTCGTACGACAGCGGGAGACGCTCGGAGTACCACGACGGCACCGTGGGGCGGTCCGACGTCGGGTCCACGTACACTTTCGATCCGCGCCGGTAACGGTACTCGTACCGCTGACCGCCGAGGACGAACACGTCCCCCGAATCGAGCGTGTCGAGGTACGACTCGTCGAGGTCCCCGACCCACTCCTCGTCGCCCCGGGTGAACACGCCGCAGGTGAACGAATCCGGGATCGTCCCCACGTTGGTCATGTAGATCATCCTGGCGAGCCGTCCGCGCTTGCCCACGAGCGGCTCGCCCACGTCGTACTCCGGGTAGTGGTGTTCGCCGTCGGGCGGATCGTTCGTGTCGCGCCACACCTTCGCGTAGACGTTCTTCTCCTCGAGTCCGTCGTAGTCGGCCGTGAGATACCGGAGGAGCCGTTCCCAGTCGACGTCGTCGAAGTTCCGGTACGGATACGCACGGCACAGCGTCTCTCGAAGCTCCGCCTCCGGCCTGACGTCGCCGATCGCCATGCCGTACACGTGCTGGGCGGCGACGTCGAGGGCGTTTTCCGGAACGAAGACGCGATCGACGAATCCCTCCTCGGCCTTTCGAAGCATCACCGCACACTCGAGGAGTTCGTCGCGGTCGAGCGCGATTACCCGCCCCTCGACGGTTTGCCCGAGGCGGTGCCCCGCGCGGCCGACGCGCTGGAGCAGCGCCGCGACCGACTTCGGCGACCCCACCTGCACCACCAGGTCGACGTGGGGCATGTCGATCCCGAGTTCGAGGCTGGTCGAGGTGGTGACGACGTCGAGTTCGCCGGCCTTGAGGCGTCGCTCGACTGACTGGCGCCGTTCCTTCGAGAGAGAACCGTGGTGACAGCCCGAGTTGTCCCCGTCGTAGGTGCCGAACCGCTCCCGGAGGTTGTGCAGTACCCGTTCGGCCCCCGATCGGGTGTTGGTGAAAACCAGGGTGTTCGTGTGCGACTGGACCAGATCGTGCAGCCGTTCGTAAAAGCGGTCGGTGACGACGTCCCTGGGCTCCCCGACGAGGTCGTCCGTGGGGCACTCCAGCCGGAGATCGAAGTCGCGCAGGAACCGCGTGTCGACGATCTGGTGCTCGCGGGGGGTTCCCGACTCGGGGTCGCGCCCCACGAGGAACTCACCCATCGTCGTGAGCGGCTCCACGGTCGCCGAACAGCCGATTCGGGTGGGCGAGCCGTCGGCGAGGTCCTCGAGCCGTTCGAGGGACACCGAGAGGTGCGTTCCCCGCTTGTTGTCCGCGAGACTGTGGATCTCGTCGACGACGACGTACTCCACGCGGCGGAGCTTCTCCCTGAACTTCGGGGCGTTCAGCAGTATCGCCAGCGTCTCCGGGGTCGTGTTGAGGACGTGGGGCGTCTCCTCGAGC
This sequence comes from Haloferacaceae archaeon, assembly GCA_036625675.1. Lineage (GTDB taxonomy): Archaea > Halobacteriota > Halobacteria > Halobacteriales > Haloferacaceae > Halalkaliarchaeum. Next base: position 1,592 of record JAZKTH010000162.1, read on the forward strand.
ATCCGCTGTCGGGTCCGATCGTCGGTGTCGCCGTGGCGGATGGCGTGGCGGAGTTGTGCGTCGACCCCGCGATCGTCCAGCCGCTCGGAGATCCCTTCCAGGGGGACCGTGAGGTTCCGGTGAACGTCGTTGGCAAGCGACTTCAGCGGGGAGACGTACAGGCAGTACACCGCGTTCTCCAGCCCCTGCCGCCGCTGGCGCCGGAAGAGCTCGTCGATGATCGCGGTGAAGGACGCGAGGGTCTTCCCGCTCCCGGTTGGCGCGGCGACGAGGACGTTCGTCCCGCGCTCGATCAGCGGGATCGCCTCCCGCTGTGGAGGGGTAAAGAATCCGCCGTTTTGCGGGACGTACTCGCCGAACTGGTCGACCCACCACTCCCTGACGGCCGGCTCTAGCCCGTCGAGGACGTCGGCGTCGCGAATTTCGACGTCGTCCGGATCGAAGGAGAACCCGTCGCCCCCGGCGGCGTCCGCCAGCAGCTCCCTCCCGCACATTAGCTCGGACGTGGCGTCGCGGACGTATAGGTTGTGGGGACGACTGCCTCTCGCGATGGCGACGACTGCCTCACTCGGCGGCGTTCCAGGGGGCGCGGTCGGGATCGACGAACCGCTCCCGGCGGTCGATTTCGTCGATTCGTCCCACGTCCTCCGCGCTCAACTCCAGCGCTACCGCCCCGAAGTTCTCCCGGAGGTGGTCGCCCCGGCCCTGGGGGATCGGGGTGACTCCCCGGGCGATCGCCCACGCGAGGACGACCTGGGCCGGGGTCGCGTCGTACTTCTCCGCGAGTTCGGGGAACGGTGGTTCGTCGAGGAGTTCGCCCTGACCGAGCGGCGAGTACCCGACGAGCTCGTACCCGTGTTCGTGAGCGTGCGCCCGGAGGTCGCGCTGCGGCAACAGCGGGTGACACTCGACCTGATTGGCGGCGATGGGGGCCTCGAGGTGCGTCCTCGCCTCCTCGACCAGCGCCGGGGTAAAGTTAGAGACGCCGACGCGATCGACGAGCCCCTCCTCGACGAGCCGGTCGAAAGCGGGCAGCGTCTCCGCGGGATCGTACGCGGAGATCGGCCAGTGAACGTACAGCAGGTCGACGGCGTCGACGCCGAGCCGGTCGAGGCTCTCCTCGGCGGTCGCCACGACGTCGTCGCCGGCGAGGTTGTCCGGGTGGATCTTGGTCGCGAGGACTACCTCCTCCCGATCCACCCCGCTCCGACGGATCCCCTCGCCGACGGCGGCCTCGTTGTCGTACATCTGTGCGGTGTCGACGTGCCGGTAACCGAGGTCCAGCGCCGTCGCTACCGTCTCCGCACACTCCTCGAAGTCGTCGTTGCCGGATGTCCCCAGCCCGATCGGCGGAAGGTGAAAGCGAGTCACGACCGGCGGATACGGACGGCAGCGTCAAAGAACCGGGGGTCGAAAATCGGCGTCGTCGACCGGCGAGAGGGTCAGTCTCCCCCGCGAACGAACCGGTCGTACGCCGAGACGAACTGCGAGTCGGTCTCGGCGCTTTCCTCCCACTCCTCGAGGCCGCGCTCGGCGCGAGTTCCCTCGATCGTGTTGTCCAGAAACAGCGCGACTAGCCCGCCGACTGCCATTCCCGTCGAACCGATGACGAAGATCGTCGTCGAGAGGGCATCGGTGCCCAGCACCGGACCGAGCAACGTCACGTCGGCCATCCCTTCCTGGAGGGAATCGACCCCCCCGACGTTGTTCATGTACGCCGGGATCGCCAGGCCAGTGAACAGGGATATCCCGACGACGAAGAGGTTGCGCTGGGACTCCAGATCGACGTGCTTGAGGTTCGCCAGGCCGACGGCGACGATCTGCCCGAACATCGCGACGTACAGCCCGCCGACGATCGGATCGGGGATCGTCCGGATCAGGTTGCCGAACGGGCCCAGGAACCCCACGACGAGCATCATCGCTGCCCCGACCTGCACGACGTACCGCGAGGCCACGCCGGTGAGCCCAATGGCGCCGATGTTCTCCGAATAGGACGTCGACCCGCCGGTACCCATCAGACCGGCGAAGACGTTCATCAGTCCCTCCATTCCGATGCCGTGGTTGATCCGCTTGGCGCTGGGTGCCGCCGACCCCGACAGCCGGGCGACGGCGTAGTAGTCTCCGAGACTCTCGACGATCGACGCCGCCACGCCGGCGAGCATCCCCACGACGAACGCCGTCTCGAACCCGATTGCCGTCCCCCACTGGAGGGGATAGATCCGCATCACCAGGCCGCCCTGGAGCCAGACGTCCGTACCGTGTTCGACGTACCCCGGCATCCCGGGGGCGTAGTGGCCCGTGACCGAAAGCGCCAGCGCGACGAGATACGCCGCGACGATCCCGAGCACCACAGGATACAGCTTGAACGCCCGGTGGGAGGTGTCGAGATACTGCGAGAACGCGACTATCAACGCGAGCGTGAGGAGGAGGAGCCACCAGTCCTGCGTGGCCGTGGACACCTGCGGGGCGTCGAACAGCGACAGGCCGATCAGCGCGATCGTCGGCGCGATGACGACCGGCGAAAGGTACTCGCGGACCTTGCCGACCAGCCCGAGGTAGCCGACGGCGACCTCCGCCATCGCGGCGGCGACGATCGCCCCCTGGAGCTGGAGAAGCGCGCCGTTCCAGTCGTACCCGGTAGCCTGCGCGACGCCGATGACCGCAAGCGCCGGCGCCAGAAGCGAGAAGGGGGCCCCCTGGACGATCGGATACCGGTTCCCGAACGTCGTCTGGGCGAGCGTCGCGATCCCCGAAACCACGAAGAACGTCCCGATGAATCGCCCCCACAGTTCCTGTGGCATTCCGAGCGCCCCCGCCAGCAACAGCGGGACCGCGATGTTGGCGCCCACCATCGTGAGGTAGTGCTGGACGCCGAGTCCGAGCGAAGTGAGAAAGGGTGGTTTGTCGTCGATGCCGTACTCAACGAACGCCGCTTCGTCGCGGCTCATGGCTGCCCCCGCATCAGCCGATCAGACAGAACAGGTCGTATAAAACCCGACGATTCGTCCCGGCGAACGACCCGTCGGTCGGCGGGCTACCCCTCGAACCGGGCCCGAAACGCCTCGACCTCCCGTCGGGTGGGCAACGCCGTCATCGCCCCCGGTTCGGTGGTCGCGAGGGCCGCGACCGCGCCCGCGAACGCGAGCGCCCTCGGGAGCGGTTCACCGGCCGCGAGGTCCGCTATGGCGCCGGCGAGGAAGGCGTCGCCCGCGCCCGTGGTGTCGACTGCGTCCACCGGGTACCCGCCGTGTCGAACGAGCCCGTCGCCCCGCCTCCCATTCGCTGCGGGCCACGGCGCGTCCGGGGTCGCGTACGCGACGGCGCCCGCGGAACCGAGCGTGAGAAACGCCGTGTGC
>JAZKTH010000163.1:0-4924 GCA_036625675.1 Haloferacaceae archaeon
CGTCGAGGAAATCCGGAGTCTCGGCCGGTGTGGAGTACCTGTCCAGGTACCGGTCGACGAATTCAGAAACGGAGGCGACGTTCCGCTCGAACCGGGGGTGGATCAACCGGGCGCTCATCGGGAGATACAGCGGATACTCCCCGAACATTGTGTCCCCGAGATAGCCAGTGAGGACCACGTCGACCGAATCGAGTTCGGCCGCGAATCCCGAAGCGATCGATTCATCAAATGCCCCGACGAAATTGGAGAACTGCGGCACGGTTTCGAGAAGTCGCTCGTGATAGTCCGGCCCCCGGCTCAGCGTTCGAAACTCCACATCCACGGTTCTGGCTACCCGTTCGGCCGTTCTCGCCTCTCTACTCGGCCAGTTGGTCATGTGAAACGCGGTCGGGTTCCATCCAAGTTCTCTCATCGCCCCAAGAATCAGGCGCGAGTCGCTACCGCCGCTCAACAACACGCCGTACTCGAGATCGTGTCGTAGCCGGTCTGTGAGTACTTCTTTTAGCGTTTCTACGACCCGCTCGGCTATCGCTGCAGCCGACCGGTCTGCGGGACGATACGTCGGTTGCCAGTATGGCTGCTCGTCCCCGAGGGATCCGTCGCGCTCGATGGAGAGGATCGACGCGGGTCTGACCTTCCTGACGCCGTCAAGCGGCGTCGCTGTTCCGAACGCTTTCTGTACCCCGAAGAACTCGGCGAGGTAGTTGCGGTCGAACGCCGGCGTGACGTCGGGATGGAGCCCGATCGCCTGAATCCTCGAAGAAAACAGGAGCGCGTTTTCGGTTTGGAGATAAAACAGCGGACGTGACCCGATTCGATCCGTGAATAGATTGGCGACACCGTCTTTCCGGTCGACGACGAGTCCGGAAAACTCGCCGTTGAGACCACTTATAAACCGCAGTCCGTGTTCGTCGTACAATCCGGCGCAATAGTCCGCATCGCCCGTCGAGAAGTCCGTTCTGGGTTCGTAGCCAGTGGCCGCCTCGAATCCGTACGGAGTACCGTGCACCCAAATCAGGGATCCGTCGGAGGCGGTCGCCGGTTGCTCGTCGTGAAACCGAGAATGTGTACTTCGGAACACGAGGAGTCCGTCGTCGCGATAGTCCACGCTTCGTTCCTCGCGCAGCCCAGGGACTGCCTCCACAAGGGGATCGAGTCCGTCGTCGGTATTTCCGATGATTCCGCAGAAGACAGTCATGGGACACTCCTTGGTGCGGGTCGCATCGAGTGCGAGATAATTACACGCTCACTTAATACAACCGCAACCCGCCGTCGATGAAGAACTGTTCGCCCGTGACGTAGCGGGCGGCGTCGCTCGCGAGATACAGGAACGCCGGGGCGACCTCGTCGGGCACGCCCACGCGTCCCAGCGGGACCTTCTTGAGGAGTTCACCCGCGTCGTGAGCCTCCTGTGTCGCACCCGTCTCGCCGCCGCCGGGAACGGTGTCGATGTGCCCCGGTGCGACCGCGTTGACCCGGATGCCGTACGGCGCGAGTTCGTGGGCCGCCCCTCGCGTCACCATCTTCACCGCACCCTTGGAGGCGGAGTAGTGGACCTGGTCCCGTTCGACGAGCTCCGACTCGGTGGAGGAGTTGTTGATAATCGTCCCCTCGACGTCCCGATCGATCATGTCGACGGCCGCCGCCTGACACCCGTAGAACACGCCCTTGAAATTCACGTCCTGCAGTCGGTCGAACTTCTCGACGTCGAGCGTTCGAAGCGGACCGCGCGTGTAGATGCCCGCGTTGTTGATCATCACGTCGACGCCGCCGAACTCGCGGGCTTCCTCGACCACCTCGTGGATGCGTTCCGGCTCGGCCACGTCCACCTCGAAGTACGCCGCCTCACCGCCGTTCTCGCGGATCACCTCGTGCGTGGGGACGGTCAGGGCCTCCTCCTTCGGGCCCTCACGGATGTCGGCGTTGAGTACCGTCGCACCGGCCTCGCCGAACTGAAGGGCGATCTCCCGCCCGATTCCCGAACTCGCACCCGTCACGATCACGGTCTCGTCGGAGAAGTCATAGGTAACACTTCCCATGGGTCTCTCTCTGCGAGCGGGAATATATAGGATTGGATTCGCGTTCGACGAGGTTCGAAACCTCCGCTCGACACTCCCCGCCGCTTTCACGACTCGTTCGCGGGAAGCCCCTCGAACTGATCCGCGAAGGAATTGTACCCCGACGGGCCGCGTTCGGCCACTCGCTCCAGCGGATCGGTGCTGCCAGTGCGGTGGGACTCCGCCCACAGCACCATCCGCTTCCGGAGGGTTTCGACCACCTCTGGGTTCGCCTCGGCGACGTCGTCCTGTTCCCACGGGTCCTCGCGCATGTCGTAGAGCTGCCACTCGGGGAGGACACCCCCCCACATGCCCGGGTGGTACGTCCGGATCAGCTTCCACCTGTCCGTCCGGATCGCCCGCTGTGCCGTGTACAGCCCGTGATCGAACACGATCTCGTCGCGTCCCCCGGCGTCGGCCGACTCGAGGATCGGCCGGAGGGACCTTCCCTGCCAGCGCTCCGGCGGCTCCAGGTCGGCGTAATCCAGGATCGTCGGCGCGAAGTCGACGTTGGTGATCAGGTGATCGCGGAACCCGGCGTCGAACTGGGTCGAGGACGGCGGTTTGATCACCATCGGCACCCGCTGAGTTCCGTCGTGCGTGCTCCAGTGTTCCCGGTAGAGCCCGTGTTCGCCGAACTCCTCCCCGTGGTCTCCCGAGAGAACAATCAGCGTCTCCTCGTACTGGCCGGTCTCCCGGAGGTAATCGAGCAGGCGCCCGACGTGTCGATCCGCGTAGTGGATTTCGGCGTCGTACGCGGAGACGAGTTCGTCGAGGTCCTCGAGAGATTCGATCCCCTCCTGCGTGGCGCCCCGCAACGTGTCCCAGCGTCGGTGTTCAGCGAGTCCTTCCGCTGTCGGGTGAGGCGGGAGATCTACGTCGCGGAACCGGTCGATCTCCTCCTGCGAACGGTTGTATGGAGCGTGTGGGTCCCAGTACTGCGCGTACGCGAAGAACTCCGAACCGTCGTGAGACTCGAGCGCTGCGATCGTCTCGTCCGTCACCGCCTCGGCCCGGGGGGTCTGGAACGAGACGTGACCCCACTCGGTCGTCATCTCCTCGTCGGGTTCCTGCGGCTGCCTGAACTGGTGCCAGACGTGGTAGAACCACGGCGCGGGGTGACGCGGAAACGACGAGACGCCTATCGTCCGGGTTCCGGTCTGGAAGAACGCCTCCGGGAGCGTCCACCACGGCCTGGACGGTTCGTTCTCGGTCCACGACCCGGCCCAGTCGGTCCTGTTTTCGGGGCGGTCGACCAGCTGCGACTGCTGGCCGTGCGTCTCGACCCCGTTCGCGATCCCGTACCGCCCGGACGTCAACGCCGCCCGCGAGGGCATACACGGCGAATTCGCGACGTACCCCCGGGCAAAGGCCACGCCGTCGTCGATCAGTGCGTCGATGTTCGGCGTCGTTTCGCCCTCGTAGCCGTATCGCCCGACGTGGTCCGCCCGGAGCGAGTCGACGTCGATGAATAGTGTTTTCATAGTCCTCGTGAGTCCTGTACTCACCCCTCAGGATCGAAGTTTGTAACTGTTTTGACGGATCCGACTGCCGCGTTCGGCGGGTCTCGGATCGGCGTTTCTCCGGGAAACACCTTTATCCGGGCAGGTTCTCCTCGGACCGAGGAGGCGGCGACTCCATGGATCTACAGCCGATGACCCTGTTCCGAAACGCGGTCCCGTCGCTATCCGAGGTCCGGGCGATAGCCGAGTCGTATCGCACTCCGCTCGGAAGGCAAACCGAGCGTCGCCTCCGGCGACTGGAATCCGAGGAGCCGGATCCCGCGGTACTCGAGGTCGTCTCCGGCCCCTTCGAGACCGTCCCGGACGTCGCCGACCGGCTCCAGGAACTCGAAGCGCACTTTCGCGAGAGGAATGACCGCCGATCGGTATTTTTGACGGTGTACGCCGGAATGACCGCCTCGGTCGAGGCGAAAATCGAGTCGGGATCCTTTCTCGACTCCGAGTGGATTCGGGAGTACCTCGTCACCTTCGCCGAATACTACCGGCGAGCGTTACTCGCCTTCGAGCGGCGAGAGTTCGAGGACGTTCCGCCACCCTGGCGAATCAGCTTCGCCGCGGCGGTCCACGGGGACGCGCTCGTCCTCCAGGACGCGCTTCTCGGTATCAACGCACACATCAACTACGACCTTTCCTACGCGCTACACGACGTGGGTGTCGATCCGGACCGACCGGCAAAGCGGGCCGACCACGATCGGATCAACGACGTGCTCGAACGCCTCGTCGACGTCGTCCAGGAGACGCTGGTTTCAGTCTACTCCGCCGCCGGCGTGACGGCCGCCGACGAGCTGCTCGGCCGGATCGACGAGCGACTCGCGCTCGTCGGGCTCCAGGGGGGACGGGAGTTCGCGTGGGACAACGCAGTCCTCCTCGCGGACGTTCCGTGGCGACCGGTACGGGGGTTCGTCGACTGGCGAGTGCGCGCGGTCTCCACCGGCGCGGCGTCTCTCCTCGTCGGTCCGCCTCTCGACAGCGTGGACCGGGAACGCCTCCGGAGCGTGGAGGACTCTCTCGAGTCGGTCGCGGCGTTTCACGACGAGTTCACCGAACGGGCCCCCTGACGGGAAGTTCGCGGCCACTCTGCGCGATATCGGACCGGGTGAAGTCGTCTCGCCCGGCCGGGAGACTTCGATCCTTCGCGCTGGGCTCAGGGGGCCGTTCTGCTCACGCCGGTAGCAATTTGCACGTCCGATTCGTGTCCAACCATTATTATGGCTTGCCGTTATGAGAGATCATGGGTACTGCTAACGAACAAAGCAGCGAAGGGGACGCCGACGGAAAAAGCGGGGGGCGACAGAACGATACCGGGAAGAACGGAGACGACGCCGAGCGGTGGTCCAGGGAGAA
>JAZKTH010000164.1:0-4918 GCA_036625675.1 Haloferacaceae archaeon
AGCGTCGACGTCAGCGCCGACGTCCTGTTTACGTTCTACGCCCCGCTGCAGGCACATCCCCTGTTTTACACCGGCCTCGCGGTGTTCCTGATCGGCACCTGGCTCGCGGGCGCGGACTTCTTCCGGTCGTGGCTGGCCTGGCGGGACGAGAACCCCGGGGAGCGGATCCCGCTGCAGACGTTCATGGTTTTGACCACGATGCTGATGTGGTACATCGCCACCCTCGGGATCGCCGTCTCGGTGCTCGTCTTCCTGCTGCCGTGGTCGCTCGGGCTGATCGACTCGGTGAACCCGCTTTTGACCCGGACGCTGTTCTGGTTCTTCGGCCACCCGGTGGTGTACTTCTGGTTGATGCCGGCGTACCTGCTGTGGTACACGGTGCTCCCGAAGATTGCCGGCGGCAGGCTGTTCAGCGATCCGCTCGCCCGGGTCGTGTTCGTCCTCTTCCTGCTGCTGTCGACCCCGGTCGGGATCCACCACCAGTACCTCGATCCGGGCATCGCGGAGGGGTTCAAGTTCATCGCGATGACGAACACGATGTTCCTCCTGCTGCCCAGCCTGCTGACGGCCTTTACGGTCGTGGCGAGCATGGAGTACGGCGCCCGCCAGCGCGGCGGGACTGGCCTGTTCGGGTGGCTCCGGGCGCTACCGTGGCGTGATCCCGCCTTCACCGGGATGGCGCTCGCGGGGATCATGTTCGCGGCCGCCGGCTTTTCGGGCATGATCAACGCCGGGATGAACATCAACTACCTGGTCCACAACACGCTGTGGGTGCCGGGGCACTTCCACCTCACCGTCGGCACCGCCGTGGCGCTGACGTTCATGGCGGCGACCTACTGGCTGTGGCCGCAGATTAGCGGAAAGCGGCTGTACAGCCGACCGATCGCCCTGTTCCAGGTCGTCGTCTGGTTCGTCGGGATGGCGCTCATGGCGAACGCGATGCACGTCCAGGGGCTGCTGGGGATTCCCCGCCGGACCGCCGAGCCGCAGTACAGCGGCTTCGAGTTCGAGACGGTGTTCGGCAGCGTGGCTGAGCTGAACCTCCAGATCGCCATCGGCGGGACGCTGTTGTTCCTCTCCTCGGTGCTGTTCCTCGGGAACGTCGTCTTGACGATGGGTAACCCGCGCGTCGAGGGCCTCGGGGAGACGCTACCGCCGGCGCTTTCGGGTCCCGACGACGCGCCGCAGGTGCTCGACAACCTCGCGCTCTGGACCGGGATCGCCCTCGTGCTCGTCGTGCTCGCGTACGCGCTGCCGCTGGGGAGCATCGTTGCCGATAGCGGGCTGTTCGGCTCCGGAGGCGGGGCGTATCCGATGGTTCTCGACGCCCTCCGCGGGCCGGGATCCGCCGGCGCGGTTGATCCGCTCTTCGGACTCTTGGAGGTGATCCGATGAGCGGAATCTCCCGGGCCGGGCTGCTGGTCACCGGCGGCTTCGCCGCGGTGGTCCTGCTCGAGCTGCGCACCCTGCTCGGAATGATCGGGGTCGACGTGGACCCGCTTGCCCATCTGGTGGTTACGGTCGTGGTCGTGAGTCTGCTCGTGGTCGCGCTCGACTGGTTCCCGGGGCTGTCCGGCCGGTCCGGCGACCGCGGCGGCGCGGCGAACTGACCGTCCCGTCGCCGCCGGCTACAACTCTCCCTCGAGCGCCTCGAGGAGGTCGTCGACTTCCCCGGGCGTGTTGAACGCGTGCAGCGAAACCCTGAGTACGTTCGGGGAACCGAGCGATCTGACCTTGATGCCGCGTTCGTCGAGCCGTTCGACCGTGGTCTCCGGCTCCGGGACGTCGACGCTCACGAGTCCCGACTCGTAGCTCTCGGGACTGAGCAGCCGTTCCTCGGGGACGCCCGCCTTGAACCGGTCGGTGAGTTCCTCGATTCGGCCCCTGATCGTCCCGAGTCCGATCGCCTCCATCGTCTCGATCGCCTCGAGCAGCCCGACGTGGGGCGCGAGGTTCGTGGTTCCGATCTCGAGGCGCGGCGCGCCCTCCTTGTACTCGAAGGGGGAGTCCCCCGGGGAGCGGACGCTCCGGTAGCCGACAGTTCGCGGTTCCAGTTCGTCGGCCACGTCCCGCGACACGTACAGGAACCCTGCGCCCCACGGACCCAGCAGCCACTTGTGTCCGGCCGCGGCGACGGCATCGACTCCCCAGTCGTCGACGTCTACGGGAGCTTGCCCCGGGACCTGTACCGCGTCGACCAGGGTGAACGCGCCCGCCTCGCGGGCGACGTCGGCGAGCTCCCGGACGGGGAGGTGGGTACCGTGAGTCCAGGTGAGCGCGCTGAAACACGCAAGTTTCGCGTCCTCGACCGCGTCGGCGAACTCCGCTGGGTCGATCCGACCTGCTTCGGTTTCGACGACCCGGATCTCGATCCCGTCGCGCTCGAGCCGCTCCCACGGCAACACCCCCGCCGGATGTTCGAGGTCGGTCCTGACCACGACGTCGCCGGGGTTCCAGTCGAGCGCGGCGGCGAACCGCGTCACGCCGTCGGTCGTGCTCTCGGTCAGCGCGACCTCCTCGGGGTCGGCGCCCAAGAAGTCGGCGAGCCGACCCCGGACGCGCTCGTATTCGCCGAAGGTGAACTCGTAGATGTCCTCCCGGGCGTGAATCTCGTACTCCGCCCGCTCCAGGAACTCCTCGGCGGCGTCGACGACCCGGCGGGGACTGGGCCCGCTCGCGCCGGTGTTCATGTAGGTCGATTGCTGTACGGCGGGGATCTCGTCTCTGAGCTCTGTAGGATCCATCTGGTTTCGTCTCCCCCGTGGGGTCGGTTTCAGGTTCGCCGTCGCCGCCGGGAGTAAAAGCGTTTACGTGTAGCGTCCGACGACGGTTTTCAGTTGCTCCTCGGACTGCACGCCGACGAGCCGTTCCACCTTTTCCCCGTCGTCGAATACCAAAAGCGTGGGAACGCCGCGGACGCCGAAGTTCTGGGCCAGCGGCTGGTTCGCGTCGACGTCCACTTTCGCGACGATCGCGTCCGTCTCGGCGGCGATGTCCTCGACGATCGGCTCGATCATCTTGCAGGGACCACACCAGTCGGCGTGGAAGTCGACGAGAATCGTCTCTCCGCCGGAAATCAGGTCGTCGAATTCTTCGGTCCCGTTTACGTGGATCGGCTCGTCCGTCTCGACTTTCGTTGCCATCGAATTCCGGTTGGCGCTCGTTCCGTATTAGTATTGTGGTTTCTATACAATTTTGGTATGCCGTCCAGCCGTGTCCGGGGAGGGAGCGCTCGATCAGCCGACGACGCCGAACACGAGCTGGACGGCCACGAGTAGCACGAAGAGCAGCCCGAGTGTGCCGATACCGACGCCGACGGCCTGTGCGTTCCCCAGCCCGCGCTGGCGGCTCGCCGCGTACGTCCCCCACAGGAGGTACGAAACCACCACGAGGCCGATCGTCGCCCCGACGGCGACGGTCAACGCGCCCGTTGGTAGTCCGCCGCCTCCCCCGACTACGGCTACGGCACCCAGACCGAGCCCGATCGCCACCAGGACGAACCCCGCAGCCCAGACTCCGGGGTCCCGGGAGAGCGCCACGACCGTTTCTGAAACCAGGGTCCAGTTCCCGCCGCCGGCCGTCCCGTCCGGCGCTGCCGTTCCGCTCCGGCTCGCCCGCGATGTCACGAGCAGAACGACCCCGAGGAGTCCCGCCATCATAACCGCGCTGACTAACTGGACTGTAACCATGCGATATAGTCCCGTACGGGAGTCACTTCTCCTCCACACTTATACCCTTCGCTGACCTCTCTCAATTAATATCAAAAAAATGTCTTTTACTTAAAAATACCCATTATTACTTGGGAAAATGGATATGTATGAAGAATCGATTTCCCACCGACACCGGGCGGTCGCCAAAAGAGCTAAGTGTATTCTGACGTCAGCAATAGCAAGCATCGGTAAACCATGACATATGCATCTCTGTCGACGCTACTCTTGCAGGTACAGCCGGGGGAATGGCGTTCGCAGGTCAACGTGTTCGACGAACTCTTCCTCGCCTTCGTCGGGCTGGGTACCCTCGTGGGCATCGTCGTCGTGAGTTACACGCTCTACAACGCGTTGAAGTACCGCGACGGCGGCGGCTCCGGTCCGGCGGACGACGAAGCCGACCGTCCCGTTCTGGGCGAACTCCCGACGGGAGAGGGTGGCAAAAAGAGCCGGAAGCTGTTCCTCTCGTTTGGACTCAGCGCCGTCATCGTCATCAGCCTCGTCGTGTACTCGTATACGCTTTTGATCTACGTGGAGTCCGGTCCCGACGTGGAGCCGGAGTCCGAGCTCGAGGTCGACGTCGTCGGCTACCAGTTCGGCTGGGAGTTCCAGTACCCCAACGGCCACGCCGTCGACAACGAACTCCGGGTGCCGGCGGATCAGGTGGTTCGCCTCCACGTAACCTCCAGGGACGTCTGGCACAGCTTCGGCGTGCCCGAGTTGCGCGTCAAGTCCGATGCCATCCCGGGTCAGACCTCGACGACCTGGTTCTCCGTGGACGAGTCTGGGACGTACACCGCCGAGTGCTTCGAGCTGTGCGGTGCCGGACACTCCTACATGAAGGCCGAGATCGTCGTGATGGAGCCGGCGGCCTTCGAGGAGTGGTACGCCGGAACGGGGCCGGACGGGGACTCGGGTGACGCCGCGAACGGCGAGAACGCCGGCAACGAGACGTCGGCCTCCATCGTCGAACCGACTGCCGGGCCCGTCCGGGGGGCGGCCGCATGAGCGGTGCCCACGCCGGCACTGACGACGAGGTCTCGGGGTCGCTGGACGCCGGGGAGGGCGAGGAGCACGGACACCACCTCCCGCCGAAGACCTCCCTGAAGCGGTGGTTCGTCACGACCAACCACAAGGACGTGGGAATCCTCTACACGCTGACGGCGCTTTTCTTCCTGCTTTTCGGCGGTATGCTCGCGTTGCTCATCCGG
>JAZKTH010000165.1:0-4912 GCA_036625675.1 Haloferacaceae archaeon
CGGGACGATTACCGGCGCGCCAAAGCCCCGAACGATGGAGATCATCGACGAGGTGGAGCGAACCCGCCGCGGGCCGTACACCGGATCGATGTTCGTCGCCGGCTTCGACGGCACCGCCACGGCGAACATCGTGATCCGGACGCTGACGAGGTGGCGCGACGAGTACCACCTCCGGGTCGGTGCGGGGATCGTTCACGACTCGGACCCGGACGCCGAGTACGAGGAGACGCTCGCGAAGGGACGTGCGCTGGTGACCGCGATCGACGACGCGCTCGCGGCGGGCCGGATGCGGGTCGACGAACCGGAGGTCGGGGATGACTGACCGGGGGGTCGGCGACGGCGGGGTTCCCTCGGCGGCGCGGGGCGAACCAACCGAGGTCGTAAACGAGGACGCGTACCTGCCCGAGCCGACCGAACGCGACCTCGACGCGCGGATACTGGTGATCGACAACTACGACTCCTTCGCGTACAACCTGGTACAGTACGTGGGCGAACTCGCGGGCGAGGTCGTGGTCGCCCGGAACGACGCGGTCGACGTCGACGCCGTCAGGGAGGTCGATCCCGACGGCGTCGTCGTCTCGCCGGGGCCCGGAACGCCCGCGGCGGCGGGGATCTCGATCCCGCTTTTCGACCGGCTGGAACGGCCGATATTCGGCGTCTGTCTCGGGCACCAGGCGATGTGTGCCTCCCACGGGTCGCCCGTCGGGCACGCGCCGGAGGTCGTCCACGGGAAGCCCTCGACGGTGACACACGACGGGGAGGGGCTGTTCTCGGGGCTCCCCGACCGCCTGGAGGTCGGGCGGTATCACTCCCTGTGCGTCGAGCGGCACGACCTCCCGGACGGACTGGTGGAGACGGCCAGAACGGACGACGAGCGCGAGGTCGTCATGGGCGTCCGCCACGGGAGTCGGCCGCACGTCGGGGTGCAGTTCCATCCCGAAAGCATCCTTACGGAGGGAGGCAAACGGATGATATGGAACTTCCTGAAGCTGTGCGAGAGGTGGGGAGATGAGTGAGGAGTCGGACCCGAAAGCGGGGGGGTCGGACAACAAGACGCTGTACCACGTCGACGGCGAGCTCGTGCCGGCCGACGAGGCGTCGGTGTCGGTGAGCGACCGGGGGTTCATGTACGGCGACGCGGCGTTCGAGACGATCAGGGCGTACGGCGGGGAACTCTTTCGGTGGGAAGACCACGCCGAACGGCTGGCGAACACCTGCGAGACGCTTGCGCTGGATCACGGCCTCGGCAGGGACACGCTGCGCGCCCGGATCGACGAGACGCTCGCGGCCAACGGCTTCGACGAGGCGTACGTCAGGCTGTCGATCACCCGGGGCGTCCAGCCGGGAAAGCTGACCCCGGACCCGGCGGTGGACCCGACAGTCGTCGTGATCGCGAAGCCGCTCCCCCGGGGCGGCAAGCCGGACCGCGGGGGGGAACCCCGGTGGGACGGGCCGGCGGCCCTCCGGACCGTCGAGACCAGGCGGCCCCCCGAAAGCGTCGTCCCCTCCCACGTGAAGACGCACAACTACCTGGTGGGCGTGCTGGCCAGGCTGGAGTTGCGGGGAACCGACGCCGACGAGGCGCTGCTTCGCGACGTGGACGGCAACCTCGCCGAGGGGACGACGAGCAACGTCTTCTTCGTGGACGACCGGGCGCTGCACACGCCGAGCCTCGACGGGCCGGTGCTGCCCGGCGTCACCCGACAGGTGGTCGTCGAACTGGCCCGCGAGGAGGGCATCCCCGTGGACGAGGGGACGTTCACCCCGGCAGACGTGCGCGCGGCCGAGGAGGTGTTCCTCACGAACACCACCGGCGAGGTCTGGCCGGTCGCGACCGTCGACGGCGAGCCCGTCGGCGCCGGCCCCGCCGGCGGGGGCGACCCCGGTCCGGACGGCGACTATCCCGGCGGCCCGGTGACGCGACTGCTCGCCCGACTGTTCGACGAGCGGATCGAGGAGACGTTTTACCAGTGACGGTTACCGGCCGAGCCAGTCGGCGACCTCGTCGGCAAGCAGTCCCCGGCGATGGATCTCGCCGCGCTGCGGGTCGACGACCGTGCTCTCGCCGCCGGGGGTTTCCCCGTCGTCGACGACCGCGTCGACCTCCTCGAGCATCGCCGGGGAGATCTCCCCGACCCGCCGGGCGCTCCCGGCCCCGCTCCGGTTCGCGCTGGTGGCCGTGAGCGGCGGGGTCTCCCGGAGCAACGCGAGCGCCACCTCGTGGTCGGGAACCCGGATCCCGACGCGGGATCGTCCGGCAGTGAGGGCGTCCGGGACCGACGGCGACAGGGGGACCACGACCGTCACCGGACCCGGGAGAAAGCGCCGCATGAACCGCTCCGCGCGCTCGCCAGGTTCCGAGAGCGAGAGAGCCCGGTCGACGTCCGGCACGGCGAGCGACAGCGGCTTCGTTCGGGACCGGCGCTTCATCTCGAACACCCGCCCGACTGCGGCCGGGTCCAGCGCGTCGGCCCCGAGCCCGTAGACCGTCTCCGTCGGATAGACGACGACTCCGCCGTCGTCGACCGCCGCGGCGGCCTCCCGGACGGCGGCGCCGATCGCGTCGTCGGGGGGTGCCTCCTCCATGGGCGTCCCTTCGTCGGGAAGCAAAAAGCATCGTCGGTCACGGAGGGCTGGCTCACTCCGCGAGGTCGCGTTTCAGCGCGTCGGCGAACCGATCGGCGAGCCGCGTCGGCTCCGGGAGCTTGTAGCCCGCGCACAGGGCCGCGACCAGGTCCCGGGCCGTCTCGGCGCTCACCCGGTGACCGGGACTCACGTAGAGGGGGTTGATCCGGGGCTCGTCGTCGTACTGTCTGGACTGGTAGGCGTAGCCGAGGACGGTCCCCTCGGGGGCGGCGACGTCGTCGTCGGGACCGACCCGGATCGGCGTAGACCAGCCGGCGGGACGCCCGCCGGGCGGTTCGTCGGGAGTACCGCAAAGCAGCGACTTCGCCACGCCGACGCTCGGGAGGTCGAAGACGACGCCGATGTGCGTCGCGAGTCCCGCCTCCCGGAAGTGGATCCGGCCGGAGCCGTCGAACACGAGCAGGTCGGGTTCGACCTCGAGGCGTACGAGTGCGTCGACGATCGGGCCGCCCTCGCGGAACGCCAGCAGGCCGGGGACGTACGGGATCGGCGGTTCCGAGACGGCGTGGGTGCGGCCCACGACCGAGCCGTCCTGCAGCAGCACGACCGCGCTCACCGCCCTGTCGCCGACGAACGCCTGGTCGACGCCGGCGACGACCGGGGAGCCAGTCCGGTTCGGCTCCCCCCCGGAGAACGATCCCAGCGAACGGTCGTCGGGGCGAACCGGTTCCTCGAGCCGGACGTCGGAGGGGAGAAACCGCAGGTCGTCCGCGAACGTCGCGACGGACGAAAGCTCCCGCTGGAGGGTGTGCATCTCCTCGCGGTCGAGCCCGGCCTCCGGGACGAATTCGGGGCGAACGGGCGTCACGACTCCGAAGTCATCGGCGACCGGGACCGCCGGGACCGCCCGGGCCACCCGGTCCGCCGCGCCTCCCGCCGAACTGGAGCCGACGGGGCGGACGGAGTTTGTCCTTCAGGAGCTGTCCGTACCCGAGGCCGACCGCGAGGCCGGCCAGGTGGGCGAAGTGGGCGACGCTGTCGTCGAGGGCCCCCAGGCCGGCGAAGATGCTGAACGCCGCGAACCCCACGGTGAGCAGCCACAGCGGCATCGGGATGATGAAGTAGAGGTACACCTTCAGGTTCGGGTTCAACACGGTGAGTACGCCCATCACCGCCATGATCGCGCCGGAGGCGCCGACGACGCCGACGACGGGGTCGCCGAGCAGGAAGCCGCTGGCGATCTGGGCGGCGCTGGCGACCACCCCGGCGCCCAGGAACAGCCCGGCGAATCGGCGGGTGCCGAGACGGCGCTCCACCGGCGGGCCGAAAAAGTACAGCACGATGCTGTTCACCGCGATGTGCCCGAACCCGCCGTGGGCGAAGATCGACGTGATCCAGGTCCAGACGTACTCCAGCTGTGCCGATCGGAGGACGAACAGGCTCCGGGAGACCTCCGAGGAGAACAGCCCCGCCACCAGGAACTGCAGGAGGAACGTCACCCACATCAGCCCGAGGAAGAGGAACGTCAGGTTCCCGCGGAAGTAACTCACCAGCCCTCCTGTCGACGTCTCTTGCTGGACGCGACGCGTGATCCGCGTGGCGACCCCGGAGGACCGGCCGGAATCGACGGCGCCCGTTCCGGAGCCCTCGACGCTGTCGTCGAAACCGGAGTCGAAGACGCCGCCCGGATCGTCCCAGTTATCGAGGCCGGGACAGTCGTGGTTCTCCGGGAGACGGTGTTCCGCACAGAAAGTCTGCCCGCAGCGATGACACTGATAGGGCAGGTTCTCGTACTCCCCGCACTCGTCACAGGTGGCCATCACCGGACGTTACGCCGTCACACTAAAATGGATTCCCCTCTCGGTTCCGACGGGACCCCGATTGCTGCCCCGGCGTGCGTCGCCGGCCTCGTCACGCGTCGCGGGCGTCGTCCTCGCGACCGTCCTCCGGGAGCCTCGCCTCCTCGGGATCGAAGTTGGTCGGGACGACGGTGGGGTGATCGATGCCGACGCGGGAACTGGTCGTGGCCATCACGGAAACGAATAGCGCCCTCTCCGCCTAAAAATTACCCATAAGCATAACACATCCTCCCCGAATCGGGGATAACTCGAGCGCATACGGAGAACCGAGAGTTATCGGTGGGCGTGTGACGGATGCCCACCTCGCATACGGCGGCCGGCAGGTGGAGACTAGCCGAACTGCTCCTCGTACAGTTCCTGCGCGTGTTCGATCGCCTCGAGGGCGGCCTCGCGGTCCTCCCACCCGAGCGTCTCGACCTCCTTGCCCTCCTCGAGGTTCTTGTAGGTCGCGAAGAACTCGTCGATCT
>JAZKTH010000166.1:0-4885 GCA_036625675.1 Haloferacaceae archaeon
GCCGATCACGTACCAGAGGATCGCGAAGATCACCCCGTCCATCAACCCCATCACGAGGATCCACTCGGGGCCGGCGGCGTACGTCAGGTTCGGGCCGCCGAAGAACGTGAACGCCGAAAGCAGGGTCGCGAACGTGGTGAACAGCAACACCACCGTCCCGAGCGACCGGGACGCGAGGTAGTAATCCTCGGCGGTGGTCTCGGAGACCCGGTAGGCGACGACGCCGATCCCGAGCGCGATCAGGAGGTAGCCGACGACGATCCCGAACCGCAGCCCGACCCCGGTCACGGCGTTTCACCCCCGCTGTCGGGATCCAGCCCCATCATGCGGTCCCACGCCCGCCGGGAGAACGCGTAGAAGACGACGGCGGCAAGCCCCATCCACCCGATGTGCCACCACAGCCAGACGGGGAGCCCGGCGACGACGGTCGCGTCCCCCCACAGGAACCAGGGGACCGCGAACGCGACCAGCGTCACGAACGCGAGGGCCCACAGGACGGTTTCGAGTCGGCGCATCGATTACGCGTGTTCAAGGGATCGACCTAGTTGTCTGTTTCGTCTCCCGAGCCGGTGGCCACACCGGGAACCCGAAATATCACGGCTGAGATCGCGACGACAGGTATATGCGGGGACCGTTCGTACGGTTCTTTCGGTGACACTGCGATCGCGTGGTCCGGCCGAGACGGCCGCGAACGCCGGAGCGATTCGCCCGGCGGCAGCCACGCAACCATCATCTCACCCACACTCACATCACCTCGCGCACAGAGGAGGACACACAAATGAACGACACAGCGAAATATCTCATTCACGCGACTATCGCCGCCGACGGCGTCGTCGAACGTTCGGACGTCGTCGGGGCGGTCTTCGGGCAAACCGAGGGGTTACTCGGCGAGCAGCTGGACCTCAGGGAGCTCCAGCAGGCCTCGAAGGTCGGTCGCATCGACGTACAGATCGAATCGGAGAACGGACAATCGTTCGGCGAAGTCACGATCGCCTCCAGCCTGGACAAGGCCGAGACGGCGATCCTGGCGGCGTCGCTGGAGACGATCACCCGGGTGGGGCCGTGCCACGCCCACATCGAGGTGACGGACATCGAGGACGTCCGCGCGGCCAAGCGCCGGGCGGTCGTCGAGCGGGCGAAAGAGCTGCTCGCGACGGGATTCGACGAGTCCATCATCTCGAGCGAGGAGATCCTCGCCGAGGTTCGCGAATCGATCCGGGTGGAGGACGTCGTCGACTACGAGGGGCTTCCCGCCGGACCGCGGGTCCACGACTCGGACGCGGTCATCCTCGTGGAGGGGCGCGCCGACGTCGTGCGCCTGCTGCAGTACGGCATCAAAAACGCCGTCGCGGTCGAGGGGACGAACGTCCCGGACGCGATCGCGAATCTGACCGAGGAACGGACGGTGACGGCGTTCCTCGACGGCGACCGCGGCGGGGAGCTCATCCTCCAGGAGCTCGCCCAGGTCGGGGACGTGGACTACGTGACGTTCGCGCCGGCCGGACGGTCGGTGGAGGAACTCGACAGGGAAGCGGTCATGGACGCGCTGCGGGCGAAGGTCTCCTACGGACAGGTCTCCGAGGAGCCGAACGTTCGGCTCTCGTTGCAGGGTGACGGCGCGGACCCTCTGTCGGGGTCGCGGGTTCCGACTGACCCGGCGGCCCCGGACGCGGACGACGGCGACAGGGACGCAGACGAGGATATCGGGGACGGCGAAGACGCCGGGACCGACACCGGCGGTGAAGAGCCGACGGCGGACGCGGATGGAGCGACCGAAGCGGCAAACGCGGATGGAGCGACCGAAGCGGCAAACGCAGACGGAACGTTGGAAACCGACGACGCCGTCGACGCGGCGCTCGACGAGCTCGGGCTCGGCTCCCGGAAGGAGCTCGAGACGGGGTCGGATGCCGTCGAAGAACTGGACGACGAACCCGTCCCGGAATCGGTCCCGGAAGCCGAGGCGGACGAAGAGGTCGAAAGCGAGACTCCCGGGGACGACAGCGAGACTCCCGGGGACGACAGCGAGACTCCCGGGGACGACAGCGAGACGGACGACCAGCCGCTCACGCTTCGACACCACGTCGAGACGGTCATCGGCGGGTCGACCGGGCTCGCCCGGTTGCTCGACGACGACTTCGAGGTGATCGAGGAGGTCGACGCCGACGGGGCGTTCGAGGCGGTCGAGAGCGCCGACGGTTCGCCACACGCCCTGGTGATCGACGGCGAGGCCGCCCAGCGGCTCCTCGACGTCGTCGCCCAGCGCGACGTCGACCAACTGGTGGCAACCTCCACCGGCGATTACGTGAAGCAGCCGGTCGGAACCCGGGTGTTGACCGCCGACCAGTTGCTCGTCGAGGCGTAGTCGGCTGCCCACGTTTCGTAACGTATATCCCGCAAAGCGGGCGTAGATTGAGGTGCGCGTCCGGGTTGGGGTAGTGGTTATCCTTCAGCCTTGTGGAGGCTGAGACGCGGGTTCGATTCTCGCACCCGGACTTTCTGAGGAACGAAGTGACGAAGAAAGCCGGAAGGCGAGATCGAACCCTGGAAGAGGCAGCCCGCGCAACGGAGTGAGCAGGAACCTCTTCCTCCGGTTCGATTCTCGCACCCGGACTTTCTGAGGAACGAAGTGACGAAGAAAGCCGGAAGGCGAGATCGAAGTAGACGAGACGCAGCGCGACCGGAGGGAGCGACCGTCTCGGCGTAGTTCGATTCTCGCACCCGGACTTTTCCACGACGATCGAAGGGGGGATTGAAAAAACCGGAAGGCGAGATCGGATTCCCATTATAAATCCCCACCAGCGGACGTACAATGAATATGTAACTCAGACGTAAAAAGGGATTATACCGCTTCGCTCCGGAACGGTGTGCATGGAGACCGCCGATCTACGCAGCGCCCCCGAAATTGGATTCGGGCGCCACCACACGGATGGTCCGCGGCGGCGGGGCGGGACGTCGATGGAGACGCGACCGAAGAGGTATTTTCATATGTCCAGACGTTGCAGGCCTAGCGTGTACAACGCGAGGACAGACAATGAGTGAGGATTCCCCGCTCGTGCTCATCGTCGAGGACGAGCCCGACCTTGCCGATCTGTACGCCGCGTGGCTTTCCAGTGACTACCGCGTGCGAACCGCGTATGGCGGGCGCGAGGCGCTCGACGCCCTCGACGAGGAAATCGACGTCGTCCTCCTCGACCGGCGAATGCCGGGCGTCTCCGGCGACGAGGTACTCGAGGAGATCCGCGAGCGGGGGCTGGACTGCCGGATCGCGATGGTGACCGCGGTCGAACCGGACTTCGACATCGTCGAGATGGGCTTCGACGACTACCTCGTCAAGCCGGTCGCCAGGGAGGAACTGGACGCCACCGTCGACTCCCTCCTCACGCGGAGCAGTTACGACGAGGGCGTCCAGCGAATGTTCGCGCTCGCCTCGAAGAAGGCGTTGCTGGAGGCGGAGAAGGGGTCGGCCGAACTCGAGGACAGCCGGGAGTACCAGGAACTGGAGCGGGAACTCGAGGAGCTCCGGGACGAACTCGGGGAAACGCTCGACTCGTTCGGCGACCACGAGGAATTCGTCAGCGTCTTCCAGGACATCGAACGCGACTCCGTTCGGGAGTCGGATCCATTCGAGAACTGACGACTTTTGCCCGCCCGGTTTCGCCGGTCGGGCCGACCCCGGGGGGCGCGTTCGGTGGCTATCGATCGGAGACGAACGTCTCGATTCTGTCCATCGCCGTTTTGAGTTCCCCCATCCCCGTCGCGTAGGAGACGCGGAGGTGCCCCTCGCCCCCGGCCCCGAACACCCGTCCGGGGACCACGGCGACGCCCTGTTCCTCCAGCAGCGCCTCCGCGAACGCCTCGTCGTCGCCGCCGCAGTCCGGGAACGCGTAGAACGCGCCGGTCGGCTCGAAGCAGTCGAGCCCCATCTCCTCGAACCGGCTGTGGACGTAGCGCCGGCGGCGATTGTACTCGCTGCGCATCCGGTCGACCTCGTCGTCGCAGCTCTCCAGCGCCTCGAGCGCGGCGTACTGTGCGGTCGTCGGGGCCGAGAGCATGGTGTACTGGTGGATCCGCGTCATCGCGTCGACGACGTCGGCCGGGCCGGCAGCGAAGCCGAGCCGGAGGCCGGTCATCGCGTACGCCTTCGAGAAACCGTTGACGACCAGCGTCCGTTCGCGCATTCCCGGCAGCGTCGCGATCGAGACGTGCCCGCCGTCGTAGGTGAGCGCCGCGTAGATCTCGTCGCTCACGACGACCAGGTCGTGCTCGCGGCAGAACTCCGCCACCGCGGCGAGTTCCTCGCGGTCCATCGTCGCGCCGGTCGGGTTGTTCGGGAAACAGAGCACCAGGACGTCCGCCTCCTCCGCGCCGGCGGCCGAAAGCGCCGCCGGCGTGAGCGCGAAGTCGTCGCGTGCCTGGGTCGGCACCGGCAACACCTCGCCGCCGGCCAGTTCCACGCCCGGGCCGTAGGAGATGTACGTCGGCTGGTGGACGGCGACGACGTCCCCCGGATCCACGAGCGCGCGCATCGCCAGGTCGACCGCCTCGCTCGCCCCGGTCGTGATCAGCAGCTCCGAGTCGGGATCGTACGACAGGTTCCACCGGCCGAGATACTCGGCGACGCGCTCGCGCAACGCCAGGAGCCCTCGGTTCGAGGTGTATGAGGTCCGGCCCCGCTCCAGCGACTCGATGGCCGCCACGCGGGCGCCCCACGGCGCCGAGAAGTCCGGTTCGCCGACGCCCAGCGAGATCACGTCGTCGCGCTGCTCGGCCAGCTCGAAGAACCGGCGGATCCCCGACTCCGGGAGGGTCCGCGCCCGGCTGGAGAGGTGCGAGTCGAACGCGGTGCCCCCGGCATCCCCGTCGGTCGTCGAGTGATCCCCGTCGG
>JAZKTH010000167.1:0-4845 GCA_036625675.1 Haloferacaceae archaeon
GTGGGCGATGCTCCCTCTCCCGGTGGGCGATGCTCCCTCTCCCGGTGGGCGATGCCCACCTCTCCCGGCTGGCGATCGCGCCTCGATTTTCCGGCGAGGGGACGGCCGATCCGCTACACGAACTTCCGGACGGTCATCTCGAGGGTGTCGAGGTCCAGGATCGGCGCGTAGCCGTAGTCGGGGTCGATGTTGACGGACTTCTGGAACGCGGTTTGCTCCTGCCAGCAGCCGGAGTTGACCGCGAGAACGTTGTGGTACTTCCCCCATCCGAGCTTGTGGACGTGTCCGGTGTGGAATACGTCCGGGATCTCCTCGATGACCAGATAGTCCTTCTCCTCGGGGGCGAGACGCATGTGTCCGCCGTACTGGGGGGCGACGTGGCGCTTCTTGAGGAGCTGATACATCGCCCGGTGCGGCTCCTCGTAGCTGGCCTTCCCCTCCGGGAGTTCGGCGATGACTTCGTCCAGCGAAACGCCGTGGTACATGAGGATCGTGACCCCCTCGATCGTGACCGTCGCCGGGTTGCCGTGGATCCGGGCGTCGTGTGCCGACATGACGTCACGGAGTTCGTCGTCGAAGCCGGGCTGCGGCTCCGCCAGCCGGACGGCGTCGTGGTTTCCCGGGATCATGAGGATCTCGAGGTCCCCCGGGACCTCCTTGAGGTACTCCGAGAATCGCTCGTACTGGTCGTAGATGTCGACGATCGACAGCTCCTCGTCCTGGTCCGGGTAGACGCCGACCCCCTCGACCATGTCGCCGGCGATCAGGAGGTACTCGACCGACGCCGCCTCCTCGCTGTGGAGCCAGTCGGCGAAGCGGTGCCACGCCTCGGCCGCGAACTCCTGGCTGCCGACGTGGACGTCGGAGATCAGGGCCGCCTGGACGTGACGATCCGCGGTCGACGGCCGGTAGCTGTGCGGGACGTCGGGGAAGTGAATGGCGTCGGCGAAGACGATCTCCCCATCGTTCGAGAGGGTACCCTCCACCGCGATGCACTCGTCCAGCAGGAGTTCGTCCACGACGGCGGCGAGGTCCTTGTCGTTCATCACCAGACAGGGGAACGTCCCGGTGGTGTCCTCCAGTTCGACGATCCAGTGTCCACCCGACGTCGAGCGGATCTCGTTCACCAGCCCGATGAGCTCCACGTCCGTCCCGCCGGCCATCGCGGACACGGTCTCCGTCGGCCGGTGGTTGACTCGACCCCGGAGCTTCTTCGAGAGCTTCTCGAAACGGTCCCGGAACACCGCCACGAAGTCGTCGTACGACCCGGTTCCGGTCGATCGGCCGGTGACGTCCCCGGCGACTTCGATCGAGCGCTGTGACGGGTCCCGACGGGAAGATCCGGACGGAGAGTGATCCGTCGAGGAATCGGCGGGTGCATCGACGGGCGCATCGGCCGGGGCATCGATGGAAGGATCGCCCGGGGTAGAAGACCCCTTCGTTTCAACTGGAGGTGACTCGCCATCATCAGGTGAATTCGGGGTAGAGTTTCCAGTTGAAACGAAGGGGTCTTCGCCGGCGGAGGGCTCGGAATCGAGAACCTCGCGGACGGTGTCGGCCGTGACCCGGAGCGCGTCCTCGGGCGTCCGATCGATCGTCGCCTCCAGGACGGCGTTCGGATCCGAGGCGCCGGCTATCAGCGTGACGGCCTCGCGCTCGGCGTTGTACCCTCGGCTGGCCAGTTGCCGTACGACGCGCGAGGACGTCTCCAGGGGCACGTCTTTCGGATCGAGTCGACCGATCAAAAGCGTGCCGGACCGCTCCTGGCGGGGTGAACGGCGCCGAACCCAGAAGGTTCAAACGACGAGGTAACAAACTCCCGCCGATGACAGATGGGGAGGGTTCGCCGGTCGACGACGAGGTCGGAGCCCCCAGTGAAGCCACGGAAGCCGACGAGGGTGCCGGCGGCAGCGATCTCGACGAAGTCGGCGGTCCTTCCGACGCTGCCGAGGTCGACGGGTCATCCGACGTCGGAACGGGCCTGTCGAACGGCGACGCCGGCACGGCGGTGTCGAACGGCGACGCCGTCCCCGAATACCCGGACGAAATGGGCGCGAAGGCCCTTCTGCACCGGTTCCTGAACGACCAGCACGGCCCGCTGATGGTGCTCCGGGAGGTACTCACGAGCGTTTCGGTCGTGCTCGCGATCGGCCTGTTGCTGTTCGCGATCAGCGGCGTGTGGCCCCCCCTCGTCGCGGTGGAGAGCGCGAGTATGGAGCCGAACATGGTGAAAGGGGACCTGATACTCGTCACGGAGCCGGGCCGGTACGCGCCGGAGAGCGCGGTCCCCGGCACCGGCGTAGTTACCTATCAAAGCGGGGCCGAGACCGGATACGAAACGTTCGGGATGGCGGGATCGGTGATCGTGTTCGATCCACCCAACCGTGCCGGCTCCCCGATCATCCACCGGGCGCGCTATCACGTCGAGGAGGGTGAAAACTGGTACGACGAGGTTGATAACGACGCCATGAGCGCCGACAGCTGCGAGGAACTCGCGACCTGTCCCGCACCCCACGACGGATTCATCACCAAAGGTGACGGCAACCGGTGGTACGATCAGGACTACGAACGCAGCGGCATCGCCCCGGTCGTGCACGAGGACTGGGTGACGGGCGTGGCCCGCGTCAGGATCCCGTATCTGGGGTGGATTCGGCTGCTGTTCACCGGCGAGGCCGAGTTGTCGGAGGTTTTCGGGCTGTCCGGGGCCCTTTCGCCGGCGAAGACGCTCGTGGCTGGAGGTGCGGGTGGATTCGCGGCCGGACGGGCGGTCCTGGCGGTCGATCGAAACCGGGGCGGGTAGCGCCGCGGAAAAGGCCGGATCAGTTGTCGAACCGGGCCTGGACGAACGGCTGGGCGTTCTCGATGTTACCGAGCCGGGAGTCCGAGAGGAGTACGGCCTCGGTTTCCTCGATGGGAACCGAGAGGTTCATTTCCTTGGTTCTGCCGTATCGGCCCTTGGAGACGACGACCGCGTTGACGATGCCTAGCATGTCCAGTTCCGAGATGAGGTCGGTGACGCGGCGCTGCGTGAGGACGTCGGCGTCGATCTCCTCACAGAGGCGCTTGTAGATGTTGAACACCTCGCCGGTGTTGATGTTGTGCACGCCGTTCTTCTCCAGGAGGATGATCGAAAACAGGACGATCTTGCTTTGCGTCGGGAGCGTCCTGACTACCTCGACGACCCTGTCGAGTTCGATCTTGTCCTGCGCCTGCCTGACGTGCTCCTCCCGGACGATGTCCGCCTGGCTGCGCTCCGCGAGCTCCCCGGCGGTGCGCAGAAGGTCGAGCGCGCGCCGGGCGTCGCCGTGTTCCTGGGCCGCGAACGCGGCGCAAAGCGGAATGACGTCCTCGGTGAGCGCGTCCGGCTTGAACGCCACGTCCGCGCGGTGCTGGAGGATGTCCCGGAGCTGGTTCGCGTCGTACGGCGGGAAGACGATCTCCTCCTCGCCGAGGCTGGACTTGACGCGGGGATCCAGGAAGTCGGTGAACTTCAGGTCGTTCGAGATCCCCATGATCGAAACCCGGGAGTTGTCGAGCTCCGAGTTCATCCGCGAGAGGTTGTACAGCGTGTCGTCCCCCGACTTCTCGACGAGTTTGTCGATCTCGTCCAGCATGATGACGACGACGCGTTCGCGGTAGTCGATCGCGTCGAAGAACGTCGAGTACACGCGATCGGTCGGCCACCCCGTCATCGGTACCTCCTCCATCTCGTCGGCGTCCGCCTCCAGCGTTTCGATCCGGTCCTCGAGGTCGTCGACGCCGTCGAACTCGGTTTCCGCGAGCGCACCCTGGTCGGGCGTGTGTCCGTCCGTCCGGGGGCCGCGCTCTCCGGTTCCGCGCCCCCCGGATCCGCGCCCCCGGTCCAATTCCGAGCGGAGTTCCCGGAGTCGCTCGAGCCGGTCCTCGATCCGTCGCTGGTTCTTCTCGATGAACTTGTTCGCTAACTGCGCGAGCACGCGGTACTGGGTGTCCGTGACCTCGCAGTTGATGTATTCGACGTCGCAGGGGACGTCGTACTTCTTCGACGTCGACTCGAGCTCCTGGGAGACGAACTTCGCGCTCGCGGTTTTGCCCGTCCCGGTCTTGCCGTAAATCAGGATGTTCGACGGCGTCTCCCCCCGGAGCGCCGACACCAGAATCGTGGCCATCTGGTTTATCTGATCCGACCGGTGGGGTAGCTTGTGCGGCGTGTACGACGGCCGAAGCACTTCTTTGTTCTCGAAGATCGGCTCCCCGGAGAGCAAGTCGTCGAACAGTCCCTTGTCGTCCTCCTCGTCGTCGAGCACGACGCTCTCGAGATCGACCTCCGGCGTGGATCGGTCGCGGCCAGTCGTCGACCCGGCCGCTCCGTCGCTCCCGGATGGGTCGACCGCTCCGTCGCTCCCGGACGGGTCGATCGTCGGGTCCGTATTCACGGAACCGGCTCCGGTCGTCAGAACGTCTTCGGCGGACTCCCGGTCCGGTTCCGTCTCTCCGCGAGCGTCGTCCCCGTGTTCGGGATCGCCGGCGCGACCCCCCCCGGATGACTCGACGGGATCGGCGTCCTCGCTGGCTCCGTCGTCGGCTGACCTGGTGTCGTCCTCGTCCATATTTCACCCCTTCGTTTCGACTGGAGACTTCCGGGACGCGAAGCGTAATGCGACGGGTTCCCCGGCCGTCGACGTTGTTTTCGGTGGATTCGGTTCGCGTCCGAAGTCCAGATGATGCAGACGAAGCAGACGAAGAGCCCGCATAAAAGCGTTGTCCTCCATATTCGTGGGCGGGTATTTCCGGCTCAATTCCGGACCGGGTTCGACCTAACTCCACTCGAAGCCGTTCCCGTCAGTGGCCACGGAGGTGTCAGCC
>JAZKTH010000014.1:0-24555 GCA_036625675.1 Haloferacaceae archaeon
ACAGGACCGCCTTCTACCGTTCCGGGGACCAGCCCGTCCGTGGATCCGCACGGCACCACGACGCCAAGGTCGCGAGCGTGGTCGCGGGGACGGCCCCCGACGCGGAGCTGTACCTCGCCGAGGTTGGCGACGCGCCGACCGCCTCGACGTATCGAGAGGCTATCGAGTGGCTCGTCGAATCCGATGTGGACGTGATCGTCGACGCGGGAAGCTACGCGCCGTCCGACGGGGAGAGCCGGAGGGTGTTCGGCTGGGCAGCCACCCGTGCAGCCGAGGAAGACGTCCTGTTCGTCACGTCGGCCGGGAACTACGGAGACAAACACTGGTCCGGGGAGACGAACCGGTCGGGGTGGGTCTCGTTCGCCGGCTCGACGGAGGCGAATCAGCTCGGAAACGGCTCGATCGAGGGGCGCGTCGCCGTCCAGCTCTACTGGGAGGGCGACGACCGCTTCGACCTGTACCTGTTCAAACGCCGTCCGGAACAGAAGGACGCCGTGATCGACCGGGCCGTCGGCAGCGACGGTGCTGCCCGGATAGACGCGACGGTCCCCGAGGGGGCCTACTACGTTGCGATCCACGCCCCGGAGGAAGTAGACGCCCCTCAGGAGCTGCGGCTGTTCTCCCTGCGTCAGCCGTTGACCCACACTGATCCGCGAGGGAGCGTCCTCGAGCCGGCCGCGACGGAGTCCGTGCTCGCGGTCGGCGCCGACGCCCCGGACACGCCGCTTCGGGTGGACAGCTCCCGGCTCGGGACGACGATAACCGGACCGGGAACCATCGAAACGTCCGGCGGGAAGATCGCCGGAACCTCCGCTGCCGC
This sequence comes from Haloferacaceae archaeon, assembly GCA_036625675.1. GTDB lineage: Archaea > Halobacteriota > Halobacteria > Halobacteriales > Haloferacaceae > Halalkaliarchaeum. The sequence goes on from JAZKTH010000014.1 coordinate 821, forward strand.
CCCCTACGTGGCCGGGACCGCAGCGCTGGTGCAGTCGGCCGACGCGACGCTTTCGCCCACGGAGACCAGGACGGTCCTCTCGTCGACGGGCGAACGGGAGGGGGACGCCATCGTCGTCGATCCGGACCGCGCCGTCTCGGCGGTCCAGCCCGAGGCGGACATCACCGGCCGGGACGAAAGCGAGTGAGTCCCCGGGATTCCGGCGGATACGTCGGGGCTGTCGACACCCGAACCGGGACGGACCCGTCCGAGCATCCGGACTCGTCTTCGGCGGTGGACGGTCCCGGTTGACAACGGTTTTGGTTCCCCGGGTACAGGAACCGGTAGCCCGTGTCAGACCGTTCCGTCCCGGGAGGGGAGTCCTCCCGTCCCGACTGGAGAGCCTACTTCGGCTTCGACGCCCCGTACAACAACCAGGCCGACGCCGTCGAGGCGATACTCGAGGCGGCCGAGTCGTCGGGGTTCCTCGCCATGGAGGGGCCCTGCGGGACGGGGAAGACGATGGCCGCCCTCACTGCGGCCGGCTATCTGCTCCGCGAAACGGACGGCTACGACAACGTCGTCGTCGCGACGCCGGTCAAACAGCAACGCCAACAGTTCGTCGAGGACTTGCGCAAGATGAACGAGGAGCTCGCGGAACCGCTGTCCGGCGTCGCGCTCGTCGGGAAACGGGACCTGTGCCCCTACGGCAGGGAGGGAGCGTTCCCGGAGGGGAAACGCGTCCAGGAGCGGTGTGAAACCCTGCGGGAGACCACAGCCGACCTCGTCGCCGAGGACGGCGGCGTCGACGCGAGGGCGGAGTTCGTCCGGGAGGCGGACGGGGATGCCGTCCACGAGACGGGCGTAGCGTCCGATCGAGGCAGTCAGACCGGCGCGTCGACCGACGTCGACGACGAGGAGCGGTGGTGGGATCCGGCCAGAGCCCGGGCGCTGGTCGACGCTGCCCAGGTGGACCCGGACGGGGGGTCGGGAGGGCTCGAAACGGCGGGCCGAACTTCGCCGTATCCGCCGGGACAGCCCGCCACGTCGGCGGAGATGACCGAGTCCGGGAACCGACGGATCTACTGTCCCTTCGAGGCGGACTGGTACGCCCGCGACAAGGGCTCGCCGGTCACGTTCGAGGCGGGCGACCGCCAAGTCGTCACCGCCGAACAGTTCCTCCCGGAGTCGGTCGAATTCGGGACCTGTCCCCACCGGGCGATGATGGTCCTGCTACAGAACGCCGACGTCGTGATCGGCAACTACAACCACCTGTTCGATCCGGCGAGCCGGGAACTGGTCGCCCCGGTTCTCGACGAGCGGACGCTCGTGATAATCGACGAGGCGCACCGACTCGAAGGGCGGGTTCGCGACCTCTCGACGGACACGATCGGCTACGCGACCCTCAAGCGGGCGCGGCGCGACCTGGGGGTTCTGCTAGAGCGTGCTCGAGGGCCCGGACGCGGCGACGGAACCGTCGAGGGACAGCTCTCCCACCACGACGTCACGCTCGAACGAGTCGAACTGGCACGGGAGTTTTACGACGACGTGCTCGGATGGCTCGAGGGGAGGGTGGACGAGGAACTGCGCGATCGGTTCGACGGGTACCCCTCCGGATTCGGGGGGGAATCGCTTCCCGAGGGGGACCTGGAGATCGGGTTGCGCGACCCCGAGGAACCGCAGCCCGACGAGTTCACGCGCTGGGCCGAGACGAACGGACACGACGGCGAACTGTTTCGGTCGCTGGCCGCGGTCGGGTCGGCCGTCGAGGACGCCCTGGAGACGGTCGGCGTCGACCGGGACTGCGTGTGCACCGCCGTCGGGGCGCTGTTCGGTCAGTGGTGGGACCGGGACCACACGGAGTACTTCAGGGAGATCGTCCTCGAGCGCAGTCGGTCGGATCTGCGGGAGGTCGAGAAGCCGTGGCTCCGGGAGTACAACGCCTCCCTCGTCATGTACAACTGCATGCCCTCGGGTCGGATCAGGCGGGTGCTGGAAGAGCTGGGGGGCGGCGTCCTGATGAGCGCGACGCTTGCGCCGCTGTCCATCTTCGAGGAGGTTTCGGGACTCGATTCGCTCCCGACGGACGCCGAGCCCCCGCGGACCGTCTCCTCCCGGACCTACGACCTGCCGTTCCCCGAGAGCAACCGTGCGAGCTGGATCGTCGACGTGGAGCCGTTCACGAAGCGCAACCGGGGACCGCCGAACGTCGACAACCGGAACGCCACCCGGGAGCGGTACGCCTACGTGGCGCGGCTGATCGCCGAGAGCCACGGGAACGTCATGCTCTGCTGGCCGAACTACGCCGAGGCGGCCTGGGCAGCCGAACGGCTCTCGGCGGCGGTGGACAAGCCCGTGCTACTGGACCAGTCCTCGGGCCACGAGGAGACGCGGGAGCTGAAGCGGGAGTTCGTCGCCGGCGACCACTCGGTGGTCGTGACGAGCGCCCGGGGGACGCTGACGGAGGGTGTCGACTACGAGGGGAACGATCTGCGCGCCTGCGCCGTCTTCGGGGTTCCACTCGTCAACATCGGGTCCCCCCGGATACGGGCGGTGCGGCGGGCGTACGGCGACCGATTCGGCGACGGGAACGCCTTCGAGTACGCCCTGACGATCCCGGCAGTCCGCCGGGTGAGGCAGGCGCTGGGGCGGGTCATCCGCGGCCCGGAGGAGCGGGGCGTCCGGATCGTCGTCGGACGTCGGTACGTGCCCGACGCGATCCACTCGGTCAACGGGTACTTCCCGGAGACCGAACGGGAGGAGTTCGTCCGGATGAAACCCGAGTTCTTGCCCTCGCAGTTCGAGAAGTTCTGGTAGCGGCACCCGACGCGGAGCTACCCCTCGACGCGCCGGATCGTGCCCCTTTTTTTACTATCCCGCCTGGAGGGGACATGGACGTCGTCGTCAACGCGGCCACGAGCGTCGACGGGAAGCTCTCGACGCGCCGGCGCGAGCAACTGCGGATCTCCGGTCCGGAGGACTTCGACAGGGTGGATCGGCACCGGGCGGCCGCCGACGCGATCGCCGTCGGCGTCGGGACGGTCTTCGCCGACGACCCGAACCTCGGCGTGAAGGAGGAACGCCGGCGCGTCACGCGCCTGCAGAACGGACGGCCCGGGCATCCCGCGAGGGTCGTTGTCGACTCGCGAGCGCGGACGCCGACGGATGCGGCGCTTTTCGACGGGGACGCGGAGGTGTACGTTCTCACCACGGGCGGAGCGCCGCGGGAGCGCCGGGACGCGCTTCGGGAGGCCGGGGCGAGTGTCGTCGTCGCCGACGGTGCCGACGACGGAGCACGCGCGGACGAGGAAAACAAGCGCGTGAACCTGCCCGAAGCCTTCGATGCGCTCTCCGCCGACGGGATCGATCGTCTCATGGTAGAGGGCGGCGGCGAACTCATCTACTCGCTTTTCGACGCCGGACTGGTGGACGAACTGTCCGTCTACGTGGGGTCGTTCGTCGTCGGCGGCCGGGACGCGCCGACGCTGGCCGACGGTGAGGGGTTCGTCGACGCCTTTCCGAGGCTTGACCTGACCGACGTGGACCGCCTCGACGACGGCGTCGTGCTCTCGTATACGGTCGACGGCGTCACAGATCGAGACTGAGGGCCCGGTTCGCCAGCAGCGCGAGCAGCGCGAGCGCCATCACCCCCGAAAGCGTCCCGAACGCCGTCCCCCAGCCCGCCAGGTCGGCGAGAAGTCCCATCGTCACCGAGCCCGTCGCCCCCAGAATCATGTAGACGGTCCGGACGAGACCGAATCCCGCCCCGCGCTCCTCGCGGGAGAGGATGTCCATGTATCGCGACTGGATCGGCGCTCCCCACGACATCGCGACGCCGACGAGAACGACCGCGAGGGCCCAGACGGTCGGTGACTCACCCACGACCAGCAGGCCGAACCCGACCACGCCCAGTCCCATGCTGATAGTCGCGGCCGTGTCGCGGCCGAACCGGTCGGAGAGGCCGCCCATCAGCGGCTGCGTCGCGCCGTGAATCAGAAAGTACGCCGAGAAGAAGAGGCTCGACATCCCGGGCGACAGCCCGTGGTGCCCCTCGAAAAACGCCGGCAGAAACGAGGCCGTCGCCTGCCAGGCGAACGCGCCAAGCACCGCGAGCACGGTGGTGTAGGCGATTTCCGGTCGCCGCAGCAGTTCGATGAGGGGACCCAGCGCGAACCGTTCCCTGACCGGCTGGTCCGGGCGCTCCGGCGAGACGGGCTCGATCCGGAACCAGAAGACCGCGAACACGGGGACTGCGACCGCCGCACCCAGGAGGAGCGCAACGCGCCAGCCGTATCGTGCACCCAGCGCCGCCGCGATCGGAGGCGTCAGGAGTCCCGCAGCGGGGCCGCCCGAGACGTGCAGGCCGATCGCGCGGCCGATGTCGTCGAACTGTTTGGTGATGAACGTCGTGGCGACCGCGTAGTGGAGTCCGGCTCCGCCGCCGAGCGCGATCGCGAACAGGGCGAACGCGAACGCGTTCGGGGCGGCCGCGAGCAGCAGGCTGGCGAGCGCGGTCGATCCGACGGCAGCCAGGATGATTCGCCGCTCGCCGAACTTGTCGCCGAGTACGCCGCTGGGAAACTGCGAGAGGGCGTACGCCGTCCACATGCCGGAGAGCGCGACTCCGACCATCGTGTTCGAGAGGCCGAGGTCGGCCCGGACGAACGGGACGATCGGACTGATCGCCAGCCTGGCGACCATCGTCGCCCAAAACGCCAGAGTACAGAGAGCCAGTACAGTGTAGCCGTATCGCCAGCGCACGGGCGCCCTTCGACGTGCCCCTAAAAGCGGCTTCCGAATGCGGCCCGCGTTGTCACCGATTCACACTATCCGCCCGGCCGGTCACTCGACCACCAATTCGATCGGGTAACCGGTGAGGTTCTCGTAGCCGCCGTCGGTGACGACGACGATGTCCTCGATGCGGACCCCGCCGTGAGCCGGGTCGTACAGCCCCGGTTCGATCGTGATCACGTGACCCGGTTCGAGTTCCCCGCCGCTCGGGGACAGCGACGGGGACTCGTGGACGTCGAGCCCGACGCCGTGACCCGTCGAGTGGATAAACCCCGTCTCCGTCCCCGGGTCCGCGCGCAGCGTCGGCTCCCCCGCAGCCTCGTACACGTCGCAGGCGGCCGCGTGCACCTCCGCCCCAGTCGCCCCGGGTTCGACCGTCGCGAGGGCGGCCTCGAGCGCCTCCCGAGTGAGGTCGAACCACTCGCGGACCGTTTCGTCCGGCTCGCCCTTCGAGAACGTCCGGGTCATGTCAGAGTGGTATCGGCTCTCCTTCGACCGGGGGAAGATGTCGATGATGATCGGTTCGCCGGCCGAGAGCGCCCCGGAACCACGATCGTGAGGGTCGGCGGCGCTGGTACCGCAGGCGACGATGGTTTCGTCGAGGGCGCAGCCGTGGCGCAGCAGCGTCACCTCGATATCGGATTTGACCCGCTCGCTGGTGAGCGGGTCGTCGCCCAGGAGGAGCGTCCCGTCCGCGTCGACGTCGGCCGCCTCGATCAGATCCTCGGCGGCCCCCATCGCGGCCTCGTTGGCGCGCTGTGCTTCCCTGACTGCGTCTATCTCTCCCCGGGACTTTCGCGCTCGCATCCCGTCTATCGTCCCCTCCTCGTCGACAACGAACTCGATTCCACGGCCCCGGAGCGCCTCGGCGGAGCCCAGTGGGAACGAGCCCGGCACCGCGACCGTCAAGTCGGTGACTTCGGCGCCAGTCACCCGCGAGAGGAAGGCGGCGTACATCTCGTATCGGGACTCGCGGTCGCCGTACTCGAAGCCGAAGTCCGCGTGTCGATACACCCGGTCGGCGTCGGACTGTTTTCGGGCCCTGCCGTACTCGAGACCCGAGACGAGCAGCACCGTCTCGCCGGTGTAGGCGGTCACGAACGGATCGGAGGCGTCGAAGCCGGAGAGGTACAGCTGGTTCGAGTCGTCGTCGCCCGCCTCGAGCAGATACGCGTCGGCGTCCACGTCCGACAGGAACGCGTCGAGTCTGGTGACGTCGGATTCCATACCTCCGATGTCGCCGGGAGCAACTAAGCGGTTTTCCTCCCGGACGCTGCTTCCCTTCCAGGGGCGGCCTTCCCGGAAGGCATACGTCCCCGCCGGGCGTCCGAGCAGACATGCGCGCCCACGACCTGATGACGACGGAAGTCGAGACGGTCTCGCCGGACGACGACGTCGCCGACGTGCTCGGTCGGCTCGCGAAAGCCGAGTTCAACGGCTTCCCGGTGGTCGACGACGACGGCGTCGTCGTGGGGATCGTCACTCAGTCCGACCTGGTCGGGCTGTTCGAGACCGAGGACAGGACGCTGTGGATCCCGGTGGGCTTCCCGCCGTTCGTAGACACGCTGACGTACGCAGTGGACGTCTCCTGGGACGAGATCGACCTCGGGGTGGACCTCCTGCGCAACGCGGACAAGCCGGTCTCGACGGTGATGACGAGCGAGCTCGTCACAGTCCAGCCGGAGACGGACCTGACGACGATCGTCGACCTGCTCGCCGGCGACGACCGCGACATCAACCGGCTCCCGGTCGTCGACGAGGGCGGGCGGCTCGTGGGGATCGTGGCCAGGCAGGACGTCCTCCGGGCGCTCCGGGACGAGCGTCTCCTCCAGCCAGCCGAGTGATAATGATTATTGTAGGCCGTAACCGGACGATCGGCCACCCGGTGGGCCGATCGACCGGTAAATCGCTACAATAATCATTATGAGTCGACGGCGAACGTCGACACGTCGGGGAAGATCCGCAGACCTCACCCGCCGGCGACGGCGAAAAGGAGGAGGTTGTGGACGCCCGGACCGAGGCCGACCGCGGCGACGAACCCGAGCAACAAGAGCGCCTCCCCCGGATCCTCCGCGAGGTAGTCCTCGAAAAGCGAGACCACCAGGCCGGCGACCGCGAGCTTGACGACGACGAACAGCCAGCCCGCGCCGACGACCTCGGCGGTCGGCAGAGCCGCTCCGAGGTCGAGAATCAACTGCGAGAACGGCGTTCGTTCCCCGTAGCCGAGGACCTCCACTCCGATCGTCGTGGACACCCCGTCGAGCGCGTGGGCGAACATCACGAGGACGCCGACGGCGCCGGCGCGTTCGACGCCGGGGGCGATCCGGATCAGCGCCATCCAGGCGACGGCCGCCACGGGGACCGTCACCAGGAGGCCGATCGCCGGCCAGAGCGGGTCGAGCGTCCCCGCGCTCGCGCCGGCCGACGCGGCGATCCCCACCGCCACCGCCAGGAGGGCAGCCCCGGAGACGCCGACGACGAGCGACACTCGCCCCGTCGCGTCGCGTCGCCGGCCGGGGGATCGTTCGGCCAGCCGGTCGGCCGCGAGCCAGACGGCGCCGGCACTCGCGCCGACCGTGAGATACACTGCCGGCGTTCCTCCGAACGGCGCAACCGACGGCGGGAGCGAGCCGAGGACGTACAGCACGTGAAGCCCGGACCCGACGGCCATCCAGGGAGCGAACCCGAGGACCACCCGGGCGTCGACAGGGGGGTCGCGACGGTACAGCCCGACGCCCACGAGCGCGAGTCCGAGCAGTAAGGCGACCAGGTGGGGTACGGGTGGGAGCGCGAAGCCCTCGGGGAGTAGAAGCTGCGCGGGAGTGCCCCCAGCGGACGCCGCGGCCGTCGCGATCCAGTACACGAACGTGGGACGGGGCGGTTCCCGGGAAAGCGTTGCGTTCTCCCTCGACGGTTCCCTCTGGCTGCATCGACGGGAACGTTGCTGTCAGTCGACAGGTGCTGTAGTACTCTCGCGTTCCGAGCGCGGTTGCCGCCCCCTGTAGGCCACGGATTCGATGCCGGGACGCGTCCTAAAAGGCCACGAATTCGATGCCGGGACGCGTCCCAAAGAAACAAGCATGGAGGGACCCCGGAATGTACCTACTGTAGCCAGCGACAAGACCCAAGAGGCGAGGGTGTGTGGACTCATCCGTGGTCGAAGATCCGCACAGCAAGTCGGCCGAAACTGTGTTGTCAGCCCACGACTCGACCGCCAGGGGACTGCCGACTGCGGTGGCCCAGAAACGGCTCGCGGAGCACGGCGAGAACGAAATCGTCCAGGTGAGCGAGCGCACGCCGGTATCCATTCTTCTCTCACAGTTCGACAGCGTCCTCATCTGGGTGCTGCTGGCTGCGGCTCTCCTCTCGGTCTGGGCCGGTCACACTATCGATGCCGCCCTCATCGCTGTCATCGTCGTCGCCAACGGTGTCTTCGGCTTCGTCCAGGATTATCGCGCGGAACGGAGCCTCGAAGCGCTCCGGAAGTTGACTGCGCCGACGGCCACCGTCCGGCGGGACGGGACGACGACAGAAATTGACGCGACGGAGCTCGTGCCGGGTGACGTCGTGGAACTGGAGAGCGGAGACGTCGTCCCTGCGGACGCACGATTGCTTGAAGAGACGGACCTCGAGGTGGACGAGGCAGCTCTCACGGGCGAAAGCGCGCCGGTCTCGAAGTCGCCGGAACAGGTCGATCTCGGGGCACCGCTCGCGGAGCACACCTGTATGTTGTACAAGGGGACGAACGTCACCCGCGGGAGGGGTGTCGCGGTCGTTTCCGCAACCGGGATGGACACCGAGGTGGGCGCGATCGCCCGTGAACTGGCAGCCACCGAGGAGACTCGAACGCCGCTTCAACAGGAACTGGACCGGCTCGGCCGTCGGCTCGGCCTCGGCGTGCTCGTGCTTGCCGCGCTCGTCGTTCCGCTGTTGTTGCTTCGAGATACGCCGCTGATACAGGCCGGTCTCACCGCGGTGTCGCTCGCGGTCGCTGCCGTCCCGGAGGGGCTTCCTGCTGTCGTGACGCTGACGCTCGCGCTCGGAGTCCGAACAATGGCGGAGGAAAACGCCCTCGTCCGCCGGCTTCCAGCCGTCGAAGCGCTGGGTGCTGTGGACGTCATCTGTACCGACAAGACGGGAACGCTCACCGAGGGGCGGATGAGCGTCTCCAAAGCGTGGGTCGACGATCTCGTCGTCGATTTCGAGGAGGGCGAGGGTAGCTCACCGGACGAACGGTTCGAGCTGCTGATACGAGCCGGGGCGCTCTGTAACGACGCTACCCGCGACGAGGGCGACCCGACCGAACGAGCGCTGGTCGAGGCGGCTGAATATCGCGGATTCGACGTCCAGGCGTTACGCGAACGACAGCCTCGGACCGACGAGATTCCGTTCTCCTCGGAGACGAAGTGGATGGGGACAGTTCACGACGACGTGGGATACGTCAAGGGAGCCCCCGAGGTCGTCCTCTCGAAATCCTCGCGCGTGCTGAGAGCAGACGAAACGGTCGCTCTCACACCGGATTCGGCCGAGCGCGTCCGGGAACGGGTCCGGACGTTCGCCGACGAGGCCCTCCGCGTGCTGGCCATCGCTTACGCCGAAGATCCGAGCGATATGGAGAGCGATCTCGTGTTCGTCGGACTGGTCGGCATGATCGATCCGCCACGAGGGGAGGTCGCCGATGCCCTCGCAGCGACAGAGAGGGCCGGCATCGACGTGAAGATGGTGACCGGCGACAACCATCGTACCGCCGCCGCGATTGCGAGGTCGCTCGGAATGGGCGAGGAAGTGTTGGGGGGAGGTGAGATCGAGGAGATGGACGACGACAGCCTCCGCGAGCGCGTCGAGGCGGTCGACGTGTTCGCCCGGACGTCCCCAGAACACAAAGTGCGTATCCTGAGCGCGCTCAGGGCGAACGGGCACGTCGTCGCGATGACCGGGGACGGTGTCAACGACGCACCGGCATTGAAGAAGGCTGACATCGGAGTCGCAATGGGTGTTCGCGGGACCGACGTGGCCAAACACGCGAGCGACGTGATACTCCTGGACGACAACTACGCGACTATCGAGCGAGCAGTCGAACGCGGGCGTGCCATCTTCGACAACGTCTGGAAGTTCGTCGCCTACCTGCTCAGCGCGAACGTCGCCGAGGTCGCGATCGTGTTTCTCGCGTCGCTGTACGGCCTCCTCGTCCTCCCCGCAGTCCAGCTGTTGTGGATCAATCTCCTCACCGATGGATTGCCAGCCCTGGCGCTGGGCGCGGATCCGCAAAGCGGCGACGTGATGGAGCGACCGCCGCGCGATCCGGACCAGGGTATCGTCGATCGCCGTATGCTCGGACTGGTCGGGGGGGCCGGTACGGTGTCGACGGCGGTCATGCTCGGGTTGATGTTCTACACCCTCGGTGGGGCGACCGCCGTGACGCCGTACGCGATGACCATGGTGTTCACGGGCTTCGTCGCACTCGAGTTCGAGAAGCTGTACGTCATCCGCTGGTTCCGGGAAACTCCGACGTTCTCGAACCCGTGGCTCGCACTCGCGGTCGGCGGTTCGTTGGCGCTTCAGCTGGCCGTCCTGTATACCCCCCTCAACCAGTACTTCGGAACGGTGCCGCTGGGACTCGCCGACTGGATGCGTATCGGCACGGTGCTTGCCGTCGCGCTTCCCGGGTATTTCCTCGTCGTCGCCGGAATCAAACGGTCCGTCCACTTCGTGTCGACAGACGGCGAATCACCCAGTTAGAATCCGATCGAACTCACTACTCCGACGAAGAGAGACGTCGAGAGAGACCCCTGCAGCGCGCAGGTGGTCTCCGGGAACGGGTATTTCCAGTCCTGCTGTACGGTTCCCCTATCGACGACCGGCCGCGTCTACACGACTTTTAACATATCGAGTCCTCGTATTGAAACATGGCCACAGTCAGACGCCTCGTCATCGACGTATTGAAACCGCACGATCCGCCTCTCCTGGAGTTCACCGCTCTCGTCGCGGAAACCGAGACCGTGGCGGGTGTTACGTCGTCCCTCATCGAACTGGATCAGGAAGTTCAGAACGTCAAGCTCACCTTCGAAGGGGAAGACGTCGATTTCGCCGCGATAGAAGAGACGATCGAAAATCTCGGGGGTGCCGTCCACTCTGTGGATCAAGTCGCGTGTGGTGAGTATGTGGTTACGGATCGACACACGTTACAGGACGCCTGAGGGCCAGTGACGTCGATTCGACACCTCGTGAGGCGTCTCCTCGGGAAGGAGGACGTCCTCGCGATCTCACGTCGGTACTTCATCTCGAAAGGATTCGACGGCACGCTCACGAGCATCGGGATCATCGTTGGTGCCGTCCTTTCGGGAGTCCCCGACGGGCTCACCGTGATCAAGATCGGACTGGGTGCGGCGGTCGGTCTCGGGACATCCGCAGTCTGGAGCGTTTGGGAAATCGAACGTGCCGAAACCCGAGCTGAGATCAGGCGTATCGAACGAGCGATGCTCACAGATCTCGACGACACCCGCGTTCAACGTGAACGTAGCGGCGCCCGACTCGTGCACGCGACAATGAGCGGGCTCGGGCCACTTCTCGGTATTCTCATCCCGTTGGGCCCGTTCGTCGTCGAGGGGACCGTTTTCACGATGCAAGAGGCGGCCCTCATCGCGGTCGGGTTAGGTATCGCTGTGTTGGGGATGTTCGGCGCGTACATGGGTTCGATTTCGGGACAGCGTTGGTACGTCGCCGCAGCCCGGATGGGACTCGCCGGGCTGGTCGTTGCTGCGATAAATTTCTTCCTTCCCTGATAGGCCGTAACCGTCCACGTGGCCACCAATACCCCTACGTCTTTCAACCGTCGACACGAGGGACGAGTATGGACCGAGCCGAATTCGCCTCCCTGATCGATCACACGGTGCTTGGACCCGCGACCACGCTCTCCGACGTGGAACGCGTTCTCTCCGAGGCGGTCGAGTACGGAATGAACGCCTGCATACCGCCGTGTTACGTCCCGGAGGCCGCCGACAGCGCCGAGTCGGTGACTCTCGCAACCGTGATCGGCTTCCCCCACGGTCACCACGTGGCCGACGTGAAACGCGAGGAGGCCGTTCGTGCGTGGGAGGACGGGGCCGACGAACTGGACCTCGTGGCCAACGTCGGCCGGCTCAAGTCGGGCGACGTCGGCGCCGTAAAAACGGACGTGACGGAGGTCGTGGCTGCGGTTCCGGTTCCGGTGAAGGTGATCGTCGAAGCGCCGCTTTTGACCGACGACGAGATGCACCGGATCGGAGAAGCCGTCGCGGACGCGGGCGCGGACATGCTCAAGACCTCGACGGGGTTCTCCGAAGGCGGGGCGACCGTCGAGGACGTCGAACTGCTCTCGGAGTACCTTCCGGTGAAGGCCAGCGGCGGAATCGGAACCTACGACCGGGCCGTCGAGATGCTGGAAGCCGGCGCCGAACGGATCGGCGCCTCCTCGGGCGTCGATATCGTGCAGGGCTTCCCAGACTGACCGGGCGACGGCAGCCACTGGCAGGGAACTGGCGGGTTCACCGACGCCGGTCGAGCGACTCCGGAACAGTGGGAACCGTTTTGGCCCCCCGCACCGAACTGGGTACGTAATGGTCACCACCACACAGCGCGACGACATGACGTGGTACCAGTGCGAGAAGTGTGGCCTGCTGTTCGACGAGCGCGCCGACGCCGAGAAACACGAGGAAAACTGCGACTCGGAGGATCCCTCGTACCTCCAGTGACCGGACGCGCTTCGAGAGGTTCAAGTAGCCGCTGACCGTTCGGCCGGGTATGAAGGACCAGGGACGCTCGAAGCGGAAACGCACGGGCGGTCGACTCAAGCCGTTCCGGAACAAGAAGCGCTACCAGCTCGGACGGGAACCCGCCGAAACGACGGTGGGAACGACCCGCCTGCAGTACGTCGACTCGCGTGGCACCGGTCGGAAGGTACGCGCACTGTCGACAGACGTCGCCCACGTCGCAACCCCCGACGGCGAAACCGTCACCGCCGAGATCGAGGACGTGGTCGAGAACCCCGCGAACGTGAATTACGTTCGCCGGAACATCGTCACCAAAGGCGCCGTCATCGAAACCAGCGAGGGGCGCGCCCGGGTCACCTCCCGTCCGGGTCAGACGGGGCAGGTCAACGCCGTCCTGCTCGAATAAAAGCCGCCGTCGCCGCGGCCCGTAGCTCGTTCTCGACGACGATACGCGGTCCATTCGCACGACGGACGCGAAAAGGTTTCCTGCCCGCCCCGCGAGAGGTGCGTATGCGCATCGCGGTGCCCAACAAGGGCCGCCTCCACGAGCCGACGATGGAACTGCTCGAGCGCGCGGGGCTCCACGTCGAACGAACGGCGGATCGGCAGCTGTACGCGGACACGGTCGATCCCGATGTGACCGTGCTTTTCGCCCGAGCGGCGGACATTCCCGAGTACGTCCGGGACGGCGCGGCCGACCTCGGCGTCACCGGACTCGATCAGGCCCGGGAGTCAGGACCCGTCCTCGACGGTCACGACCGGCCCGGCGGAGGGGCGGCAGACCCGGCCGAGTCCCCTCCCGAGAAGCCGGCTCTGGTCGACCTGGTGGATCTGGAGTACGGCCGGTGTCGGCTGGTGCTCGCCGCCCCCGAGGGCGGCGACGTCACCGCCGTCGAGGACGTCGACGGCCGAACCGTCGCCACCGAGTTCCCCTCCATCACCCGAGAGTTCTTCGACGCCCGGGGGATCTCGCCGGAGATCGTCGAGGTGACGGGCGCGACCGAGCTGACACCTCACGTAGAAATGGCCGACGCGATCGTCGACATCACCTCCACGGGGACGACCCTGCAGGTGAACCGGCTCGCCGTGATCGCGGACGTCCTCGAGAGTTCGGTCCGGCTGTTCGCGAGGGCCGACGTCGTCGACGACGCGAAAGTCGACCAGGTGGCGACCGCCTTCGAGTCGGTCGTGGCTGCCGAAGGGAAGCGGTACCTGATGATGAACGCGCCGCGGGACAGACTGGACGACGTCAGGGACGTGATTCCGGGGATGAGCGGACCAACCGTCATGGACATCGCAGACGAAGACGGGGAGGGCGAGTCCGGGCAGGTCGCCGTTCACGCGGTCGTCGACGAGCGGCGGGTGTTCGAGGTGATCACCGACCTCAAGGCCGTCGGCGCCACCGACGTTCTCGTCACCGAGATCGAACGGCTGGTGGAGTGATCCGAGCGGGCCGAACTGGCGACAGAATCAGGGCGGGGCGTCCCGGAACTACCCCGGGAGTGTTCGCGAGAGGAACACCAGGCCGAACACGACGGTTCCGAGCAAGATGGTCACGACGACGTGAATGAACGTCACGTACGCGGAGAGACGCGGTGAGTCCCCGTACAGGACGTGGATCGCTACCCCGTCCAGAACCACCGCGGCCGGAACCGCCACGACTGCCGGGACCTCGAGTGGGACCGACAGCACCGCGACGGCCGCCGGCAGCGGACCGACGCCGAGCGCCGGGATCGGCGAGACGTCCCCGAGGACGTTCCTCGCGGCCAGAAAGGCCGTGAGAGAGAGAAACAGCGCGAGGAGACCGAGAGTTCCGGCGACTGCCAGCGGTTCGGCCCCGGTCTGAAGCGGGGCGGCTGTCACGAGTGGAGGCAGGGAGGCCATCGGCGCCGCCGGCTCAACCGAGCAGACCGAGTTCCTCGAGCCGTCCAGTGATGACGTCGACGGCCGCCGCCGCGTCCGAGGGTTCCTTGCCGCCGGTGATGACCAGCTTTCCGGAGCCGAAAAGCAACGCGACGACGTCCGGCTCCTCGAGCCGGTAGACCAGTCCCGGGAACTGTTCGGGCTCGTACTCGATGTTCTCGAGCCCGAGGCCGATCGCGATCGCGTTGAGGTTCAGGCTGGTTCCGAGGTCCGCGCTCGTGACGATGTTCTGAACCGTGATTTCGGGTTCTTCGTCCACCGGGATCTCCAGCTCGCGGAGCTTGTCGAAGACGATGTTGAGGCTCTCGTGCACGTCTTCGGTCGATTTCGCCCCGGTACAGACGATCTTTCCCGACCGGAAGATCAGCGCCGCCGATTTCGGGCTCCGCGTCCGGTAGACCAGTCCCGGGAACTGCTCGGGATCGTAGTCGGCGCCCTCGAGGTCCATGGCGACGCTCTGGAGGTCGAGTTCCTGGCCGATGCCGGTCGAGGCGACGACGTTCTCGATGTTGATCGTGTCCTTCGGATTAGTCATTGGTCACTTAAACGCTCGTATTTAAGATTTAAAAAGGTTGGTTACTCGTCTCCGGCCGGCAGCGGCTCCCGTTTGCGGCTGGGTCGAACCGCCACGCTCTTGCGACACCGCGACTCACGACCGGCCGTGTACGGACTGGAGCTCGCCGGCGAGGAGGACGCCTTCGCCGCCTTCGAGGCGAGAAGCGTGGCTGCCGGCGTCGAGCTGATCGCTCCGGGACTGGCGACAGCCGGCTCCGTCTCCGGGCGGGTCCGGGATCTCGCGTACACCCGAAGCGCGATCGAGCTGCTCGGGCGGGCCGACGCCGACGTGGCGGGCGCCCGCGCGCTCCTCCGGGCGGCGCCGATCGACCGCCGGGGGAGCGTGGCGGTGCGCGCCCGGAACGTTCGGGGGACGGCGGACGTCTCCACGCGGGCTGCGGAACGCGAACTCGGCAGCGTGCTGGTCGACCGCGGGTTCGAGGTCGACCTCGAGGAGCCCGACCACGTGCTCCGGGTGCTGTTCTCGTCGGGCACAGTCGAGGCGGGGTCGGTCGCGGTGGGTCCGGTTCCCGACACGACCGGGGAGACCGTCGACGTCTGCCTGGTCGGCTGGCTCGCGGCCGAAAGCGCGCGGGACTTCGGCCGGCGCAAACCGACTGATCGGCCGTTCTTTCAGCCCGGGAGCATGGCCCCGGTCGACGCCCGAGCGTACGCCAACGTCGCCGGCGCGGGCCCCGGGCGGCTGGTGGTGGATCCGATGTGCGGAACGGGGGGGTTGCTGATCGAGGCCGGCCTGGTCGGGAGCCGCGTGCTCGGCGTCGACGCCCAGACGAAGATGGTTCGCGGGTGTCGGGAGAACCTTCGCGCGTTTCTCGACGACGGATTCGAGGTCGCCCGGGGCGACGCGACGCACCTGCCGTTACGCGAAGCCACTCGAGGAAACGGTGCAGGGTCCGACGACGGGACGCTCCACGAACGAACGGTCGACGCGGTCGTGTTCGACGCCCCGTACGGTCGACAGTCGAAGATCGCCCGTCACGAACTCGCGGCACTCGTGGAGGGAGCGCTCGGGGAGGCGCGACGCGTCACCCGGCCCGACGGGCGGACTGTGCTGATCGCGGACAGGTCCTATCGGGAGGCGGCGAGAGACGCTGGCTGGCGCGTCGACAGGATCTTTCGCCGGCGTGTCCATCGCTCGCTCGACAGGTACGTCCACGTTCTCGTCGGAGCGGACGAAGGCGCGGAGGCCGTGACGAAGGCCGATTCCGACGGCGGCGTTTCTCAAGCTTGAAACGGCCTCGGCTCGACAGGGTCGCTATGAGCGATCAGGATCTCCGGAAACAGGCGCACGAGCTCGACGTCACCGTCTGGGTCGGCAAGAGCGGAATCGACGCCGTCGTGGGCGAACTCGCGGACCAGCTCGACGACAGGGAACTCGTGAAGGTGAAGTTCCTTCGGGCGGCACGCGGGGGGACCTCGACGGAAGCGCTCGCGGAGGAGCTGGCGACTGCGGTCGGCGCTGATCTGATCGAGACGCGGGGGAACACGGCGGTGTATCACTGATGTTTTCCGCGGGGCTCGTCGGGGCGGCAGGGACGTTCGCCGGGGCGGGCGAGCCGATCGCGAGCTCGATGTCGGCACTCTCGGGCGGCCCGCTGCAAGTGGGTCCCTTGCAGCGAGTGCTGGAAGGCTATCTCGGGCCGGAACTCTCGCAAACGGTCGCCAGGGCGGCGGTGTTCCTGGCCGTCCTGCTCGTGTTCTGGATGGTCGATCGAACGGTCATAAGCCCGCTCTTCGACCGGCTGTTCCGGGGCCGCGAGATGGAGGCGCACGCCCGGCGGCCACTCGGCAAGATCGTCACCGTCGTCGTGCTGTTCGTCGGTCTCAGCGTCGCGTTCGGACTCGCGGGCTACGGCAGCTTCCTGCAGTCACTCGCCACCATCGCCGCGGCGGCGACGCTCGCGGTCGGGTTCGCGCTGCAGGACGTCATTCGCAACTTCGTGGCCGGCGTGTTCATCTTCACCGACAAGCCATTCAAGATCGGCGACTGGATCGTGTGGAACGACAACTCCGGCATCGTCGAGGACGTCTCCTTTCGCGTAACGCGTGTGCGAACGTTCGACAACGAACTGCTCACCGTTCCAAATGCCAACCTCACCGAGGGAGTGATCAAAAATCCCGTCTCGAAAGACACCCTCCGGCTCACGTTCGCGTTCGGAATCGACTACGACGACGACATCGAGGCTGCCACCGAGTTCATGCTCGAGGAGGCCCGCGAGCATCCCGACATCCTGGACGACCCCGAACCGACAGTGCGTCTCACCGAACTGGCCGACTCCTCGGTCGGCCTGCAGGCGCGGGTGTGGATCGAGGATCCCTCCCGGGCGGACTTCCTGCGCACTCGGACCGAGTACGCGACCGCGGTCAAAAACCGGTTCGACGAGGAGGGGATCACCATCCCGTTCCCGCAGCGGACCGTCTCCGGACGGGGAGAGTCCCCGCCCTCCGCGGCGGTTGCGGAGCGGTCGGTGACGGACCCGTAGCCATCGGCTCAGCGACGTCCGAACGAGTACGGAAAACGGACGGGGGTCGACCGGACTCACTCGGCGAGCACGTCGTCGTACTCGCCGGCGTCGACGCGGTCGTCGAAGGTGCGCGCGTCCTCGCCGTCGATCGTGACGCCGAGGGTGACGCACGTCCCCCCGATCTCCTTCGCAGCGTTCTTCAGGTCGTACGACAGCAGGTCGGACTGCTTCTGTTCGGCGATCTTCTTGACCTGCTCGACCGAGAGGTCGGCGACGAAGTCCGACTGCGGTTCGCCCGAGCCGGTCTCGAAGCCCGCCTCGTCCTTGATGAGTTCTGCCGTCGGGGGGACGCCGACGTCGATACTGAATGAGCCGTCGTCCTCGTACTCGACGGTGACCGGGACTTCCATCCCGTCGAACGCCTCCGTCTGTTCGTTGATCTCCTCGACGACGGCCTGCACGTCTACCGGCGTCGGCCCGAGCTCCGGGCCCAGCGGCGGCCCGGGGGTGGCCTGCCCGCCGGGAACGAGCGCCTGAATGGTTCCAGCCATACGTGTGTGAACCCGTCGCCGACTTTTAACGGTTGTTTTTTGCGCGCACCGAGTCACCGGGTGTCACGACGGCGACTCTCGTCCTCCATCCCCGCGGACGCGTTCCCGTATCCTGGAGGGGACCGGTCAGACGTCGACCGCGAACCCGTCCACGTCCGAGACGGACGCCGCGAGGCCCCACAGAAGCTCCGCAGTCGCCTCCAGATCCCCCGCGTCGACGACCTCGACCGGCGTGTGCATGTACCGGTTCGGGACGCTGACGTTGAGCGAGGGCGTCCCGCCGCGGCTCGTGAAGAAGGCGTCGGCGTCGGTTCCGGTGCGAATCCCCGCCGCCTGCAACTGCACCTCAACGCCGACGTCGGCGGCGGCCGACCGTGCGAGGTCGACCAGCGACGGGTGGTTCGCGCTCCCCCGTCCCACGACGGGGCCCTCGCCCAGTTCGACGGGCCCCGACTGTTTCGCCGAGACGTCCGGCGTGTCGGTCGCGTGGGTGACGTCGACCGCGACGACGGCGTCCGGATCCAGGTCGAAACCGACCATCCGGGCGCCGTTGAGCCCCACCTCCTCCTGCACCGTCGAGACCGCGTAGACGGTTGTGTCGACGCCGGCCTCGACCGCGCGGCGGAACGCCTCGGCGGCGACCCACGTCCCGACGCGGTTGTCCATGCCGCGCGCGGCGATCCGATTCCCGTGGAGTTCCGAAACGGTCGTCGACACGGTGACCGGATCGCCGACCTCGACGAGTTCGCGTGCCGCCCCGGCGTCGCGGGCCCCCACGTCGACGTACTGCTCCTCGAGGTCCTGGTACTCCTCCTCGCCGGCGTCCCTGAGGTGTATCGCCGTCTGGCCGATCACGCCGGGAACGGGCTCGTCGGCGTGGATCGTCACGTGCTGTCCCTTCGAGACGGTACGGTCCGCGCCCCCGATCGGGGCGATCCGCAAGAAGCCGTCGTCGGTGACGTCGCGAACGATGTAGCCGACCTCGTCGGCGTGACCTGCGATGGCGATTTCGTGTCCCCCGCCGGACCCCTCGTGTACCGCGACCGCGTTGCCGTACGCGTCCGTGCGCAGTTCGTCGGCGAATTCTCGAACGTACTCGCACCACTCCCGCTGTACGGCCGTCTCGAACCCGGACGGACTCGGCGTGGTGAGAAGCGATTCGAGGAACTCCCGTCGTCTCTCGTCCATACCGGAAGCAGGACCGACCGGGGCAAAAGCCCACGGGAAGTTCCACCGCGATGGCAGCTTTATACGTCTCCCGGGACGTAGTCGAACCATGGGAGAAAAGAAATTCACGCTCCTGGAGCTTCACCTCCACGACGGCGTCGAGTTCGTGGGCCGCGATCTGATCGGCGGGTCGAACGACGGGAACGCCGAGGCGACGGAAGCGATCCCCGGAGCTGACGAATCCGGGGGAGACGCGCCGTCCGGGGGGTCCTGCCCCGGGAAGAAAGTGGGAACGCTGCTCGCGATCGGGCTCGCCGTCACGCTCGGCTGGCTCGTCGTTCGCAAGGCGCTGGGAGCCGACCTCGACGCCGCCGAGGAACTGGACGATCTCGGCGAGTGAGAGCGTCCTCGGGGTCGTCGTCGGCGACGGAACGAGCCAGCACAAGGGATTTGCGTGACGATCCCCGAACGGAGGTATGGATCTGTATCGCAGCGTCCGCGCGGTGACGGCCGCTTCCGGCGAGGGGGCGGTCGACTGGGACGCGGTGAGCGAGGCGGCGAAGGCGGGCACCGATCCCGGGTCGCTGGAGTTGACCGCCGCCGACCGCGCCGGCTACGCGGCCGACGTGAGGGCGGCTCGCGGCCGGTTGCGGGAGCTTTCGGGGACCGAGTTCGACGTTCCGAACAGCCTCACGGTCCAGAACCGCTACCACTGGATCGACGCGAACGTCGACACGTTCCGTCGGGTGATGGAACCGATCGAGGACGAGGTGGAGACCCTGTTCCCGAACGTCTCCCGCGTGGCGAACACGGGGACGATGGCGGCCACGCTCGGTTTCCTCGCGCGACACGTCCTCGGACAGTACGACCCACTGCTACTGGCGGACGATCCGGCGGACCACGGGCTCTACTTCGTCGACCCGAACATCCGGCGCGTGGCCGGGGAGCTCGACGTCGGCTACGAGCGCTTCAGGCGCTGGATCGCATTCCACGAGGTCGCCCACGCCGCCGAGTTCGGCGCCGCCCCCTGGCTCCCGGACTACCTCGAGTCCCGGCTCGAGTCCGGCGTCCGGACGCTCTCCAGGGGCGGGATCGACCGCGAGGCGTTCGTCGAGCTCGACGCCGCGATGACCGCGGTCGAGGGATACGCCGAACTGCTCATGGATCGAGCCTTCGACGAGGCGTACGCCGACCTCCGGCGGAAGGTGGACGAGCGCCGAAGCGGCGGCGGTCCCGTCGGTCAGCTGGTGCGGCGGCTCCTGGGGATGGGGCTCAAACGCCGTCAGTACGAACGCGGAACGCGCTTCTTCGAGACCGTCGTCGAGAAGCGGGGACTGGAGGCCGCCGGGACCGTGTGGGAACGGCCGGAGAACCTCCCCACTGGCGGGGAACTGGACCGGCCGGAGCTGTGGATCGAGCGCGTCGATCCCTCCTGAGTCGGTCTACCGACGGTCTGTCCCTGTGCGGCGAAGTGTCGTACGGAGCCACGAGTGCCTACGGTCGGATCGAGCGCAAGTTCCGCACGACGAACCACAGCATCACGGTGCCGGCGGCCGCACCGGCGAGGACGGCGCCGACGAGCTGAACCGGGGTCGGGTCGAGCTGGAACGCCATCAGCCCGGTCGAGAGCGCCACCAGCACGACGAACCCGAGCTTCAGGCGGGCGTTCGCCGCCACTCGCTCCTCCTTCGAGAGGCTCGGACCGACCATCAGACGACCCGCCCGTCCGGGCGATCCTGTGACGGCTTGCCGGTTTCGTCCGGCCCGGACTCGACCGGGACGCCGACGGAGACGTGCATGCCAACGAACCTCCACTCCCCGTCGACGGCCTGGCGCTGTGCAAAGAACGGAGACAGCGGCTCGCCGCGTTCCAGCACCTCGTAGTACTCCCCGAGAGTCGATTCCGGCGTCATTGACCGATACTGGGAGTCGAACGGCTTGAATCACCCGGGGGAGAAATCGTGCCGAGAATCGGCGAACGGATCAGTCGGAGTCGGTCCCGAGCCGCCCCTCGAGTCGGTCGACGAGGCCGGCGTTTCCGAGGTGGACGGGAGTACGCTGGTGAAGTCCCTCCGGCGGGACGTCGAGGATCGACCCCTCCCCGTTCGACGACCGCCCGCCGGCCGCCTCCACGATGAACGCCATCGGGTTCGCCTCGAACTGGAGCCGGAGCTTCCCTTCCGGACGGTCCGTCAGCGCCGGGTACGAGAAGATCCCGCCGTAAGTGAGGACCTGGTTCACGTCCCCGACCATCGCGCCGCCGTACCGGAGCTTGAGCTCACGTTCGATCTCGTCGGCGAATCCCGCGAACTCCGGCGTCCACTTCGGCACCCGCCCGCCGAAGCCGTACACGACCGGGGACGCGGGGAGCGTCACGTTCCGGTCGACGACCCGACGCTCGACGGCCGACTGGGCCCCCGGGGAGTCGGAGGAGTCGTCGTCCGTACCGTCGTCCCCCGGGACCGGGGCGGCGGTGACGACCTCTTCCCGGACGACGCCGTCGCTGGCGCGAACCATCGTCGTTATCGGGCCGTACAGCAGGTAGCCCGCCGCGACGAGGTCACGACCGCGCGCCGGGGGGGACGACTCGTAGACGCCGATGATCGTGCCCATCGCGTTGTTCGATCGGAGGTTCGAGGAGCCGTCGAGCGGATCGACCGCGACGGCGAACCTGCCGTCCTCTTCCGGCGTCGCGTCGTCAGCGGCGGTCTCGACCGCCGAGTCGCGCTCCTCGCTCACGTACGCAGCCACGCCGTCGATCGCCCCGAGACGTTCACGAAGGAGCCCGTCGGCGTACGCGTCGGCGGCCAGCTGCGTCTCCCCGGAGGGGTTCTCCCGGTCGAGTGTCGTGCGTCGTCCCGGCAGCGCGTCGCGCACGTCGAGGGCAGTCGACGCGACGACGTCGAACACCCGTTCGACGACGGCGTCGCCGTCGGCATCGGCGTCGGTGCCACCCGGCGACATCAGTCGTCGGCGCGAGTCCGGGAGGCCGCCCGGTCGAGCGCGGCGTCTACGGAAGCCTCCTCGTAGATTATCGCTTCCAGCGCGTCGAGGATCTCGAACGGGTTCTGTCGCTGGAAGACGTTGCGTCCGACCGCGAGTCCGTCGGCGCCGGCGTCCATCGACGACTTGACCGTTTCGAGGAACGCGCGATCGTCGGTCTTCGAGCCGCCGGACATGATGACCTTCATGTCGCCGGCCATCTCGCAGGCGTCCGCCATCGCGTCCGGGGAGCCGGGATACTTGACCTTCGACACGTCGGCTCCGAGCTCCAGCCCGAGGCGGGTGGCGTAGGAGATTACGCCCGGCTTCGTGTCGTTTTTGAGTCCCTGTCCGCGGGGATACGACCACATCACGACGCCCATGTCGTTTTTCCGTGCCGCCTCCTGAACCTCGCGGAACTCCTCGGCCATCTCGACCTCGTAGTTGGAGCCGCCGTAGAGGGTGAACCCGACCGCATCGGCGCCGAGTCCGGCGGCGTAATCGACCGAACAGTTCAGCGCCGAGTCGGGTTCGCCCATCCACATGTTGGAGGTCCCGTTCAGTTTCAGGAGCAGCGAAACGTCGTCCTCGTAGGACGGGTAGTACGTCTCGGCGATCCCCTTCTGAACGGCGATGGCGGTCACGGCGTCGTGCGTCGCGTACTCGAAGACTGCGGACGGATCGGCCGTCTCCGGCACCGGATCGAAATCGACCGGACCGTGTTCGAGTCCGTGATCGTACGCCAGTACGAGGACCTTGCCGTCGCGGGCGATTCCGGAGTCAGCTCCAGGTAGCATCAGTTCGAATTCGGGTAATCCAATTCATAAATGTACTGGTCACCCTTCGATCGCCTCGCACCGACGAAACCCCTCGTATGCGGCGCCTGGACGATCAATAATCTACTTTCGAGTAAGCGTTATCAAGACAACTCGTGTAGTTAATTTCTCCCCGCAGGTCGCTCGGAGGTCGTCCGGGCCGCGCCCGGGAAACGACCCGCCACCGTCAGTATCACAGGAACCGGTCGTCGGCGCGGCGCTTTTGTGGGTCGTCGTTCGCACGGTCTACCCATCCCGCGACCGGATCCTCGGGGACGTCGAAGTCCGGAACGAAGGGTTTGACGTCCAGGACGGGCGTGCCGTCCAGGACGTCGACGTCCCGGATCTCCACGGTCGCGCCGTCGACTGCCTCGACCCGGACCACCGACAGCCCGATCGCGTTCGGGCGACGGGGTGCGCGGGTGGAGAACAGTCCCCGTTCCGTCGAGTCCAGGAACGGCTCGACGGTCGCGGGCGCGTCGCCGTCGGAGCCGTGGAAGTGATACAGGACGTAACAGTGCGAGAAGCCGTCCAGGTCCGAGAGTGCGTCGGCGTACTCCTCGTCCAGTTCGATCCGCCCGCGAGTTCCCCGGGCACCGGCAGGCTGGATCGGCATTCCCTCGAGCGAATCGTGCGGTGACCGCACGGCACCGATCGGCTCGTACTCTATGGGACCGACGTCTTCGTCCATACTCGAAGAAAACAGAAGCTAAACTAAAGGCCAACCGATTTCGTCGC